>JBEEGQ010000215.1:0-21131 GCA_041166945.1 Verrucomicrobiota bacterium
TCGTCCCCGCGCCAGAGCAGAGGGAGGGAACGGGGACGGGCCGTCCCCGCCCCGGGGGCGATAAGCCGGGACGAGCCGTCCCGCGCGAGAGCACATGCCAGTCATTCCACAATCCGCCGGCACTTCCATCGTCCCGGCGCCGCTCGACCGTGAAGCCGTGGTCGATGCTTTCGATTCACTCGACGGGGCCGTCTACCTGATCGATGGCGCCCTGCGGTTGATCCATTTCAACGACGGCTGGCGCCGTCTTCCCTCCCTTCACGCCTGGTTCCAGCTTTCCGGCCCGCCGGAGCCCGGACAGGACGTTCTCGAGTATGTGAAGGATCCTCTCCGGCGCGCCGAATTGTCGTCGCTGCTCCGCCACGTGCTGGCCGAGGGAACCGCACAGGATATGCACGCCACCACCGATTGCGGGCGGGTATGGCGCATGTCGCTTCTGCCATGGCGTCGTGGCGGACGGATCCGCGGTGTGATCTGCCGGGTGACTGAGGATTCCTGGCTGTCGGAGGCGCAGGGACAATTGCAGCAGCTCCAACGGATGGAAACGCTCGGGGCGTTGACGGCCGGCACAGCGCATGATTTTAACAACCTGCTGCTCGCCATTCGCGGCAACGTCGGGTTGTTGCTGCTCGACGACAAAACCAGCGCCGCTGTTCGATCCCGGCTCGACCAGGTCGAGACTGCCGCCGCGCGGGCGTCCGATCTATCCCAGCGTCTGCTCTCCCTCGGGCGCCCCGCCGAGGAAAAAATTGCTGTCATCGATCTGAACCGGTCCATGCAGGAAGCCGCCGAGATGGCGACGCGCGCTCTTCGGAGCAAAGTGAAGCTGACCGTGACGCCGTCGTCGGAGCCGGCCTGGGTCCACCTCGATCCTGCGATCGCGGTGCAGGTGCTCTTGAATTTTTGCCTGAACGCCGGCGATGCCATGCTTCCCCAGGCGCGCGGGGGCGAGATCCGCCTCACTTCTGAGTTCGTGTCCCTCGATGCTGCCCGGGCCGTGCGCGCCGGCCGAACCGTCGGGCAACGGTTCATCTGTTGCAGTGTGGTCGACACAGGCAGCGGGATTGCACCGGAGATTTTGCCGCGCATTTTCACTCCTTTTTTTACCACCAAACCCAGGGGCAAAGGTACGGGACTGGGTTTGGCGGTTGCGCATCGGGTCGTGCAACGCGCCGGCGGCTTCATCGAGGTGGACAGCACGCCGGGGGCCGGTGCCACATTCCGAATATTGCTGCCGCTGGATCCGCCGCCGGTGGAGCCCGCAGAGACCGATTCGCCGCGTTCCATCACGAAGGGCGCCGGGCGGGTGCTGGTCGTGGACGATCTCGATTTAGTCCGCGATTTCACCGTGCAATTTCTGCAGCGCGCTGGCTACGAAGTGGTGGCAGCCGATGGTGCGGCGGCGGCCCTGGAAATTCTGGAACGGGAAGGGGCGACGATGGATGCAGTGTTGTCCGATTACAGCATGCCAGGCGAAAACGGGTGGCAACTCGTGAGCACCATCCTGCAGCGGTGGCCGCGGATCCGGTGTGTGCTGGCCTCGGGATACCTTGATGAAATGGAACTCGCCGAGATAGAAGCGGATCCCCGGGTTCGTCTCCTCCACAAGCCGTATTCGATCGCGGATGCGACCGCCGTGCTGGCCGGTAAAACGAATATCGCGAGTCCCTGAGACAGCGCGAAGGGACCGCGGCATTCGTGCCGCTTCGGCGAACTCATTTGTCCTGCGCCTCGAGGAATCCAAGCCCCTTCCCGATTCAGGTTGAAGCGCCATGAATGCCAGGGCTCCGAGGGGGACGGATGCCGGTGATGTTGAAGGCGGAGCTGGCGGCGGTTCGTTCGGATTTTTTCGGCAAAGATTTTTCGCGGCGTTTTTGCGGCAGATTCCACGCGAAATTTCTCGACGCCGCGATGTGAATCCTCTAAACCATTCCGCAGTTGCTCCGATGAGCAACCGCAGGTCCGCAACCTGGTTGCGGGCAGCTTTCTCGAGCAGGACGTAAGGGCCTGCGAGTCGAAGGCACAATTGAATCACCTCGGTTGAGGTGGTCCGGTTGTGCCTTTTTTGTTGGTCGCATCGGCCCCAACGAATGAAACAGGCAGGTCGACATCTGCGCCAGCCGGGATGGGCAGCGGTGACGACCAGACGGATCCGGATAAATAAGGTCCGGATAAATGATTTTCCCGCAGCGCCACCCGCCCAAGCCCCCGCTGCGGGATCAAGTCCGCCGCGGCGGTGGCACGCCTGCCCAAAGCCCCGTCGCGGCGGCAATTTTTTAAAGGAAGCATTTCTGCCATTCGCGATGGGGCCCGCGCGACGATCCTATTTGCCGGCTGCCCGGCACGAATTGCCATCGGCACTTGCTGGAAATTCGGGAACCCACCACGCCGGGCGCCGCGCCGGTGAAACTGGAGGCTCAAATCCCCCCGAAAATCGGTCTTCTCGGCGTGGAGAACCAATAATGGCAAGTGATTTCCTTTTGCTGGCACGCTCACTGCTAAGATGGGGGCCTCTATGGAATCCATCGCTCACAACGGGCAAATCGGCGGGTCGACGGATGCGGGAACGGAAACGGCTCAACCCCATGAGATCATTTCAGGACGCGGCCCAGCCGAAAAGTGGGCAGAGGGAGGGCACACGGGATTGGACAATGCTCCTGTCGCGATTCAACCGGAAGTTTCGGCGGAGACTGGCGCGACGCTGGAATCCATCCAGCGCCTGTTGCTGCGTGAAGCGATGCGTTTTCGGCAAAGCACCTCGGGATCGATGACCGTGGTGGTGCGCCTTGCGGACGGCAGCGATATCCTCGTTCATTTCTCGCAACGCGACGGTGGCGTGGAAGCCATGGTGCGTTGTGAAGCCGCCGATGCAGATCGACTGGCCGCAGTGTGGGAGCCGCTACAATCTTCGCTCGCCGCGCGCCGGATCAGGCTCGCCCCATTGCGTCGGGCGTCGTTGCCGCGCGCGGGCGTTGCTTCTGCCATTCTTCCGTCCGCTTCGCATCCCCAGCTCCGCAAGTGTCCCAACGGATTGCCGCTCAACCGGCCGGGCTGGGAAACCTGGGCTTGATTCGGTCGCGCTGATCTCGTCGCTCGCCCCGGCGCTCCACGCCATCGCTCTACGAAGTGCTCTCTGCGCTTCTCCTCTACAACCTTTGCCGGCAGTTCTCTTTTTCCAGGAGGCCGGCAGATCATTCCGGGCACCGGAATAAACGTGCTTCAAACGGCGGCCGGCATTTGTTGCGCGTGCCGATATGTCGGGATCAAAAAGGGCGTTAACGCCCGTGAATCAACAGTTTCGTAAAGTTCCTCCAAACGATGTTCCCGATGGCAGAGCCCTTGCTAAGTCCTGTGTCCGATGGCGCGTCGTTAGGCACGTCATCCAAATCGCCCTCGCGCGCATCAAGCGATGGCGTTCGTTGGGAACGATGCGGCATTCCGAAAAACCAAAACATTTCCAAACATGAAAGTCATTTCCAACCGTTCCACCAAGACAAGGGCTCGTCGCTCCATGACGCCTCGCACCTCGCGACGCGTCCGCACCACGCGCGGTTTGCAGCCCCGGATGGCCTCGCTCCCCAAACCGGCAGCCCAGCGACGAAAGGGCAGGGCGCTCAAATCCCCGGCCGTGCTGCCGGCGGCCGGCCCCGAGGCCGGAGTGGCAAGGCCGGTGTTGCGCAAGCATGACATCCCGGAGATTTGGACCCGTTACGCGCGAACCGGCCCCGGCAGCAGCGTGGAATCTGAAATCGTCGAACGTTATTTGCCTCTCGTCAAAACGGTTGTCGGACGCCTGGCAATGACGCTCCCGTCGCATGCCGCGACCGAGGATCTTTACAGCGCCGGGCTGGTCGGCCTGTTAAATGCCGTCCGTCGATTTAATCCCAGCACGGGTGTGTTGTTCGAAACATATGCGCGCGTCCGCATTCGCGGCGCCGTGTTTGATGAATTGCGGCGCCTGGATTGGGTGCCCCGCTCGGTCCATGACAAGGCGCGCAAAGTGGAGACGGTGATGCGCAAGTTGGAACAGAAGATCGGCCGTCTGCCCACCAGCAACGAGATGGCCGCCGCTCTGGACATGTCCGAGGAGGACTACGAACATCTGCTCAACCAGATCAGGCCCGCCACGTTTGTGTGCCTCGATTCGGTGCGCAGCGCCGAACAGGAGGGAGAAGCCACGCAGCACGAGGCCGTCGCCGATGCATCCCAGCCCGATCCCGGTTACGCGACGGCGCGCCGCGAGATGGCGAAGGTTGTCCTCAAACGCCTTCAATGCCTCCCGGAGGTCCAGCGCAAGGTCATCGCGCTCTATTATTTTGAAGACCTGCGCCTGCGCGAAATCGCGGAGGTGTTCGGTGTGACGGAATCGCGCATCAGCCAGATCCATGCGGCGGCGGTGTTGTCGATTCGCGGATACCTCGACAAGCACGACACGATTCGCGAAGCGGCTTGAGGGGCGCCGTCACCCGGCCGGAGGAACAACCTCCCGGGCTCCTCATCCAGAGCTCCAACGGAACCGGAAACCCGGCTCGTTGGAGCTCTTGCATTTGAAGGGATGACGCCGGTGGCGAATGGAATTTTCAACGCTGGCACAACCGCTGCTAAACAGAATCCAGATGAGCCCGACTTTTCCATTGGCCGCAACTTCACGCTGCGTGATGAGCGTGGACAGGACTTTTTTTTCCAATCGCCACCGGCAAATCGCGCCGCGCCACCCCTCGATGCAACAGAAAAACCCGAACGCCCGATGACCCAGGACCTTCAACAATTGATCGCGGCCTTGCGCGAGGAGCTGAAACATTACGGCGAAATGCTCGCCCTTTTGGAACAACAACAGGAGATCGTTCAAAGCCGCGCAGCGGATCAAACCTTCGCCGCCACTGCCGCCATCCAGCGCCAGGCCGAGGCGGTCGTCGAAGCCCGCCGCGCATCAGAATCCCGCCGCCGCGCCCTCGCGCGCGAATGGCGGCAGGATGAAACTGCCACCGTCCTGCAACTCATGCCGCATGTGCCCCCTCAATACCGTCCCCTCGTCCAGTCGCTCGTCGAGGAAAACGGCGCGTTGTTCCAGGCCGTTCAACGCGCCGCGCGCGAGAATCATCTGCTCCTCAGCCGCTCCGCGGAATCCATGGCGCGATTTCTCGAACTGCTCTTCCCGGGCGAACAGCCCGTTGCCGCTTGATGTCTTTGGCGGCGGACAGTGCCGGATTGCTCCGCACAACCCGGTCATTCCTGCCGGTCTGCGACTGCGGAGATGCGTCCCGCGGCAGGGATTTAAAAAGGGTTTCCTGTTTTTTCCGAAGGATTCATCACAAATTGAATTGAGTCCGTGCCTTTGCCTCCCGTGGCATCCGCTCTGCTAACCATCCCCTGTATGAAAACAGTTCGCACTGAAGCGCCTCAACCTCCGCCCACCCAATTGCCCCGCACACTTCGATTTACCGCCGGCATCCTGGGTTTCGAGCAGGAGCGCGAGTTCGTGCTCCATCCCGCCGCGCCCAATTCCCCGTATCTCTGGCTCGAAATCTCCGGACAGCCCGGCCAGGGATTCGTTGTCATGTCTCCCTCCTGCTGCGTCCCGACTTACGCTCCCGACATCGGCAAGCCGGACGTCGAGATGCTCAGTTTGACTTCGGCGGATGACGCTTTTGTTTTGAATATCGTCACCATCGGCGCCCGGGGCGAAGCGACCTTGAACCTCCGTGCCCCGCTGGTCGTGAACCGCCATACGTTCGCCGGCAAACAATGCGTCCCAGCCAACGTCAGCACTTTCAGCCTGCATCATCCCATTCAGCCACTCTCAGCGGCGGCCGCCTGAGTCACATCCGCTCAACCCCATCCCAACATGCTTGTCCTCTCCCGCAAAACCAACGAAAACATCGTCATCGACGGCCGCATCATCGTGAAGGTTGTTCGCACCGAGGGTAACCTTGTGAAGATCGGCATCGAAGCGCCGCCGGAAGTCCCCGTGCATCGCCAGGAAATCTACGAGGAAATCCAGCAATGCAACAAAGCCGCTCTCACCTCCCGTCAAGCCGTGCCTCCCGCCCTCCTCCCCAAACGCTGACCATCCCCATTCGAATCCCCGCGGTTTGAACCCCTGAAACATGTCGTGGGCTCCGCCGGATCTTACTCCGGCATCGGCAGCGTGAAATGGAATGTCGCCCCGTCTCCCGGGACGCTCTCCACCCAGATCCGTCCTCCATGGCGTTCGATGATTTTTTTGCAGATCGCCAGGCCGATTCCCGTCCCCGGATATTGATCCACCGTATGGAGCCGCTGGAAGATAATGAATATTTTGTCGAAATATTGAGGATCGATTCCCATCCCGTTATCCTGGATCCCGAAGTGCCATTCCTCGGCGCTTCGAGGCGGCGCGGTGCCGGGCTCCGTCGTTTTTGTGGTTGATGCCGTCGGTTGCCGGCGAATGGCCACGTGGATCTTCGGCTTGTCCTTTTTTCGGAACTTGAGGGCATTGCCGATCAGGTTTTGAAAAAGCTGGGTCAGCTGGACCGGGTCCGCCATCACCGCCGGTAACACGTCGCGGGTGATTTCGGCTTCCGACTCGTCCAGGGCGAGCTTCAAATTATCGAGCGCGGCATCAAGAGCTTCGCCCGCTTCCGTCAGCGCCGGCGGCTTGCCGCGGGTCCCAACGCGTGAGTAGGCAAGAAGATCGTGGATCAGCTTTTGCATCCGGATGGCGCCGTTGACGGCGAAATCCATGAACTCCCGCGCGTTTTGATCGAGTTTGTCGTTGTAGCGTTTGGCGATGAGCTGGGTGTAACTGGTGATCATCCGGAGCGGCTCCTGCAAATCGTGCGACGCCACATAGGCGAACTGCTCGAGCTCCTTGTTCGAGCGCCCGAGATCGGCGTTCGCCTGCGCCAGCGCCAGCTCGGCATGCTTGCGCTCGGTCACATCCCAAAAAATCACCTGCGTGCCCACGATGTCCCCGCTCGCGTTACGCACCGGCGCCTTGAGCACATGCACGAAAATATTCTGTCCGTTCGGCCGGCGATGCTCCTCGATGTCCTCAAACATGCGCCCCGTCGTCACCACCTTGTCGTCGTCGCGGGCGTATTTCCGCGCGAGCTCGGATGGAAACAGATCGAAATCGGTCTTGCCGATGAGCTCCGCGATCGGCTTGCCCATCATGTCGCTGTAACCGCGATTGCCATACGTGACGCGCCCTGCGAGGTCTTTGCGCAGGATGTTGATCGGCAGCGTATCGACCAGGGAATG
This sequence comes from Verrucomicrobiota bacterium, assembly GCA_041166945.1. Lineage (GTDB taxonomy): Bacteria > Verrucomicrobiota > Verrucomicrobiia > Limisphaerales > JADJPG01 > DASTLJ01. The sequence goes on from JBEEGQ010000215.1 coordinate 7,243, forward strand.
ATAGAGGGCCTCTGAATCGCGCAGCGATTTTTCGGCGCGAACCCGCTCGCCGAGCTCAGTGTTCAGCGCGGCGGTTTTTTCGTAAATCTGGCTCTCCAATTCGTCGGTGTGCAGGATCACCCGGCCTGCCAGGGGCTTGAGCAGCAGCACCATCCCCGCCGCCCCCAACAGGACCACCCCAAACACCACCGCCGCAATCGATCCCAGCCGGCGATTGATTGGCCCGAAAAATTCATCCCGATCCATCTTCACCACGATGCCCCACGGCGATCCTTCCACCGGCCCATAAGCCAGCACCATTCCCCCCGCATCCGACTTTTCAGGAATGATCGTTCCGGTCCTGCCCTCCTGCGCGTAGCCCAGCGCCGTGCGGATCGACGCCAGTTTGTTCGAGTTGCCGCTCACGCCGTTGCGCAGGGCGCGGAAGGGGAAAAAAATCGGCAGCTTCGAGTTGGAGAGATCGCCGATGATCGTCTCGCCGGTGCGGCCCAATTCCGAAAAATCCTCGATGACCGGTCGCAGGGATTCCAGCTTGTAAAGAGCCATCGCCGAACCCAGATGCTGGCCCGCCGAGCTGGTCAGCGGCGAAATCGATACCATGCAGAAATCGTTGCTGATGCGCACCGGGCCCCGCAATAACGCCTCCCGCGCCCCGGCTTGCGGCATGGTCCAAAGCGATTCCGGAATGATCTGGCCTTGCCGGGCAATCACGTTGCCCTTGGGATCCAGCAGATAGAGGGCAACGGTATTGGTGGAGGTGGCAAGGGATTCGCGCAACGCCTGTTCGGCGGCCTGTTTGAATTGCGCCAGCGAAACCTGGCCTCGCGCCAGCGCGTCGATCTGTTCGCGCACCCGGCCCCGCGCAAATCGGAACGAGGACGCCGATCGGGCGCGGCTCAAATATTGTTGAACCGCATGCATCTGCCGCCGCTGATCCACCTCCAGGTTTTTTTGTTCGGCACGCCGTAGCTGCGACGAAAGCGGCAGAATGCCGGCCAGCGCCACCACGAACCCCACCACCAGCATTCCGCCGGCCGAGTACATGACGATGCGCTTTTGGAGTTTCTTTGCGAAGCTCGGGTCGGCCATGCGTCGTATGCCGTTCTATCCCCCGACCAGTGCCCGTGGCGAGCATGAAAAGCCCCCGCGCCCCTGTCCGCCCCAAAACGCATCGGTCCGCTCTCTGTTCATTCGTCAAAGCACCCGGGGAGGCGCCCTCCTTTTTTGGGGCGGGAACGGTCCGCTCTTTTCGGGACGCTCCGCCAATCCGCTCCGCGCGCGGCAGCGCGCCATTCCGCACGTAGCGCAGACTTCCAGTCTGCTGTATCGCCGACTTCCAGTCGGCAGGCGCACGACAATCCTCGCGCAAAAGGCAACTCCTCACGCGTGCGGATTGGAAATCCGCGATACAGCAGACTGGAAGTCTGCGCTACAGTCTTTTCGCTCCAGTTTCGCCCCGCAGCAGGTTATGGTTTCGACATGTCGCCCGGCACACCGTCCGTCACCAGCCTTTATGTGCACGTCCCTTTCTGTGCTCACAAATGCGAATACTGCGCCTTTTTTTCGGAGGCTTCCTCGGGGGCGTTGATGACCCGGTACACCGAGGCGCTGGTCCGCGAACTGGAACTCATTGCTCCCGAACTGCGACCGCGCACCGTTTTTTTTGGAGGCGGCACTCCTTCCATTTTGTCGATGGCCCAATGGCGTTTGATTCTCGAAACCATGAGTCGCCTCGGGTTGCTCGGCGCCAATGAATGGACCATCGAGTGCAATCCGGCGACGGTCTCGTCCGACAAGGCCCGTCTCTGGCGCGATTACGGCGTCAACCGGATCTCGATGGGCGTGCAGTCCTTGGACGAAAAGCTTCTGGATCGCCTGGGCCGCATTCACAGCCGTGACATGGTTTTTCGTTCGTTCGATCTGCTGCGCACGGCGGGTTTCGATAATCTCAACCTCGACTTCATGTTTGCCATCCCGGGCCAGACTCTCGATTTGTGGCGCGGGACTCTGGATGAAGCCATCGCGATGGGCCCCGAACATCTTTCCTGCTACGAGGTGATTTACGAGGAAGACACGCCACTTTATGAACAACTGCAGGCCGGACAGTTCGAGGTCGACGAGGATCTCGCCTGCATGATGCATGAGGAGCTCATCGACCGGGCCGCCACCGCCGGCTATCGCCAGTATGAAGTGGCTAATTTTGCCCGCGATGAACAGGCGAGCATTCCGCCGGGCGCTGGCGGTGTGAATGATTCGAGCGACGCGCCGCCCTCGCGCGCGTGCCGTCATAATCTCAATTATTGGCTCGCTGGCGACTGTCACGCGCTCGGCCCGAGCGCCGTGGGTTACGTGGGCGGCGTGCGGACACGGAACTGGTCCAATACTCAGCTTTACTGCGAGCAACTCGAGCGGGGTCGGCGCGCGATCGAATCGAGCGAGGAACTGCCGGCCGTGCGCCGTGCCGGCGAGGCAGCCGCTTTCGGGCTCCGGATGAATCTGGGATGGGCCTTCGACGCCTTTCAACACCGCACCGGCTTTGATTTGCGGGTCGAGTGGCAGGCGGAGATGAACGATCTGATTGGACGGGGCTGGGCGCGGCGCGACGATCACCGGTTTCATCTCACCCGCACAGGCCTTCGGTTTGCAGACTCCGCCGCCGCGTTGTTCTTGCGTTGAGCGGGGCGGCCGGAAAAACTTTCTTTGACGGGGCACGTCCATTACGATTTTTGCGTGGAAACGCTCGAAGACATTCTTTCACGGCTGGTGGCGGCACTCCCCGGAGCCGGCATCACCATCCAGCGGAACGAATCTCCGTGCGCGCAGCATTCGCTCGTGATCGAACCCGCGTTCATGGTGGCCGCCGCCCGATTTCTCCAGCAGGATGCCGCGCTGCGTTTTGATTATTGTTCGAATGTGACCGGGGTGGACTGGCTGGACGCGGAACTTTCCGAAAAGGTGAAGGTGAAAAAACTCGTTGAAGGCGTTGAGAAGGAGGTTGAGGAAGTTCGGAAAACCAAGCGCGCCGGCTATCTGGAGGTGGTTTATCACCTTTATTCCATGGAGAAAAAACAGGGGCCGCTCATCATTCGGGTGCGCAGCGCCAGCCGCGCGGACCCGATCCATGTTCCCTCCCTGACGCCTGTCTGGCGCAGTTGCGAATTCCAGGAGCGCGAGGTGTTTGATCTCTATGGAATTATTTTCGATGGCCACCCGGATCTCCGCCGATTGCTGATGTGGGACGAATTCAAGGATCATCCGATGCGCAAGGATTACGCGGAGCCGGATGATTATGAATACGAACCCACGCCGCACGACGACGTTCTCGCCCGGGCGCAACCCCATTATCCGAAGCCGGCAGCCTCGTGAGCCTCACGCGCGCGAGCCGCGCTCCTTCAGACCGCCGATCCAGGTCCAGAGCGGCTCGAGGTCCTTGTCCGCCAGGGCCCGCTCGCGCATTTCCGGCAGCCCGCCATCCCGATCCACTGCTTTCCAAAACCAATCGCGGGCTTCATCGAGGCGCCCCTGTTGCGCGGCGTAACAGGCCAGGTTGTAGGGAATGACCGAATCCTTAGGGAACTTGTTGAACGCCGAGAGCAATAATTTCTCGGCTTGTTCCAAACCGCCGCCGCGCATGCGGCGCACGGAGTAGGCATGCTGGACCCAGCCGCTGGCGCGCTCGGGCGCGACCCCCACCAGCGACTCGGCCACTTCCGCGGCCGCGTTCCAACTCTGGCCCTCGGCGCAAACCGCCCAACGCAATTCCAGCACATCCGGGTGAACCAGGTTCACGGGGGTCACCCGCGACAATTCCTCGCCGGCCTCCACGTGATTGCCGAGCTCGAGCCAGCCCATCGCGGCACGCAGGTGGTGGGTGTCGGGAGGCTCAAGTTTCGTCGGCACCCGGTAATGGTGCCTGCCGTTTCAGGAAGCGCAACTTTACTTCTTGTCATAAATCCGCCGCAAGCTGTCGGGCGATTGCCCGAGCCAATGGCGGATCGTCACTTCGCCCATTCGCCAGTAGGTTCTTAACACTCCATGCTTCTGAAAACGCCGCGTCGAAGTGCTCACTGTCGCGTCCGCCAGGACGAGCCGTCCCAACCGCCGTAACCGGCGGCACAGCTCGAATTCCTCCATCAGCGGCAGATCGGGCACTCCGCCGATCTTTTCCAAAGCGTCGCGGCGCACAAAAATGGCCTGGTCACCCATCAGCCGGCCGCCAAGCCAGAGCCGCAGTCCGCACCGCGCACGCGAGCCGCGCATCAACCAGGTCGGGTCGCGGAATATTTTCCAAAAAGCGCCGCCCACCACATCGGGTTGTTGAAAACAGGCCAGTGCAGCCCGCCCGGCTCCAGGGGGCAGCCATGTGTCCGCATGCAGCAAAAGGATGACGTCGCCCGTTGCTTCGTTCGCGCCCAGACGAAGCTGGCCTCCGCGGCTCGCGGAGGCCATCAGGACCGTGCAGCCGAGCGCGGTCGCGAGCTCCACTGTCCCGTCGCAGCTTCCACCATCCACCACGGTGATCCCGGCGACCTCCGGAATGGCCCGGGCACGTCGAACGGTCTGCTCGAGTTCGTCCGCTTCGTTGAGAGTCGGGATGACGATGCTCAAACTGCGCAGCGTTCGGCTTTCGATGGGCTTCACACCGACGAGTCTCCGGTCCGCGCTGAAGAGTTCAAGGGTCAAGGGGCAGCGGATGGCTGTGTTCCGATGAATGGCGCGAGCCGCGAATTCGTCAGCCTTTGGTTGCCCCGATGCCAAAGGGGTGTTTGACTGATCACACGATGCCACATCATCCTTTCAACCCGGAACACCTGGCGCTGACCCGGCGCGATTTTCTTCACCGTTGCGGCATGGGCATGGGCGCTTTGGGACTCGCCGGCTTGGGGGGGCAGCTGGGACTGACGGCGCCGGCTGCGGCGAACGAAACCGGTTACACCAATCCGCTTCAGCCCCGGCATTCCCATTTTCCCGGCACTGCCAAGCGTGTCATCCATATCTTCGCCAACGGCGGCGCTTCGCACGTCGATACTTTTGATCCGAAACCCAGGCTGACCGAGTTCCACGGGAGGACGCTTCCGATGGAACATCTCAAGACCGAACGCAAGACGGGCGCCGGCTTCAAGTCGCCCTTTGAATTTCGCAAATACGGCCGCAGTGGCATCGAGGTGAGCGAGATCTTCAAAAATGTCGCCGAGAGCGTCGATGAGATGGTGATCATCCGCTCGATGCACGCGGATGTGCCGAACCATGAGCCGAGTCTTTTGCTGATGAACTGTGGCGAGGCGCGCCAGATCCGTCCGAGCATGGGATCGTGGGTCACTTACGGTCTGGGCAGCGAAAATCAAAATCTTCCCGGGTTCATCGCCATGTGCCCGGGCGGTTATCCGATTCAGGAATCTCAAAACTGGCAGTGTGGTTTTCTCCCGGGCACCTACCAGGGCACCTACATCGACACGCAGCACACCAAGATCGAGAAACTGATCGAGCACGTTAAAAACAATTACGCGTCGATGCCCGAACAGCGCGCCCAGCTCGATCTGCTTCAAACGCTTAACGAACGGCACCGCGCCCGGCGCCGTGACGACGCTCAACTCGAGGCGCGGATCCAGTCGTTCGAGCTTGCTTACCGGATGCAGATGGATGCCACCGACGCCTTTGATATCACGCGCGAGCCGGAGCACATCCGCAGGATGTATGGCGAGGGAACACAAGCCCGGCAGATGCTGATCGCCCGCCGGCTCGTCGAACGCGGCGTGCGTTTTGTCCAGGTCTGGCATGGGCAGGGACAACCCTGGGACAACCATGACGACATCGAGGTGAACCATCGCAAGCTCGCGCGGGAATGCGACCAGCCCATCGGGGCGCTGCTGAAGGATCTCAAGCAACGCGGCATGCTGCAGGACACGCTGGTGATCTGGGGCGGCGAATTCGGACGCACCCCGACGGTCGAGCTGCCGACTCCCGGCGCCAACTCCGGAAAAATAAACGGCCGCGACCACAATCATCACGGTTTCACGATGTGGATGGCGGGCGGCGGTGTCCGCGGCGGATACGTCCATGGCGCGACGGATGAATTTGGTTTCAAAGCGGTGGAGAAACCGGTCCACGTTCATGATCTCCACGCCACGATTCTGGCGCTGCTCGGCTTCGATCACGAAAAACTGACCTTCCGCAACGCCGGCCGCGATTTTAGATTGACCGACGTGGAAGGCCGCGTCGTGCGGGAATTGATCGCCTGATTCACGCCGGCGGGCGCGCGGTGATATTCCCGGCACCGGCGCGCAGCTGGCGCATCGGAGCGGGCATGGAGTTTTTCCACAGCGGCATCCATGCCGCGACCCCTGCGCTCGACCCCTTCACCGAATCAGTTGGTAGCTGACAAATGCAACCCGTCGGCTGTCAGGTGACCACGAGGGCACATTGATGGTGCCCTGGCCTCCGAAAAGTTTCGCAAGCACTTCGATCTTTCCGCTGGCCAATGTCAGCACGCGCAACGTCACGTCCTTGTTCGCCGGATGGCCGCTGACCTCTTTTTCATAGGAAAGAAACAAAAGCGACTTGCCGTCAGGCGAAGGATGGGGAAACCAATTGTTGAATTCATCCGTCGTGACCGGCTCCTGCCCGCTTCCATCGGCCTGCATTCGCCATATCTGCATCGTGCCTCCGCGATCGGAATTGAAATAGATCCACTTGCCGTCCGCGGACTAGTCCGGTCCGTCATCGAGACCTTTGGCAGTGGTCAGCCGCGTTTCCACGCCGCCCGCCGCGGGAATCGTGTAGACGTCAAACTCCCCGTTCCGTTCCGCGCAATAAGCAAGGGTTCGACCGTCCGGGGACCATCCGTGCCAGTAGGACGGGCCAGCTTCCGTGATGCGTTTGGGAATGCCACCTTCGATGGGCGCGATGTAAATGCGCGAACGCCGGTCCCCCTCGGATTGATCACTGATGACCAGCATTTTGCCATCCGGGGAAATCCCGTGATCATTGTTGCAACGGACCGCAAATCCCGTGTCGAGCAACTCGGGCAAACCCCCGCCGAGCCGAATTCGTTGAAGGCGCCCGGTGCTGTTGAAATAAAGCGAGCCGCCATCGCGCGACCAGTTCGGGGCTTCGATCAGATTGGTCGTCGTATAAATCGCCCGCCGATCTTTTGACGCCAAAGGGACGATCTCCAATGTGCTGAAAAGTTGGGGCCGTCCGGTACTGGGAACCGGCTGCTGGAGATCCACATCGGTGAACACGGCCTTTTCAAGCCGGGCATCATTGTGCGCGCAAACCCCCAGCCCCACGTAAAATGGACCGGTCAGGTCGAGCCGAAATGAACCGCCCGCCGGGCTGATGCTCTCGCCGGCGCGTGCGATCGACATCGAGACATACCGGCCACGCTTCTCGATCCTCAGTCGTTGCGGCCCGGACACCCCCGATTGAATTTCGTAGGTGCGCTCGCCTCGAGCCGGACGGTATTGAAGCGATGTCAATCCGTCGCCGTGCAACGCCGCGTCGGCATACGCGGAGTCCGGCTCCAGGCTTTGTCGGACAACCAGGCACGCTTTGCGATGGGGATCCCCGCCTGTCCCTGAAAAAGAAATATTCGCCGCGAGCGTCACGTCGCCGGTCATCTTTTTCCAAACAAAATGAAAAGCGTCGTTGGTAAACCACATGTTCGCACCACCGCCGCTCACCGAATAGGATCCAGCCGCAGCGTCCTGCTTCACGGAGCCCGGCTGGCGGGGGCCGCCAACGTCGATGTCGCCTTCAAACATCCCGATGGCTGCGGCATCCGATGCCGGCGGCATCACAAAACTTGCCGCGACCGACAGAAGAAACAGCGCACCGGCCAGGGAGCCGGACGTTGTCCGGCGAGGTGAATAGAAGCAATTAGTTCGCATGGTTTGTTCGGTGTTGTCTTTCCATCGACGTCAGGCGACTTGGAGTTTCCCGGTGCGGAGCGGCATCGTCCGCAACCGCATTTGGACCGCGTGAAAAAGGGCGTTCCCGATCGCCGGAGCGATGCCGATGATCGGCGTTTCGCCCGCGCCCACAGAGGGGAGATCCGGGCGGTTGACCAGAATCGTTTGAATCTCGGGAACATCCCGGAAGCGGGGCACGCGATAACGGGAGAAGCGCGCGTTCAGCATGCGGCCCTCTTTAAAGCGCATCTCCTCCGTCAGTGCCCCGCCCAGACCCATGAGGATCGCGCCCTCGACCTGCGCCTTCAGATTGGAGGGATTTTGAATCGCGCCGCACTCGAAAGCTTCAACCACGTTCAACACCTTGAAAGTTCCATCGCTTGGGTTCACCTCGATTTTGGCGCAACACGCCATGTAGGAACCCTTTTCGATGCCACACGCCAGGCCGATCCCAGTCGACTGCCGCGCGCTGTTTTTTTTCCACGCCTCGCGCCATCCAAAACGGGTGGCCGCCGCGAGGAGCACCGCGCGAAGACGATCGTTTTTGAGATGGCGCAGGCGGAACTCGAGCGGGTCGGCGCCTGCCGCGGCAGCGAGTTCGTCCATGAAGGACTCGCGCGCAAATGTATTCGCGGTTGACGCCAGCCCCCGGTAGGAACCGCTGCGCAACGGCTGATCACATGGCCGAAATTCAGTCGACACACTGGGAATGGCGTATGGGGTCCCAATGGCCGAATTGCCGGAGTTAAAATTGACATGCTGCCATGCGATCAATTCGCCCTGTTCATTCAAGCCCCCCGCGACATCGATCACGCCCGCGGGCCGGAAGTAAGCCCACGTGAACTCCTCCTCGCGGCTCCAGCGGACTGAGACAGGCTTCTTCGCCGCCAACGCCAGACGCGCCGCTTCCACCGCCACTTCGCCGGAATGTTTGCCCCCAAAACCGCCGCCGGTGTCAGGCACGATGACGCGCACCCGGCTCGCCGGAATCCGAAGGCTTTGCGCCAGACCTTGTCGAACCCCTGCCGGCTGTTGGGAACCCGTCCAGACCGTGAGATCTTCCCCGTTCCATTCCGCCACCGCTGCGCGCGGTTCCATAGGGGTGTGCTGGATGTAAGCGATATTGTAACTCTCCCTCAATACCTGGCGCGCCGACTGGAACGCCTCCTCCAGGGATCCTTTCTTGTCCGTCCGCCCCCGGTCCGCAACCCGCGCCCGCAGATGCGCATATAATTCGTCGCTGGACGGATGGTCGGCTTTTTTCCACGTCGCCGTTTTTGCCGCCGCATCCCGTGCCTGCTCCGCTTCGAACGAAGTGGGCGCCGTGAAGCCGACAAAATCTCCGTCCTGCAACGCTGTGACGCCCGGCATCTCCCTGGCGGCACCGAGATCGATTTGCTCCAGGCGCGCGCCATAGGAAACCGGCCGCAGTATTTTTCCGTAAACCATCCCGGGTCGCAGGATGTCCGATGGATAAGCGTGGGCGCCCGTGACGATTTCAATGGCGCCCACTCTGGGAAGCGGGGTGCCGAGGATTTTCCATTGGCCGGCGTCCGGAAGCGCGACACCCTGCGCGGCTTCGCGCTTGAGCACCCCGGCGTGCTTTTCAGCCGCCAAATCTGCGTAGCGAAACGAATCCGCGGGCCCCAGCCCGATGACCTTTCCGTCGACCACCGAAAGGTTCTTGGGATCCACCTGGAATGCCGTCGCCGCAACGTCGATCAACAACTGGCGTGCCGCGGCGCACGCTTTGCGGATCGTTGGAACGCTCGCCGGCGTGGTTCGACTGCCCGCCGTGCCCCCGTCGTCGGGCCCGGCTGTGTCGCCCATCACCAACCGCACGCGTTCGACGGGGACGTGCAATTCCTCGGCCGCCGCCTGCGTGAGCTGGGTGCGGGCGCCCTGGCCTGCCTCGACTTTGCTCGTGAACACGGTGATGAGGCCATCGGCGCCAATGTGCAGGCGCTGTGCAAGACTCGCGACGCCCCCGCCGCCACCTCGACCGGCCCGCTGCCCGAACGCCCGGGGCACCGCAACGGAAATCACGACGCCCGCGCCGAGCACCGCCACAAACTCGCGACGGCTGATCTGAAAATGATAGAAGGGTCCCTCATGCAACTCGTAGCGCTCGGGCTCGGCAAACTCCAAATGATCCTGGCGTGAATTCATTTCGGCTCCTTCGAGGATTTTGCCGCGCGTTCGACCGCCTTCAGTAAATTCACATACCCGCAGCAACGGCAAATATTTCCATTGAGGCCCTCGAGGATTTGGGCGCGGGTGGGCTTCGGGATGCGTCGCAAAAGTCCCACCGTTGCCATGATCATTCCCGGCACACAGTACCCGCATTGCATCGCCTGCTCCTGGACGAAGGCCTTCTGCACAGGATGAAGCTCGCCGCCGATAGAGAGGCCCTCGATGGTCTCCACTTTCCGGCCCGTCACTTCATCCATTGTCAATTGGCAGGACGCCACTGGTTTGCCATCCACCAACACCGTGCAGGCCCGGCATTGTCCCTCGCCGCATCCATATTTCGTCCCCGTAAGTTTCAAAGTCTCGCGCAGCACCTCCAGCAACGAGCGACGGTTGTCCGTCGAGACCTTTTGCTCCTTTCCATTCAGGATAAACTGGACATCCGTGTTCATGGCGGTTGGGTCGTTGGTTATCGAAAAAGCCGGGGCGCGAACTCGGTGAGATATCGTCGCCAGACGGGCCAGGAATGGTCTCCGTCGGTGGCCGAATATTCGTGGCGAATTCCTTTCTCCCGCAGCAATGCTGTGAACTCGCCGTTGCGGGGAAACAGGAAATCCTTTCTGCCGCACGCGATCCAAAACAATTTCAAATCGCGGTTCACCGCCTCCGCATGGTCCAGTCCGGTCGCGATGGTGCCTGGCGGCGGCGGGGCGGAGCTGAACGCGCCGATCCATCCAAATTTGTCGTGATGATTCAGCGCCACCGTCAGGGCGTGATGTCCTCCCATCGACAGCCCCGCGAAAGCGCGCGAGCGTGGCCGGGCCTGGACCTGATAGCTCCGTTCCACCAGCGGGATGATATCCGCGATCAATTCCTCGCAAAGCGCGGCCGAATTGGCCGGACCGTATTCGCCAAACCCCGCTGCGCCCGGCGGCAGCGCATGCGCATCGGGCATCACGATGAGCATCGGCACCGTTTTTTTTGCGGCGATCAGCGAATCCAAAATCCAATGCGCCTTCCCATGAACCGTCCATGTCGCCTCGTTATCGCTGAATCCATGGGCCAGATATAACACCGGCAATCGGCCGCCCGACGCCGCGCCCGGTGGCGTGTAAACAATCAGATGCCGGAACCTGCCGAGTGCCTTGGATTTGTAAGTGTGTTCGTGCAAAACCCCGTGCGGGATATCCTGCAAATCCCATGGAGCCGAAGGATGCGCCGGCACATGCAATATGCTCGCGCCGGGCCATCGCTGCGGTTTCACGGCCGAATTCTGCGGATCGATGACGTTCAGCCCGTCGACAACAAAATGATATTCGTGCACACCCGCCGGCACCGCGGGAATCGTCACTGACCAGGTTCCCTCGTCGTCCTTGTTCATCACGGCGTCCGGCCCAAATTGCCCGGACACTTTCACCTCCGCAGCTTTGGCAGCTTTGCATCGAAAGATCACGCCGCCGTCCTTGAGAATTTCAGGGGAAAGCAGGGGAGGGGCTTGTGGACGTCTTGGCGGCGCGTGGGTCGACGGCTTGGTTTGCTGGCTGAACGCGATGCACCCGCTTGTCAGCAGTGTTGCAATACAAATGAAGTGGGATCGGCTCATAGCATCAACGTCACCGCAACGCCTGGTAATACCCGGTCTGAAACGCCGCAAAAAAGTTGTGCTGATTGTACGGAAAATGTTGCACCAGCGCGATCGCGACCAGTTTCTCCTTCGGATCGATCTGGCAATAGGTCGTCGCCGCGCCATACCAGCCATACTGGCCCACCGTTGACGGCACTGAAAGCTGCCCCAGGTCCGTCGTCACCTCGACCCCAAAGCCGAATCCGCGCTGTCGGGTCGCGGCTTGGTTGTTCGGCAGCGTGACCATGTGGTTGGCGGTCATGAGCTCAACGGTTTTTCTTCCCAGGATCCGCGTGTGATCCAGGGTGCCGCCGTTCAGCAGCATCTGCGCAAAACGCAAGTAATCGCCCGCCGTGGAAAAAATGCCGGCGCCACCCGCCTCGATGCCCTGTCCCTTCGTGGGCCAGGTCTCGATCAGCGGCTTGTCCTCCACAAACTTCCCGCCCTCCAGCTTATAAGTCCGGGCCAATCGCGGCATCTTTTTCGCCGTCACATCGAAGCCCGTGTCCTTCATGCCCAGCGGCGTGAACAGCCGCTGCTCGAGAAACGCGCCGAATGTCTGTCCTGAAACCCGTTCAATCAGCGCGCCCAGCACATCCATGTTCACTCCATACGTATAGGCGTCCCCAGGCTGATGCTTCAAGGGCAGCGTCCCCAGCTTCCGCGTAAAATTGGTCAGGCCAGGTCCGCTCCACAACTCGGCCGCGCGCCAGGTTTTCGTCAGCTCGTCGTCGCCCGCGAAGTCGTAGATCAAGCCGCTGGTGTGCGTCAGGAGATGCTTGATAGTGATCGGCCTCTTGAGCGCCTCCGTTTCGGGCGCCCTCTGCGTGCCGCCGGTCCACACTTTCATGTCGCGAAGCTCGGGAAGATATTTGCCGATCGAATCATCGAGATTAAATTTTCCCTCCTCGAACAGCATCAATGTCGCCGCGCAGGTGATGATTTTGGACATCGAATAGATCCGGCAAATCGTGTCGCGCTCCATCGGCAGCCGCTTTTCGAGATCGCGATAACCGTAGGTCTGGAAGTCCACGATCTTTCCGTCCCGCGCGAGCAGCGTGATGATGCCCGCGTGTTTGTGCTGGTCGATAAAGGATTGGGTCACGGCATGGAGCACGTTGAGCCGCGCCGGATCAAACCCGGCCGCGCGGGGTGAAGCGGACGGGAGTTGGGCCCGCAGAGTGCCTGCCGCCGCCAGGATCAGGGCGAGGAGAAATGGTTTTATGCGCAGAAAGAACATGAGGAGTTTTTAGTTTGAAGTTTCGCGATCCATCAACCGCCGGGGTTGTCGGCCAGGTCGGTTCATCGGTGTGTTCGTCCGCATGTTGGCCGAACTCAATTTGGCCGTCAATCAACGCATCTCAAGCCGTCTTTCGTCGCCAGGACAAATGGAGTCGCGCCCATTCCTGAAACGACTCGAGGTAGAGATAGACAACCGGTGTGATGAAGAGCGTCAGCAACTGGGAAACGATCAGGCCGCCCACCACCGTCAGGCCCAGTGGCTGCCGCGCCTCGCCGCCCGCCCCGTATCCAAAGGCGATCGGCAGCGTGCCCATCAATGCCGCCATCGTGGTCATCATGATCGGCCGGAACCGCTTCAGGCAGCCTTGATAGATGGCGTCGAATGCCGGCTTGCCGCCGCGCTGCGCGTCGATCGCAAAATCGATCATCATGATCGCATTCTTCTTTACGATTCCCACCAGCATGATGAGTCCCACGAACGCGTAAATATTCAGGTCGATTCGGAACAACATCAGCGTCAGCAACGCCCCAAATCCCGCGGACGGCAGGCCCGAAAGAATCGTGATGGGATGGATGAAGCTTTCATACAGGATGCCCAGGATGATGTAGATGACCAGGATCGAGAGGATCAACAGGACGCCCAATCCGCGCAGCGAGGACTCGAACACCTGCGCCGCCCCCTGAAAACCCGCGTTCAATGTCGCAGGCAGATGGATCTCCGAAAGCATCCGGTTCACATGTTCCACCGCAGGACCCAGCGAGACGCCTGGCGCGAGATTGAAGGAGATGGTCACCGACGGCAGTTGCCCGAAGTGATTCACGGTGAGAGGACCGGCGCCGCGGGTGAGCTTCGCCACCGCTTGAAGGGGCACGAGTTTGCCCGTGCTCGAGCGCACATAAAGCATCGAAAGCGCCGCCGGATC
>JBEEGQ010000216.1:0-7924 GCA_041166945.1 Verrucomicrobiota bacterium
ATTCAATCCAGCTGTTTGGGCCTTACAAAGGGAAATTGAGCAACGCCGGCGGCTCGATTGAACTCTATCGTCCCGACGCTCCGCAGACGCCTCCGCATCCGGACGCCGGTTTTGTACCTTACATCCTGGTGGAGCGCGTCAAATACGATGACGCCTCCCCCTGGCCGACGAACAACTCGGGAGGAACACTCCGGATCGATGGCGGAGGAGCTTCCCTGTCGCGACGTTACTCATATGAATTCGGAAATGATCCGACCAACTGGTTCGGTCAACTGCCGACCCCCGGGTTCTATAACTCGACTTCGCATCTGGAAAAACCGTATCTGCTCTCTCAACCACAGGATTACAACGGGTCGCCGGGCATCGTCGTTCCTTTCAATGCGCTGGCACGCGGGGACAATCCGATCACCTATCAATGGTTTCAAAATGGCGCACCGGTGCTCGGGGCGAACTCGGCCTCGTTCCCCGTAACCGCCAGCGGCAGTTCGGTGGGAACCTATTGGGCCGTGGCCAGCAACGCAGGTGGTTCCACCACCACCCGGGTCGCCACGCTCACCGTGAACTGTCCCTTCATCCTGTCTCAACCCACTGCGGCATTCGGACCCGGTGGGGGATCCACGAACGTGATCGTGTCCGGATCCCTGGGATGTTTCTGGACCGTCTCCAATGTCCCTCCCTGGTTAACGCTCACTTCGGAAACCAATGTTGAAGGGACCGGTTCGCTTACTTACACCGTCGACAGTTACTCGGGAACCACCCTTCGCAAAGCGACCCTCCGCCTGGCGGGCGAGTCCTACACGGTGCTGCAAAGCCCTCCCGATGTACGCCGGCCGACTGTGACCATCTCCGCACCCGTCCCCGGCTTCACAACGTTGAACCCCGTCGTGACAGTGAAAGGCACCGCGAGCGATGATGTGGAGATCGCCCGGGTCGATGTTCAAATCGGATCCAATCCATTTGTCGAAGCCGGTCGCGGCCGGTCCTGGCAGATCCCGGTCATGCTCAGTCCGGGCACCAATATTATTCGCGCCCGCAGCGTGGATGTCATCGGCAACGAAACGCTCAGTCCCCCGCGCGCCGTGGTTTACGTGCTCTCCGCGCCGGTGACCATTCACAAAACCGGACTCGGCACTGTCGCCGGCGCCATCGATCAACAGCGACTGCAGATTGGCCGCAACTACACCCTCACCGCCACCCCTGGCGCGGGCTATGCCTTTTCAAATTGGACCGGCACCATTCCCCCGTCGTCCGCTTCACGTTTGGTGTTCAACATGCAGGCGGGCACGACAGTGACGGCCAACTTTGTTCCCAATCCCTTTATCCCCGTCAAAGGAGTTTATAACGGACTGTTTCTGCCGGCATCCGTCGATGGCAATCACCATACCAACTCGGGCGCCTTCAAACTGACACTGACCGAGCGCGGCACCTATTCCTCGTCACTGCGGCTCGGAGGAAAAACCTACGCCGCAGCGGGGGTTTTTGACCTGGATGGCAAGGCGACGAATATCGTCAAGCGCGTCGGGTTCGACCCCTTGACGGTTGTCTGGTGCATGAACCTGAATGGCGCCGACAACGTTACCGGCAGTGTCACGGCGAGCAACTGGGTGGAGTCGGCCATCCTCAACGGCGACCGCGCCACGTTCAATGCCCGCACTCATCCCGCTTCGCTGGCGGGCCGTTATACGCTGGTCATTCCCGGGATCGATGACGATGTCAACCGTCCCCATGGCGCTGGATTTGGCACGGTAGTCATCGATGGCAACGGCCTCGTAAAATTTGCCGGGACACTCGGCGACGGCACGAAGGTTTCCCAATCGGTGTCCGTTTCGAAAAATGGCAGTTGGCCCTTCTACGCTCCGCTTTACGCCAACCGCGGCAATTTCATCAGTTGGATTGGGTTCGATTTAAACGGGGCCGTCGACCTTCATGGGGCATTCAGCTGGGTTCGCCCGCCCATGCCGCTTTCGAAACTTTATCCGCTTGGTTTTGAGGAGAACGGATTTCTCACCGGCTCCGCCTACCATCCGCCTGTGGGGGTTGGGAGCCGGATTTTGCCCTTCACAAACGGGTTCGTCACTTTGAGCGGGGGTAATCTGGCGGCGCCGATCACCAGCGACATCCGCCTTGGGGTCAATAGCGTGGTGACCAACGCCAGCCCGAATGCGCTCACTGTGAAATTCACCCTCGCCACCGGCCTCTTCACGGGCACGTTCACCCAGGCGGGCACGACCAGAAAAATCTCCTTCTCGGGTGCCGTTCTCCAAAAGGCGTTTTATGGGGCCGGCTTTTTCCCGGGCACAAACCAAACGGGCCGCGTCTTGATTGAAGCCGCGCCTGTGATTCCCTGACGCGCTATCAGCGCACCACCGGGGCCGGACGCCACAACGAGGGATTGTTCGGGGGCACGAGATCGTGCGCTCCAAACTGTGGCACCGGAAATTCACTCGGAATCGCCGCATCCAGGTGAGGTGGACGCCCCGGCCCCGTGAGCGGTTGCTCGCTGATCTTTCGTTGCAAGGTCATGAACGCGTGAATCAAGGCTTCCGGACGCGGCGGGCATCCGGGGATGTGCACATCCACCGGGATGTAACGATCGATGCCTTTCAGCACGTTGTAACCCTGCTTGAACGGGCCTCCACTGATGGCGCACGCGCCCATCGCAATCACGTATTTGGGCTCGGGCATTTGGTTGAAAAGCCGCACGACTTGCGGCGCCATTTTCTTGGTCACCGTTCCCGCTACGATCATGAGATCCGCCTGCCGGGGCGACGGGCGAAACACCTCCGCACCAAACCGCGCCAGATCGTACCGCGCCATGGTCGTGGCGATCATCTCGATGGCGCAGCAGGCGAGCCCGAATTGCAACGGCCAGACGGAATTCTTGCGGCCCCAATTGTAAAGCTCCTCGAGCTTCACGGTGAAGACCCCCTGCTTGCTTAATTCACTGCGCAATCCTTCGTCCATCGTATCCACAAGTGTACGGAGCCGGATCGAAAGCGCAACGGATTTCGCGAAAGGGCCGGTCACCCGTCCCGTCGCCCCTGCTGGGTGTCCACGCTTCAGGGTGTCCGGGCGATGCTCCACGGGGCGAAGACACCCTAAAGGGTGGACAACGAACAGCTCTCACGCGGGCGACCGGCGGCATCCGGTGATGGGTTGATGCGCGGGCTTGCGTCGTTCGCCGCGCCTGGTGTTTTATCCTGCGATGAAACAGCCCATCGGACGTCTTTTCGTGTTTTGTCTCCTCCTTGTTTCGCTCGTTGCCGGACCGGGGTCCACCGTCGTTGCCAAGGAATTCCTGGTTTATTTCGGGACTTATACAGGCAAATTGAGCAAAGGGATTTACGTGTCGCGTTTCGATGGGGCCACAGGGAAGCTGGAAACGCCTGAGCTGGTTGCGGAAAGCAGCAGCCCGAGTTTTCTGGCCATTTCTCCAGACGGAAAACATCTCTACGCCGCCAATGAAGTGTCGAAGTTCGAAAACAAGACCGCGGGCGCTGTCAGCGCTTATTCCATCGACCGATCGACCGGCAAGCTTGGGTTCCTGAACCAAAAATCGTCCGGCGGCAGCGGCCCGTGCCATCTGGTGGTCGATGCGAGCGGCCGATCGGTGCTGGTCGCCAATTACGGCGGCGGCAGCGTCGAGTCCTTGCCAATCCAAAAGGACGGCAGTCTCGGCGATGGCGGCACTTTCATTCAGCACACAGGCGGCAGCACCGACAAGGGACGCCAGGAAGCGCCGCACGGGCATTGCATTGTCGCCGATCCCTCGAACCGATTCGCTCTGGCGTGCGATCTCGGACTGGACAAAATTCTGATCTACAAGCTGGACCCCGCAACCGCTGCGCTCACCCCAAACGATCCGGCATTCGGAAGCGTCGCCCCCGGGTCAGGCCCCCGGCATATCTCGTTTCGGCCGGATGGCAAATTTGCGTATGTCATCAGCGAAATGCTCTGCACAGTGACGGCGTTCGGCTTCGATGCAAAGCGCGGCGCCCTGAAGGAGATCGCGGTTGTCTCGAGCCTGCCTCGCGGCGAATCGGTGCAAAAGGGGTTCAGCACCGCGGAAATCGAAGTGCATCCGTCCGGCAGGTATGTATATGGGTCGAACCGTGGCCATGACACCATCGCCATCTTTGCCATCGATTCAAAGTCGGGGCGTCCCACCCTCGTGGGTCACCAGAGCTCCGGCGGAAAAATCCCGCGCAGCTTCGGCATCGATCCCGCCGGGCGCTGGTTGCTCGCGGCAAACCAGGACTCGGACAATGTCGTCGTATTTCGGATCGATCCAAAAACCGGCGCGCTCACGTCCACCGGACAGGAAGTGCGCGTCGGTGCCCCGGTCTGTGTGAAGTTCGTCGAAAGGAAGTGAAGCTCGAAACCGGTTTTGGCAGGCAAGACGGAGATATTTCACGGCGCCGCTCATGGATTCTTGCCGAGGGCCCGGCTATCGTGCGGGGACAAAAGTGAATTTGCT
The DNA here is from genome assembly GCA_041166945.1 of Verrucomicrobiota bacterium. Classification (GTDB taxonomy): domain Bacteria; phylum Verrucomicrobiota; class Verrucomicrobiia; order Limisphaerales; family JADJPG01; genus DASTLJ01. The sequence continues at coordinate 4,478 of JBEEGQ010000216.1, forward strand.
CGCTGCCATCACCCACTGGTTGCCGGCTCCGCGCCTGACCCGGACGCGGATTGTCGCGGCCTTTGCGATCGCGCTGGCTTGCGATGCCATTCAGTTGGCGTTGTTGCAATTTGGATGGCTGGGTCCCGATGAGATCCTCGACGTGGTGGCGTTTATCGCCGTCACATGGCTGATCGGTTTTCATGTCCTTCTGCTGCCGACGTTCGCCATGGAATTTGTCCCCGTGGTCGGGATGCTGCCCACCTGGACCGGATGCGTTGCGGCCGTCGTGGCATTGCGGGGCCGGGCGCAACGAAAGGCGCCGGCAGAGTTCGTCGGCGCGGCGCCGCCCTTGCTCGGTTCGCCTCCGCAACTTGCCGATGCCCCACTCCCGCCTGTCCCGCCTGTCCCGCCGCTTCCGCAATCTTCGGAGCCGACGGAGCCGAATCCGTCCTGACAAACCATCATGTTCTCGACGAGTCCCCAGCGCGGGCGCGCCGCCCGAATGCTCGTGCTCGGCACAACGTTGTGGGCTCTGAGCTTTCCAGCGACCAAGGCGATTAACGAGGCGCAGCGTTCCCTGGTGCCCGGCGATCACTCCTGGTTTTTATCGGCGCTTTGCGTCGTTTACCGCTTCGGATTCTCCGCCCTGATTCTGTTTCTTTATACCGCCCGCACGTTGAATCGATTGACGCGTTTGGAGCTCTGGCAGGGACTCGGCCTCGGTGTTTTTGGTGGACTGGGCATCCTGTTGCAGGTGGACGGGATGGGATTCACCTCGGCGTCCACATCTGCCTTCCTGACGCAATGTTATTGTCTTTTCATTCCCATCTGGGTCGCGGTGCGGGAACGCCGCTGGCCTGCGATCAAAATATTCATCAGTTGCATCCTCGTCATCGCCGGCGTCGCTGTTTTTGCCGGCGTCGACTGGCGTCATTTCCAACTGGGCCGCGGCGAAGTGGAAACGATTCTGGCCTCGGCCTTGTTTACGGGCCAAATCCTATGGCTCGAGCGCCCGCTCTTTGCCTCGAACAATCCCAACCATTTTTCACTGGTGATGTTCGCCTCGATGGCGGTGGTGTGTTTGCCGGTGGCCATCTTTTCGTCGCCATCCGTCGGCGCCTGGTGGACAGCCTATGGCACAGCGTCCACGATGGGATTTCTGGCGTTGCTGATCCTTCCCTGCACGCTGGGCGCCTATATGTTGATGAACCACTGGCAGCGACACGTTTCGGCAACGCACGCGGGATTGATTTATTGTCTCGAACCGGTTTTCACGAGTCTCTACGCGCTTTTTCTGCCGGGTCTATTCTCCACTTGGGCGGCGATTCATTACCCGAACGAAACGCTGACCAACACCCTGCTTCTGGGAGGCGGCTTGATCACTGCGGCCAACGTCCTGCTCTACCTCCCGCTGAAAAGCGAACGCCCGCTCGCGGCAGAAGCGGTGGTTCCCTTGCGGAAATGACGGGAGTTCGATCCGCAGGCTGCTGAATTACAACTGCCATGCGGGCAGCGCGCCGGCGGTGTAATCGTAGAAGCTTAAGACGTGATGAGTCGTTTGATTATTTGGGACGCGTCCTGGCGTGCGGATATTGCTGCGCCCGGGACGGGCGCACTCCGGTCACTGCGCGTGCTACTTCAGGCCGAGGCGGGCGCGGACCATCGCGAGTAACTCGGCGGTATGGCCGGTCTTCAGCCACGCGGCCAGTCCGAGATAAGCGATCGAGGCGAGGGTCATCGGCACAAAAACCTCCCCGAGGCGGGCGCCGACATTTCCATGGCCGATGTGCGCACCCCACCAGGCGGCGGTGCTCCACGCGACGCCCCCCGCCACGAGTGTGGCGCCTGCCAGGGCCGGCAGTGAGCTGCGCAGGTCCGAAAGCTCCAGCGTCTTCAACTTCCGCCGCAACGCATAAAGGAGGAGCGATGCATTCACGACCGCGCTCATCGTGTTGGCCAGGGCCAGCCCCGCCTGCCGCAACGGCCCCAGCAACGCCAGCGAAAAGACCACATTCACCGCCAGGCAAAAAATGCTGATGCCCATCGGCGTCTTCGTGTCGCCCAGCGCATAAAATGCCCGCGCGAGAATGTTCACGAGCGAGAATGCCACCAGCCCGGGCGCCAGGCACATCAGTGCCCGCGACGCGCGGCCGGTCGAAAATTCGTCAAAGGCGCCATGCTGAAAAAGCAGGCGAACCATCGGCTCTGCCAGCGTCAACAACAGGACGCCCGCCAGCAGATTCACAAATGTCAGCCAGCCGATGCCCTGTCTCAGGGTCGATCGAAATTCCGGATATTTTTTTTCGGCGGCCAGCCCCGAAAGCGTCGGCAGCAGATACGTCGCCAGCGAAATGCCAAATACTCCCTGCGGCAGCTCCATCAGGCGGACCGCGTAACTGAACGACGCCACGACGCTGCCATCGACACTGAAGGCAAATCCCTGGGTGATGAGCACGTTGAGCTGGAAAGCGGCGACGCCGATGGCGCCGGGGACCATCTGCCGCACGACACGCCGCACTGTGTCGTTTTTCCAGGGCGAAATCCATTCGAACCGAAATCCTTCGCGTCGCAGCAACGGCACCTGAAATCCCGCCTGGGCAATGCCCGCGACAACCACCCCGATGGCCAGCCCGAAGATTTTTTCGGAAAGCGTGCTGCCCATCAAAGGCGCGAGAAAAAGCACCGATGCGATCATCACGACGTTCAGCATCGTGGCGCCCATCGCCGGCACGAAAAAGTGGCCCCGTGCGTTCAACATCCCCATGAACACCGCCGCGACGCACACCAGAATCACGTAGGGAAACATGACGCGCAGCAACTCGAACATCAGCACGGTCTCGGCATCCTTGAGATCCAACTCGACTGCGAATCCCAATGTGACCAGCAGCGAGAGGAACAGTGTCACCACTCCCGCGCTGACCCCGATCGCGGCGCGCAACGGGGGGGAGAGCGGCTGATGAACGCGCCGCACCAGCAACAAAAATCCGGCGGCGCCGGCCGCGCAAGCCCACGGCAGGGCGTTCCACAACAAGCGTGCCATCCAAAACGTGTCCGACGGCTTGAGGTGTAGGGAGAGGAGGAGCGTGATGCCGAGCACGGCCAGCAGGGTGATCGCCGAGGCGCCCGCCACCAACCCCGAGAGAACGGCATTGGCCGCCCGCCACATTTCGGGCTCACCGACGGATGCCTCCTTCTCCTTGAAGATCGGGATGAACGCGGCGGTGAGGGCGCCCTCGCCGAGAAGCCGGCGAAACAGGTTGGGAACCATGAAGGCCAGGGTGAAGGCGCCGGCCACCCATCTGTCCCCCATGAAGCCTGCGTAAACCATCTCCCGCACGAGCCCGAGCACACGACTGAGCATCGTGGCGGCGCTCATCGCGCCGGACGACTTGTGCAGTTGCGACATGCGCGCGGATTGTTGGGTGTTAGCGCCGCGGAGGGGCAGTTTCTTAGGCGGAACTCGCG
>JBEEGQ010000217.1:0-5129 GCA_041166945.1 Verrucomicrobiota bacterium
TACGAGATTGAACAATTCGAGCGTCACCGTTTCGTTCAATTCATCCACGGCGTCCTGGAGAATGGGCACTGTGAAGGTCAAGGCCGTGACGCCCGGACCGAAGGTCAGTGTTCCATTCGTGGGGCGATAATCGAAATCGGGCGTGGCAGTGCCGTCGAAATCGTGCGTTCGAAAATCGACGGACACCGTTCCCGCCGAGCCGCCCAGGCGCACTACGGTAATTGTGGCGACGGGAGCGGATTCCTTGACCGAATAGGCGCCGAACTTGAACTGCACTGAACCCGATTGCGCCGCGGCGCGTGGTGTGGCGGTGCCTAACAAAATCCCAAAAAGAAAACCGATCGTCACTGGAAGAGGCACTCGTCGTGGTTGCATCACGTCCGGCAGTTTACCGGATCGGCACCCCGGCGCAATCCCGCCGTTCAACCTGCTGAAGGCCGGAAACGAGGAGACATTGCCAGCGGCCGTGTCGCAGATTAAAAAGAAACGCGTGAAATTCATTCAGAGCCTGGCCTTGCTCGGCGCGATGAGCGCAATCGGTGCGGAGTTCCCCGCGCGCTCCCCACTGGATCCCCGCGGCCATGTTCACATTCCGATTGGACTTCCGGACACACTCGATTCGCTGAAAACATTCGTCGAAGCCGAGGGTTCCTTCTCGCCGGGCTTCGGCACTTACGGCATTTATTTTTGGGTCTGGGATGCGCAGCGGAAAAGGCTCTTCGCCCCGACGATGGACGGGATTCCTGTGGAACACGGATTGGCGGATGGCGGATTACTCATCCCATGGTCCAAATGGCCGGCAGGCGCTGTGGGCGTGCGAACGGAAGTTTGCGAAGTTTCACGACTGTCCGACAGCAACTCGCTCTGCGTGGTGGGAGCGCGTGTGCATTTGACAAATCCGGGCACCACAGCCGCCGCCGTGTCGCTCTATGTGGCAGTGCGGCCGCTCGGACCGGCCGGCGGGGCCGTGAACGGCATCGGGTTTAGCGAGGTGAAAGACACAATGGCCGTGAATGGGTTTCCCGCGATTGCGGCGCAGGAACGGGCCCAGGCTGTCGGAGGCGTCACCAACGACACGATCGGCGAATGGGCGTTGCGGGGTGAAATGCCGCCGGAGAAATATCCTGCAAACACGAATGGCCGGTGTTCCGCCGCCTTGCGTTACGATCTGACCCTCGCACCCGGCGCGACACGCACATTCGGTTTCACCTGTCCCGTCCTGCCCAATCGATGGGCGGCACGGCATCGATGGGACGGCACGAATGCGTGGGCCCAGGTCGACTTGAACCAGCCGGGCGCGACGAATGCCGGAATTTTTCAGCCTTATCCCAGCTTGCGCTTTTACCGGCTCGCCAGGGCGGAGCTGCTTTTTGCGGAGGCGACCAATTTGTGGCGGGAGTTCACCGGGCGCATCTCGATGCGCCTGCCCGATTCCCGATGGGCCGATGCGTTCGCGGCACTGTTGTCGCACTCCGCGCTCTGCCTCAACGAAGGCGCACCGGACGTGGCCGTGGCCAACTACAATGTCTTCAATCGCGACGGCGTCTATATGGCCAATATTTTCCAGAAGACCGGCCGTTTTGAACTGTCCGAAAGCGCGCTCGATTATTTTCTGGGACATCCGTTCAATGGCCGGGTTCAACCCGAGGCGGATAATCCCGGGGAGATCCTGTGGGGATTGGGCGAGCATTGGTTTTTCACCCGCAATCGATCCTGGCTCGAGCGGATTTTTCCCTCGGCGGAAAAGCTCGCCGCAATGGTCCGTTATTATCGCACCACACCGGGGCCCCATTTTGTCGGGGACACGCGCCTCGAGTATGGCGAAGCCGTTCCGCTGTCCGAGCGAAAGGAACTCAAGCCGGGCGCATGCGATGGGCAGCATCCGGAATTCACCGAAGCCTGGGACATCGCCGGCCTGCGATCGGCCGTCGCGCTGGCGCGCGCTCTGGGCAAAATGGAACTCGCCGCGGTTTGGGAAAAACTGGCGGACGAATTTTTCGCAAAATACGATCGGCAATTCGGCGGCGACCTGGCCAAAGGCTACGGGAGTTACGCGGTGCTCTGGCCATGCCGTCTGTATGCGTTCGACGAGGGAAAGGCCTTTGATGCATTCAAGAATTTCGGTGCTCAACCACCGGCAGGCTGGCGTTATTTCCCGCTCGCCCGGGCCCACCAGGGATTGCTCGCCGGCAACCGCGCCGCCGCCGCGGACACCCTGGGGCTGCATCTGGATCATCCGCAGATGCGCGGCTGGTTCGCTCTCGATGAAGGCGGCGATTCGGGAGTGGGCGGCTGGAATCATGTTCTGACCACGTGGCCACAAGGAGCGGTGAGCAAGGCGATGCCCCACGGATGGGCGACTGCGGAAATGTTGTTGCTGCTTCGCGATGCACTCATCTTTGAAGATGGCGATAAACTGGTCCTTTTCGCCGGCGTGCCTGCCGGATGGTTTAAAGATCCGGCGGGAATGAGATTCGACAATTTTCCCACCCATTTTGGAAAGTGTTCGGCCGGCTGGAGGCTGACTCAATCCGAAGCCACGCTGACCGTCTCTGGAGTAGCATCGCCGCCCGGCGGATTTAGCCTTCGCATTCCTTCGGGACACGTTGCGACAATAACGGCCGGCGGAATCGCCATCCCGGTCAAAAATGGTGAAGCCCGGTTTCCTGCGACGGCGCGAACGGTGGTGGTAAAGTGGCTGACGCCGTAAGGGCACGTGATTTGGAATCCCTGATTGGAACCGAACGCTTTTATGAAATGCATTTCCAGCAGTGTGCTTTTTCTGGCTTGCGTGATTTTGATGGGCTGCAACAAAAAGCCAGCGGCTTCGGGCAATGTTGCCGTCCCGCAGACCCCAACTGTTTCGCAACCGGTCATGGCGGCATGGCAGCGAGGCGATAAATCGGCCGCGGCGAAATTATTTATTGAGACTGACTGGAGCGCGCGGCCGTTGTTTGCGCCCGAATCGGTGTTGGGCCTTAGCGAGCCGCAATTCGTCGCGCTGCGCTCCTCCGATCGTCAGGTGAAAACCGATGAGTTGTTCGTGCAGTTGGATGCATTGAAACGATTGGCGTCGGAGGTGGCGCAAGCGGGCCGCGACGCCGCCGCTGGAGGCGACATGGCGGCGGCTCAGAAACATTTTTGGGCGCTGAAACAATTCGGGACGAATCTCGACACCACCAATAATCTGCGCGTCGTGCAACTCGTGGGCCAGGCCATGACAAGAATAGCGGATGCAGAAATGGGGAAGGTCGGCCGATGATTAATTTGTCAAAGGGGTTATTCTGAAGCGCGACGTCGGAGATTTCCAATCTGCGTGCCCAACACGGCGGAAGAATTGATGCATTCCCAAGAATCATTCGACGCACTGATCAAAGTCATTCAGGCGCTGGGGTATGACAAGGAGACTGCTGGGGATTTCGCAGATTGGGGACAGGCCTTGCACTGACGAACAGGGCCGGGTACGGGCCAGGAAGTAAGTCGTTACGACAAGAATTCGTGAGTTTTCGCGTCAGGTAAATGCCCCGTGGGTCCACGTCGGAGCGGTCGCCGCTGAAGCCGAACGCCTAAGAACCAACGACGCGTCAACGCCCATTCGAAACCGAATAATTATGCATGACCACGCTTCATTCCAGGCCTTGATTGACACCATCAAGGCACTGGGTTATGACGACGAAACGGCAGGGGATTTTGCGGTGCAGATTGGGGACACGCCTTGTGTCGACGACAGCGGCCGCGTGATCGTCACGGACGCGGCGGGCCGAACTGTGCGATTGCCCGCCGATCTTTTGTGAGCATCCCGCACACAGGCCACCTGGTCGCCGAAATCGACGGGCAGCGATGCACGTTCGACGGCGACCTGTGGAAAGGCCCAACTCCCGAGCTTGAAGCGCAGTTAAATGATGCAACGGCCCATGCGCCTAAGCACCATGTGGCGATAAGCGAACGTGCAAACTACGTTTTCTACATTCTCGGCCTGACCGATCAGGCTCGTATTCTCGAATCCCGCGCGGACGCCTGGCCGACCGAATTGCCGCCTGGGGCGATTGACTGAACGGGGTGCGGCAAGAGGCCTGCCGTCTCGCGGCATCGCCGCTGCGGTGGGGTGGCAAGAATGTAATTCGTCGTCACAGATGTCCGATTCTCACTTCCAACACTTCCAACACTTCCAACAGTCGCGTACAGGGAAATAGCGCGCTCATTTGCGGGTTTCGCTAAATGAACCGCGCTTCGGACTAGGCGACGACTGACAAGCCTGGTCGCGTGACGCGAGGCGTCAGCGAGTCAGGGTCAACGGCCAGCGCTGGCTTTCGGTCAGCGCAAATTGTGTCTTCCGCTTCCTGTTGCGGGAGCTCCGCAGCACTACTGCGGCGGGGTTGCCGGGTTGCGGCAGCGGCGCGGCGGCGGCCGCGCCGGCTGGTCCCGGCGCCAAGGGATTGGCGCTCCAGATCCAGAGGGGTGGTTAAGGCCAGGTCGGTCGACTGGGCGTCCTTAATGCCTTGTTGCAGGTCGGCTGCCGTGGGCTTGGTGCGGCCATTTTCGGCGGCGAATTGATCTGCCGCAGACAGTGCCCGCTTGAGGGCGTCAAGCTGACGGCGCGTGTTCATCGCAAAGTCAACGGCCTCCTCAATCATCGTTTTCGAATAACCCGGCGCAAGCCTGCACGCGACCGCGAGAATGTCCTGCTCGCTGATGCGGCTTGGCAGGTTTTCCCACTTTTCAATGCGGCGCTTGAGCTGCCCCGACCGCCAATCGGTCTGCTGTTCTACAGCGTCCATCCGGGTGATAAATTGGGGCGTCACGCACAAGGCCACAGGGACTCCGATGTCCCACATCGTGTAGAGCCAGTTGATCAGCTCGGGATGGGAATACATGCGCTCCGTCTGCGGGAATAGTCGGTGCGCCTCATCAATGACCAGCATCATGCCGCTGGAGCCGAGAAAGCTTTCCACGCGGGTCTGCAACTCGTGCAGCTTGCGATTAATCGGGGACCCAAGGCCGCAAGCCTGCCAGACAGCGCTGAAGAACGTCGTTTTTGTCTGCGTTCCCTTGAGCAATACATATCGGGCCTCCCCTAGGTGCTCATCGCAAAAGGATTTTGCTCCTTCGCTTTTCCCCAGCCCTTCCTC
>JBEEGQ010000218.1:0-32305 GCA_041166945.1 Verrucomicrobiota bacterium
TCCCAAAATATTTTTGGATAGGAAAAGGATATACGGCCACCGCGGCGGATTATTACCTGACGACTCAGGCGGTGCGCCTGGGATTGATGCGTGACTTTGAAGGGTCCGTCGTGGCGGGCGACTACCACAACGGCCCTCTCTCTTTAATTATCCCCTTTGGAATCTGGGGTCTGCTGGCGTTCCTGTTTTTTGTTGCGGCATCCTTGCACGTGGTGGTCCACAATTTTCGGTATGGAGAACCCGCCAGAAAACACATCAACACGTTCCTGCTGGCATTTTTCATGACAAAGGTCGTGTTCTTTTTCTTCGTCTTTGGCGCTGTTCAGCTCGACGTTCCTGCGCTGGCCGGGATTGTCGCTTTTAGCATCAGTCTGAACGGTGGCGTTTGCCGCGTCAGAGTTCAGGCGCCCGCCTTGGAAGCCCCGGTGTCCGTGCCTGTCCCGCGCCGCCAGCCGAGGCGCTGGATGCCGGTCCGGTCTTAAGCCCCATGTTCAAAGACAAAGTTCTCCTGATCACCGGCGGGACCGGCTCGTTCGGCAATGCCGTCCTGCGCCGGTTCCTCCAATCGGATGTGCGCGAAATTCGCATCTTCAGCCGCGATGAAAAAAAACAGGACGACATGCGGCACGAGCTTCGAAGTCCAAAGCTGAAATTTTATATTGGCGATGTTCGCGATTCCAACAGCATCCAGGGCGCGATGCGCGGAGTCGATTACGTCTTCAGCGCCGCCGCCTTGAAACAGGTTCCCTCCTGCGAGTTTTATCCGCTCGAAGCCGTCGCCACCAACATCCTTGGCACCGAAAACACCCTCAACGCCGCCACAGCCAACGGCGTGAAAAATGTCATCGTGCTCAGCACGGACAAGGCCGTCTATCCCATCAATGCCATGGGCATGTCGAAGGCTCTCATGGAAAAGGTCGCCGTCGCCAAATCACGGCATCTCGAAAAAGGGGGAACCACCATCTGTGTCACCCGTTACGGCAACGTCATGGCGTCCCGCGGTTCCGTCATTCCCCTGTTCGTCAATCAAATCAAATCGGGCCAGCCCATCACGGTCACCGATCCCGACATGACCCGGTTCATGATGTCGCTGGATGACGCTGTCGACCTGGTGCTGTTCGCCTACAAGCATGGGCAAGGCGGCGACACCTTTGTCCAAAAGGCCCCCGCGGCGACCATCGGCCAGCTCGCGCGCGTTTTGCAAAAGATCTTCAATGCCACCACCGACATCCGTGTGATCGGCACCCGTCACGGCGAGAAGAAGCACGAAACCTTGCTCAATCGCGAGGAGATGATCCGCGCCGAGGATCTCACGGGCTATTATCGGATTCATTCCGACGCCCGGGACCTCAACTACGCGTTGTTCTTCGAGAAGGGCGAAAAAAAGGTCGCGGATTTTGACGATTACACCTCCGCGAACACTGAGCAGCTCACCGACGAGGCATTGCGATCCCTGTTGTTGAAGCTCGATTACATCCAGGCGGAATTGAAGGGCGGCAGTTCCCCGGCGACCCTGCATTGAGCCGGCGCGCGGCGGAGTCCTCTTGATGAAAATCATCCTCATCACCGGCGCGGCGGGCTTCCTGGGAACGCACGTCTCGCTGGCGCTGCAACGCCAGGGCGGCGTGGAGGTCGTCGAATTCACGCGCGCTCATTCCGTCGACGATTTGTCGACGATGGCGGCGCGGGCCGATCTGGTTTTTCACCTGGCGGGAGTGAACCGGCCCCGCGAGGAACAGGAGTTCATGGATGGCAATGCCGTTTTTACCCGCCGGCTTTGCGACGCACTCATCGCCGCCGGACGCCGGGCGCCGCTCGTGATGAGCTCCTCCATTCAAGCAGCCCTGGACAATCCCTACGGCCGCAGCAAAAAGGCCGGCGAGGAGGTGGTTGCGAATTATCAGCAGAAGGCCGGGGCGGCTGTGTATATTTTTCGGTTTCCGAACATTTTTGGAAAATGGAGCCGGCCCGACTACAACACGGTGGTGGCGACGTTCTGTCATAACATCAGCCGGGGACTGCCGGTGAGGATTGCCGATCGGAACACGCAGCTGCAGCTGGTTCATGTCGACGACATCGTTTGCGCGTTTCTCGAACTGGCGTCGCGTCCCGCTCACGACCCCGTCCTGTCGCGGCCGCAGATCGACCCGGTTCATACCATTGGGCTGGGCGACTTGCATGACCGGCTCGTCTCGTTTCGCGATGCGCGCGAACGATTTTGGGTGCCGGATCTGTCGAACCCGTTGACGTGCCGGCTTCACTCGACGTACACCGCATTCCTTGATTTGGGGAACCTGGCGCAACCGGTGTGCCTGAAGACCGACGAACGCGGGTGGCTCTTCGAGTTGATCAAATCCGATCACGCCGGCCAGATCTTTGTTTCGCAGACCAAACCGGGTATCACGCGCGGGAATCATTATCACGATGCCAAAGTCGAGAAATTCTGTGTGATCCAGGGGGAAGGCCTTATTCGTTTTCGCAGCGTTCGCGGCGGGGACATTGTGGAATATCCAGTCAGCGGGCGCGACATTCGGATTGTGGATATTCCCCCGGGGCATACTCATTCGATCGAGAACACTGGAGCCGCCGACATGATCACCTTGTTCTGGGCCAGTGAAATTTTCGAGCCCGAGAAACCGGACACGTGGAACGATCCCGTGCTTTGAGCAGCCGGTTCGGCCTATGCTGACGCCAGACGCGATATTTCAAATGCCATGAGTTCGAAAATCAAGGTGATGACCATCGTCGGAACGCGTCCGGAGCTCATCCGCCTTTCGCGCGTTTTGGCCGTGCTTGAAAAAACCACGCAGCATGTCCTGGTGCATACCGGGCAGAATTATGACTACGAATTAAACGGCATTTTTTTCAAGGACCTCGGCTTGCCGCGCCCGCGGCATTTTCTAAAGGCCGCGGGCAGGACGGCGGCGGAAACCATCGGGCGCACCATCGCCCGCGCCGATGTCGTCCTGGCGAAGGAGAAACCTGAGGCGGTCCTCGTACTGGGCGACACGAATAGTTGTCTGGCCGTCATTCCCGCCAAGCGGCGGCACATTCCCATTTTCCACATGGAAGCCGGCAACCGCTGTTTTGACATGCGGGTCCCCGAGGAAATCAACCGTCGCATCGTCGATCACGTCAGCGACATCAACCTCTGCTATTCGGAACACGCCCGCCGTTATCTTCTCGCCGAAGGGTTGCCCCGGGATCAGGTCCTCAAAACCGGTTCGCCCATGAAGGAGGTGCTCGATTTTCACCGCGACGACATCCAGGCCTCCGCTGTCCATCAGCGCCTCGGGCTGATGCGCGGGCGCTACTTTACGGTCAGTTTGCATCGCGAGGAAAATGTCGACACGCCCGCGCACCTGGGAGCGCTCGTTTCTGTCCTCGGAAAACTCGCGGCGAAATATCGATTTCCGCTGGTGTTCTCCCTCCATCCGCGCACCCGGAAACGTCTCGAAAGCGGCCGGCACAAACTGCACAAACTGGTGCGTGTCCTTCCCCCACTCGGATTTTTTGATTTCGTCGCGCTCCAAAAAGGCGCGATTTGCACACTGTCCGACAGCGGCACCATCACCGAGGAATCGTCCATTCTGGGGTTTCCCGCCGTAAACGTCCGCGAAGCGCACGAGCGTCCGGAAGGAATGGACGAAGGGGCGGTGGTGATGAGCGGATTGGATCCCGAGCGGATCCTGCAGGCGGTGGAGTTGACGCTCGCGCAATTCAAGTCGTCGGGTCCGCCGCGATTGCCGGACGATTACAACGTGGCGAATGTTTCATGGAAGGTCGCGAAAATCATCCTGAGCTACACCGGCTACGTGAACCGGCGCGTCTGGCATCGTCCCTGAAAGGCCCAGGCTGCCGTCCTCGCGCCGCTTATGCGCCTGCTGGTCCTCACAAATTCATTTCCCCCGAGCAACCTCGCGAACGCGAAGCGGCCCGGTTATCTGGTGCGCGGATTTTTGGATGCCGGCTGGGAGGTGGACGTCGTCAGCAGCCGCCTGGGAATGGACCTGAACGCGCGCGAAACCTTCGTTCATCCTGCCTTGCGCATCCGGCGCATGGATGATCCCGCGGATCGACTGACGCGGTTGTTCGCGTCCGACTCCGCCGTTTTTCGCGCGGTGAAGACAAGCCTGTATGGCTCTTTGTGGCCGGATGAATGTGTGCTGTGGTCATTGCGGTTGATGGCCGTCGCGCGAAAGGCCCGGGAGTATGATCGCGTGTTGGGATTCGTTTTTCCGGCGTCGGTGCTCCTGGCCGACTTTCCCGGGGGCCGTGTGGACCGCCGCTGGGTCTTCGATTTTCAGGAACCGATGTCGCCACAACAGCGGCGTCATCCGAGACGCTCCCCGGTGCATCGCCTGCTCCTGCCCTGGCTGACCAAACTCGAGCGGCGGGTCCTGCAAAAGGCCGGCCGCGTGGTCTTCACAGCCGATACCAACCTGAGGACGTATGTCGGGGAGCAACTGATCGAAAAATCGCAGGCAGTCCATGTCCCCTATTTCTTCGATGCTGCGGCATTCCGGGAGCCGGCGCCCGCCGTGGAGAATCGCTTTCAAATTGTGTATCCGGGAGTGTTCGACTGGGCGGGCGCGCGCAGCCCGGAAACATTTCTACGCGCGCTCGCGCTGTTCCTCGAACGAAAGCCCGAGGCCCGTTCCCAAACAAATTTTCTTTTTCACGGCATCTGGTTGTCGGAGCACAACCGGTTTTTGAGCGAACTCAAACTGCACGACGTCGTCACTCTTCGGCCGCCGGTCGCCTATCAGGAATACCTCGCCCTTCTCAAACAAAGCCCGGTGCTCCTGCTGGTCGTGGCCGCGGCGCACAATCTTTTCATGCCGAGCAAAATCGCGGATTACTTCGGGGCACACCGCCCCATCCTCGCATTCGCGCCGCGCGATTCGGAGATGCGGCGGGTGCTCGAGCAGGCGGGGATGGCCGGGAACACGAATGATGAGAGCGATGTCGTCGCGGGCGCCGCCAGCCTGGAGCGGCTGTGGGAACGGTTTCGCGCGGGAAAACTCGCCGCAGCGGATGCCCGGACTGAAGCGTGGTCGTCCGAAATTCAAGTTCCGCGCTACCTGCAGATCGTGCGCCATTCGACCGACGTCTCTGAGTAGTAGACGAGGTAACGAGACTCAAACTGAAGGTCCTCCTCGCGGGTGCGGAATAGTTTAAAGCTCGCGGTAGCGTTGGGCGATCGGGATGCGGCGTCCCACTCCGAAGGCCTTGGAAGTCACTTTCAAACCGGGGGCCGCCTGGCGCCGTTTGTATTCGTTAAAATCGATCAGTTGAACGACTCGCCGGACTGCGGCCTCGTCGAACCCCGCCGCGATGATCTCCGCTGCCGATCGGCAGCGGACGACATATTCCTCGAGGATCGCATCGAGCACATCGTACGGCGGCAGTGAATCCTGATCAGTCTGGTTGGGACGCAATTCAGCGCTCGGGGGTTTTGTGATGGAATCGCGAGGGATGATTTCCTCAGTGCGGTTCAGCCAGTTGGCGATGCGATACACCATCGTTTTGGGCACATCACTGATCACGGCCAGCCCGCCGCACATGTCGCCGTAAAGCGTGCAATAGCCCACGGCCAGCTCGCTTTTGTTTCCTGTCGTGAGGAGGAGGGAACCGAACTTGTTGGACAAGGCCATCAACATCACCCCGCGCAATCGAGCCTGGATGTTCTCTTCGGTTGTGTCCTCGGGACGCCCGGCGAAAATTTTTTTCAATTGTTGCGTCACTGCGACGAACGGCGCCTGGATGGGAATGACGTCGTACGAGATCCCGAGTTTTTGCGCGAGTTTTTGAGCATCATCGAGGCTCCCTTTCGATGAAAAATCCGAAGGCAGCGAGACGCCCAGAACGTTCTGCGCGCCCAGCGCCTCGGCGGCAATCACGGCCGTTACCGCCGAGTCGATTCCGCCGCTGAGTCCCAACACCGCGGATTTGAACCCGCATTTGTGAAGGTAATCCCGCAATCCCAGCACCAGCGCGCGAAAAACCTTTTCCTCGTCCGCGAACGCCGCGGGCTCGATGGCCGAGGTGGTTTCGGTGTCCACGATGATAAAATCCTCGGAGAACATGGCGCCCTCGGCGAGAAGTTGTCCAGCGGCGCCGAACGCCAGGCTGGCGCCGTCAAAAACGAGCTCGTCGTTTCCACCCACCATGTTGCAGTAACAAACCGGCACCCCCGCGCTCGCTGCCAGGCTCGCCAGCATCTCGCGGCGCGTCCTGTTTTTGCCCAGATACCAGGGGGAAGCGGAAATGTTCAGGAGGATATCGGCGCCGGCGCGCACCAGATCGGCGGCCGGGTTGCGTTCATACCGGCGTTCGCGCCAGAAATGTTCGTCATTCCAGACATCTTCACAAATCGTCAACCCGAGCTGGTGGCCGTTGAATTCGACGGGGGTGTTTTCCGTGGCCGGCTCGAAATAACGATCCTCATCGAACACGTCGTAAGTTGGCAAAAGAATCTTGGTGCGCGTGGCCAGGATTTTGCCGCGCTGCAACAACGAGCAGGCGTTGGTGAATTCACGGCCCGGCCGTTTGGCGCTCCGTCCAGGCCAGCCCACCGCCAGGCCGGTCGCCCCCGTGGCGACGGCCAGTCGCTCGACGACGGTGGCGCAGTTTTCGATGAAACGACCCTTGTGCAAAAGATCGCGCGGAGGATACCCGGAGACGGAGAGTTCGGGAACCAACACGAGGTCCACGCCCGCGGCCACACCGCGCTGGTAGGCGGCGAGGATGGCCTTTTCGTTTCCGGAAAGGTCCCCGACGATGGTGTTGAGTTGCGCGAGCGCGATCTTCATCGCGCCGAAGTTCTACTACAGCCCACGGCAGGGCGGCAAAAGCATTCAGCCCGGACTCGTGCCCTGCTCGTTCGGGATCAGACGGAAAAGCCCGCTTCGGCCGCGTCCTTCGCAAATGTTTTCACGGTGTCGAGCGAGAGCGCCTTCAGATCCTGCCCGACCATTTTGATCGCTTTCGCAAGAATTTCGTGCGGCACGGTCACGATCTGGCAGCCGCAGCGATCCGCCTGGAAGATGTTGAGCACCTCGCGGACGCTGGCCCACAGGAGCTCGGCTTTCGGCTGGTTGTAGAGCAGGGCCCCGCAGGCGCGCATCATCGGTTCCGGGTCTACTCCCGTGTCCGCAATGCGGCCCGCGAACACGCTGACGACCGAGGGGATGGCGGGATTGAGCGCCTCGCCGACGCCGCGTACCTGCTCTAGCGTCAGCAACGCCGTGACATTCAATTGCACCCCCTCCGCGGCCAATTCCTTGATGAGGGGCAGCGCGGATTCCTGGCGCGAGTTGGTGATCGGGATTTTGACATAAACATTGCGACCCCATTTCGCAATCTTCAACCCCTGCCGCCGCATCTCGGAAAACTCATCCGAAAAAACCTCGAACGAGATGGGTTTTGCGTTGACGCTTTGTAGCACTTCCTTGGCGAAGGCCTCGTAGTTGGTGATACCCGCTTTGCGCATCAGGCTCGGGTTGGTAGTGAGCCCCTGGATCAACGGATTCGCGTTGAGGGTCAGGATGCCCGCTTTGTCCGCGCCATCGGCGAAAAGTTTTACAGTGAGTTGCTGGAGGGGATTTTGCATGTGTGAAAAACGGTTGATTGCTGCGCTGCCCTTTCAATCGGCTCTTTGCCGTCCCAGGTCAAGACTCAGATATTGCACGGAAGTGCGCGGAGCAAAAGCTTGAACTCCCACCGGCCCTCTCGACACTGGCCTGATGCTTTCACTCGAAGAGGCCCGTGAAAAAATCGGCGCCTGCATCCGCCGTCTGCCGGTCGAACGCGTCGCACTGGGAAAGCTCGCCGGCCGGTTCCTGGCCGAGCCGATCGAAGCCCCGATCGATCTTCCACCGTTCGACAATTCGGCGATGGATGGCTATGCGTTGCGCGCCGCCGACGCTTCTTCTGCCGGGCCCGAACAGCCGGTTCCGTTGAAACAAATCGGGCGCGCTGCGGCCGGAGAAAACTTTCGCGGAGCCGTCGAGCCAGGCGCCTGCGTGAGAGTCTTCACCGGCTCACCGCTGCCCGCTGGCGCCGATGCGGTTATTATGCAGGAGGACACCCGAATCGATGCGGGTCGCCCGGACGCAGTATTCCTGCTCGATGCGGTGAAGCCCTGGGAAAATGTCCGGTTTCGCGGCGAGGATGTTCGGCGCGGCACGGTGGTGTTGCGCGAAGGAACGCGAATCACCGCGACAAAAGCCGGCTTGCTGGCCGCGTTGGGAATCGAGTCCGCGTCCGTTCACGGCCAGCCGGCCATCGCGCTGCTGGCGACTGGCAATGAGTTGTTGGAACCCGGCCAACCGCTCGAACCCGGCCGGATCTTCGAGAGCAACCGCGTTGCCCTCGAATCCCTGGTGTCGCGAGCCGGCGCCATTCCGCGCGTGTTCGGATTGGTGCGCGACAATCTGCCGGAGACGTGCCGCGCCATGGAGAAGGCGTTCGCGACGTGTGACGCCGTCATCACAACAGGGGGTGTTTCAGTGGGTGAAATGGACTTTGTAAAAGCGGCTTTCGAACAGCTCGGAGGGAAATTGGAATTTTGGAAGGTGTCGATCCGACCCGGGAAACCATTCGTCTTCGGGCAACTCGGAAACAAATTATTGTTTGGGCTTCCGGGAAATCCTGTTTCGGCAGTGGTCACCTTCCTGGTGCTCGTGCGCCCCGCGTTGCTTCAATGGCAGGGGGCCGCGCAAGTCGGCATGGTCTCCCATCCGGCCCGGCTCGCGGAGGCCGTCGTGAATCACGGGGATCGCCGCCACTTCGTGCGGGTCAGCGTGGATTTGGACGGCGCCGTTCGGCTCGCCGGCGGACAGGCATCCCACATGGTTGCGTCGCTGGCGTCCGCTGATGGGTTGGTGGATGTCCCTCCGAACACCTCGTGGCCCGAAGGAACAGCTGTCCCGGTGCTCAGGTTCGACGATTGAATCGCCGCGCGCGCCGCTCAGCGGCCGTAACCGGGTCGGGAGGGGATTTGAGAATTGCCTGAGGAAGACCGCTGGGCCTGGGGACGATAACTCGAATACGGATCGGAACCGGGGCTCGATCCTGATGAAAAAGAGCGGTCATTTGCAGCCGGCGCCCCGTAAAGCGAAGAGCCGCGGCTCAGGCTGGAGTCCGAGGCCCGCGGCGCCACCGGTGCCGACGGAAGGCCGAACGATCGGGAACCCGAGTCCGGCAGGCTGGGTGAAACCGGCGCCGCCGCCCGACTCCCAAAATCGTTGCGGGCAGAAAATGAATCGTTCCCGCGCGATGAACCGGACGAGACGCTGCCCCGAAACGAATCCGCTGTGCTGCCATCGTCGCGACGACGGATCGTGCCCGAATCGGTGCTGCCTCCACCCAAAACTTCCTTCCACATCATTCCCGTTTTGTCGCCGAGCGAGGACATCAAGGAGTTGGGTTTTGTTGTGCTCAACAGGTCCTTCAAATCGAGTTCCTTTGCTGTGTGGTCCGTACGGGATTGACCCTCCTTGCCAGGGGTGGTCGCGCGCCGCGAGTCGGTGGCGTCCTCAGTTTTGGCTGCCGCATCGGCTGTCTCTTTGGAATCGGGATCGCTGTCGGAACGTTCGCGCGCCGTCGATTTGCCATAGGGCGACAATGATTTCGAGCGCCCCGGCAAATCATCCTTCTCGCTCACAGGCGCAAAGAAATAATCTTTGCGTTCAGTCTCCTTGCCGAACTTTGCATCGCGCATTCCCGAAGTGCGACGCTGCTCGTCCCGAGCATCGAGGTCACCGCGGTCCAGGACCATCCAATTGGCTCGTTCCGTCGCCCGATTATTCTCTTTGCGGGACCGAATCGGGTCCGTGCGGCCGTTGTCGCCGCCGGCGGGAATAAAATCGAGGGGACTCATGCGGCCCAGCCCGCCCTCCTTCTCGCCCGGAAGATTTGATTTGGCGATCGGGTCCTGGCGACTTCGCGCATTGGAAAATTGGATGGCTTCGCCGCCGGCAACGTGGGCTGGCAGCAAGGCTGCCGCAGAACCGAGCGCCAGCGCCCATGCTGCGCTGCTTTTCAACCAGTTAAACTTCTTCATTTGCAGATATCAAATCAGACCAAATCGATGGGTCCTTGCCAATATTATATCCCGGCATCAAATACAGGTCCCGACAGCGGCAGCCCAACCAGCTTCGAGGCATATGGGGAATTCGGCAGTTATCAGAGCGTGGCGGGACGCAAATTGTTCAAAGAAGAGCACGGATTTGTCCATTCAGAAGGGTCCAAAAAATCCCGGGTGCCGCCCGTAGAAAAATCATTGACAGATTTTAAGTTTGAAATCAATCTATCCGCATCTGTTGATTTGTTGGTCAACAGCTCATCGAGAGTGGCTGAGGGATTTGGCCCGCAGAAGCCACGGCAACCGGTTGTTTCGACGTGTCGGAACAATGCCCAGGTGCCAATTCCAACCGGAGCGGGTGTTCCGGAAAAGATGAGAAGAGTTCACGCGCGGTTTGCCGCCTCTTCTCAAGTGATGGGAAGGGGCTTTTTGCTGCCCGCGAGGGCGCAGATGGGCCGGACAACGAATGGACCGAACGCAGCTAAAAAGTTATGAGTCATCCTACCGCCGGTTTCATGAAGGCGCTCAAGTGCCGCGAGTGCGGACGCGAATATCCCCTCGAGGCGACGCATGTCTGTGAATTTGATTTTGGCCCGCTGGAAGTGGCCTATGATTATGCGCTGATCAAGAAGGCCCTGACCCGATCGGCCATCGAGGCGCGGCCGCAGACCATGTGGCGTTATCGCGAACTGCTTCCCGTCGCTGAGGACCCGACCGTGGGCCGCGAGGTGGGATTCACGCCCCTGATTAAAGCCGATCGCCTCGCCAAGGCTCTGGGCATCCGCGAGCTTTGGGTCAAAAACGACACGGTCAATTATCCGAGCCTGTCGTTCAAGGACCGGGTGGTGAGCGTTGCGTTGAGCCGCGCCCGGGAGCTGGGTTTCGACACGGTCGCCTGCGCCTCCACGGGAAACCTCGCCAATTCCGTGGCGGCCAACGCCGCGTCCGCCGGTCTCAAGGCGTATGTTTTCATCCCGGCCGATCTGGAGCAGGGCAAGATTCTCAACTCGCTGATCTATGGGGCCCAGGTGATCAGCATCAAGGGCCATTACGACGAGGTGAACCGGCTTTGCGCCGAAATCGCGGGCAAATATGGATGGGCGTTCGTCAACGTGAACATGCGCCCGTATTACGCTGAGGGGAGCAAGAGTCTCGGCTTTGAGGTGGTGGAACAGCTTGGTTGGCGCATTCCCCAGCACACGGTGGCCCCGATGGCGTCCGGGTCGTTGCTCACCAAAATCCATAAGAGCTACCAGGAGTTGGTGAAAATCGGGCTCGTGGAGGAACGGCCCTGGCATGTCCATGGCGCGCAAGCCACGGGATGCAATCCCATCTCGCATGCGCAGAAGGCGGGGCTCGATTTTTTCAAGCCAGTGAAACCGCATACCATCGCCAAAAGCCTGGCCATCGGCACGCCGGCCGACGGATTTTATGCGCTTAAAGTGATGAAGGAAACCGGGGCGCACGCCGAGGATGTGACGGATGACGAGATTCGGGAGGGCATAAAGATGCTGGCCGAGTGCGAGGGGATTTTTGCGGAGACGGCTGGGGGTGTGACGACAGCGGTGGCCAAGAAACTCATTGCCTCCGGCCGGATTCCCGCGAAGGATTCGGCGGTGCTTTGCATCACGGGCAATGGATTGAAGACGCTGGATGCGGTGGCGGGGCATTGCGGGGCGCCGCGTGAGATCAAGCCGAGCCTCCGCGAATTTGAATCTCTGCTGGCCGCCCAGGATAAATCGCTCGTCAACGCCTGAGATTCAATAGCCAATAGCCCATAGTCCATAGCCCATAGTCCATAGCCGAATCGCCGAATGCCCATAGCCGGATAGACAATAACCAACTATCGCCATGCCAGCTCAAGTCCGCATTCCCACGCCGCTCCGCAAACTCACCAACAACGAGGAGATCATCGAAGTGAAATCGGGCAGCATCGCCGATACCTTCGCCGATCTGCAGGCCCGGTTTCCCGGCATCAAGGAACGGCTCCTCGACGACACCGGCGCCGTCCGCCGGTTCGTCAACGTCTACGTGAACGAGGAGGACATCCGGTTCCTGCAAAACCTCGACACCAAAGTCAAGGACGGCGATGAAATCAGCATCATCCCGGCCATCGCCGGCGGCTAGCATCGCATTCATCCGCACGCGCACTTTTCAATTCTCGACTCCCCGCCTTCATGTCCAACAAAGCACGGAAGCCCGCCGCAAAATCCCTGGTGACGCCCGCCAAGACGCGCGTCTGGCTGACCTATCCGCCGCAGAAGATCAAGCGCCCCATCATTTGGGAACTGGGCAAGAAATTCGACATCATCACGGACATCCGCCAGGCCAGCGTGAACGATGAGCTCGGCATCGTCTGCCTCGAACTGGACGGCCCCCGCGCGGAAATCAAAGCCGCCATCGCCTGGCTCGAGAAAAGCGGCGTCACCGTCGACCCCGTCGAAATCAACGTCATCGAGAGTTGACCCCCCACGGGGTCAGTCCCACGGATTGTAAAGTCCTCCGAAGGGGTCAATCCCGCAGACGTTGCGCCGCATGAAATATACCTACGAGCAACTGGCGAAGATGATCGACCATTCGCTGCTGCATCCGACGATGACGGATCGCGAGATGGAGGAGGGTTGCCGCCTTGCCGCCAAATACCGCGTCGCCTCCGTCTGCATCAAACCTTATTTCGTTGGCCGCGCGGTGGAATTGCTGCGCGGTTCCGAAACGGTGGTCGGCTGCGTCATTGGCTTTCCCCACGGCAACAGCAGCACCGAGAGCAAGCGAATGGAAACCGCGTTTGCCTGCCGCGACGGCGCGGCCGAGATCGACATGGTGATAAATATCGGGAAGGCGCTGGGCGGCGACTGGGATTATGTCGAACGCGACATCCGGGAGGTTTGCGATGAGGCCCATGCTCATGCAGCGAAGGTAAAGGTCATTTTCGAAAACGATTATCTCACCCGCGGCGGGGCCGGCCTCAGCAGCGATGAATTCAAGCGGAAGCTCTGTCAAATCTCCGAACGCGCGGGCGCCGATTGGGTGAAGACCTCGACCGGCTACGGTTTTATCAAGGGCGCTGACGGAAAATATTCCTACCAGGGCGCGACGGAACACGACCTGCGGTTGATGCGCGCCAGTTGTTCCGAACGGGTGCAGGTCAAGGCGGCGGGCGGCGTGCGCGATCTGGACGGGCTGATGCGCGTCCGGGACCTGGGCGCCACGCGCTGCGGGGCGACTGCCACCGCGTCGATGCTCGATGAATTTCGCCGGCGCGAGGCTTCTGGAAGTTTGGAGCCCGGCGCGGGCGCGTCCCAACCCCTCTCGGGCGCGGGAGGCTATTGATGGAGCTTCCGGAGATTTTCCAGCATTGCCCGCGATGCGGAGCGCGTCGCGAGGGTCCGGCAACGAATCCATTTCGTTGCGCGGCGTGCGGGCATCAGCAGTATTTCAACCCGGCATCCGCGGTGGCGGCGATACTGCTCGATCCGGATGGACGCGCGTTGTTCCTGCGGCGCGCGCGTGATCCGGGCCGGGGCCGGCTGGGATTGCCGGGCGGGTTCGTCGACGTGGGGGAGACTGCCGAGATGGCATTGCGTCGGGAAATTCGCGAAGAGGTGAATCTGGAAACGGGCCCGCTCGAGTTCCTTTGTTCCGGCGTCAATCGTTATCCCTACAAGGATGTCACCTATCCGGTGCTGGATCTTTTTTTCGTCACGCGCGCCGAATCGATTGCGGGCGCGGCGGCGTTGGACGGCGTGGCGAGCTTTGAATGGCTGGAGCCGGCGCGGGTGGACCTGGTCGAGTTTGCCTTCGCGTCGAATGCCGAGGCGGTGCGTCGTTTCAATTCCCGGCATTGACGGCGCGCTTTACCGACGACGGATGGTCCGGGTGGTCACACCTCCACACAACGCAGGTTGCCGAAGCGGCATGAATACCGCGCTCCTTCCGCGCTATCGCGCGAAATAACCATCCGCCCGCGTCAGCGCCGGCCTGCATCGTGAATCCGCCGGGGCCTGCCGGCGCGCAGAACGCGCAGCGAAAATCCACGGCGATTTTCATACGGCTCGACCGTCGCGGTCACTTCGAGGACCGGGTAACGAACCGTTGCCAGGCCGTAACTGCGGTAGGTGGCGGCGAAAAGTTCCGTCTCCACCATGCCTGTCCAATCCGCGAGGGTGAGAAATTTCATCGGTTCACCGGTGATTTGATGATGGGTGCGCTGCTCGATGATAAGGCCGCAGGTGACGATCTGCTGGCCGATGTATTCCCCGAGCCTGTTGACGGAGCAGTAAGTATCCCACGCGATGTGATCGTGCAGTGCGAGGGGATGGCCGCTGGCGGTAAAATCGAGCAGCTCGGCCTCCCATTCGAGACGCTGGCGCGGGGTGGGTTCCTGCAAAGGCACGCCGGGAAGACGGCCGGCCGACGGGGCGGGTAGAAGCCAGCCCTGGGCGGCATCCGCGGTGACGCCGAAGGTGTGATAGAGCTGCTGCACTTCCCAGAACTGCGCGGTCCTGGATTTGCCGAATTCATCGAATGCGCCGACGCGCAACATGGCTTCCATTTCTTCACGGGCAGGCACGACCCGCCGGTAAAAGTCAGCCAGTGAAACGAAGGAGCCTCGCTGCCATTCTTCAACGAGCCGCTCGGGCGTGCGCTGGGAGAGCCCTTTGACGCGGGTGACGGGCACCCGAATCGAGCCCGCTTCCACGCCGAATTTCGGGCCGGGTCGATTGATGGTGGGCGGGAGAAAGGGGATGCCGAGGCGGCGCGTTTCGAGGACGTAAACCAGCGGGTGATAGAATCCTTTTCCATTCGATAGCACGGCCGCCATGAATTCGACTGGATGATAACGCTTAAGCCACGCGCTCTGGTAAGCCTCAACGCCGTAGGCTGTGCTGTGCGCCTTGCAGAAGGCGTAGCCGGCAAACCCGCGGACCAGGGCCCAGATCTCGGCGATCTTTTCCTCGTCATGGCCGCGCGCCCGGGCTGACCCGATAAATTCCTGGTGAATCTCTTCGATGAGCGGCTCCTTGTGTTTGGCCAGCGCGCGGCGCAGGACGTCGGCCCGTCCGGGGCGCAACCCGGCAAAGGCCTCGCAGATTTGGAGAATGTGCTCCTCGTACACGACAAGTCCGAACGTGCTTTTTAGGCACATGTCGAGCGAGGGATGGGGAGACGTGATGGGCTCGAGGTCCTGGTAGCGCCGTGAAAACGACTGTTTTTTCCCTTCGTTGGCGGCACCGGGGCGGATGACGCTGACGAGTGCGATCAAACCGTCGATGTCGCGCACGTTGCATTGCCGGGCCAGGCTGACCATGGCGGGCGACTCGATGTGATGCACCGCGCGGGAGCCGCCGGCGGCGATCATCTCCCAGACATTTGGATCTTCCCACGGTTCGAGGGCGGCGGGATTGATTTCAATGGCGCGTTGCGCGAGTTCGCATCGGGCATCGCGCATCACGGCAAGGCCCCCTTGGGCCAGCACATCGATTTTAACGAGGCCGATGGTTTCGATCGCGTCCATGTCGAAGTGCGTGGTGGGGTAACCCTTGTTCGAAATGAATGTGGGGGTGAGTTCATGCATGGGCTGGCGCGAAAGGACGACGCCGCAGGGATGCATCTTTGGATAGCGCGGCATTCCATCCAGAAACTCCGCCATGTTCAGGGCAGTGCGATAAGGCTCTTCATCAAAGGGCAGGTCGCGATTTTCGGGACTGGCGCGCAGCATCCCGACCAAGCCTTCGCCTCCCTTGGGTGTCGGCTCATTCGGCACCCAGCCACCACCGAAACTCCATGGGAAATGATCGGTGAACTTGCGCACTTCCCGTTCCGCCACGCCGAGCACCTTGGCGACCTCCGCGAAGGCGCTTCGCACCTGGAATGTGGAAAATCCTCCCACCACCGCAGCGTGTTCGGCGCCGTGCCGGCGAAAGATCAAATCGATGACGTCATCCTTCCGATCGTGCGGAAAATCGATGTCGATGTCGGGCAGCTTGTTCATTCCCATCCGCTCCTTGTTGAGAAAGCGGCGGAAATACAAATCGAAACGAACCGGGCATACGTCCGATATTCCCAGGCAATAACAGACGAGCGAATCGGCGGCGCTGCCCCGGGTTATCCAGTCGATGCCGTCCCGGCGGCACTCGTCCAGGATGCCGACGACCACCAGGAAATAATCCTCGTAGCCCACCTCCGCGATGATCCCCAATTCCTCGTCGACCTGCCCGCGCATCGCGCCGGCGCGGTTGCCGTACCGGCGGTGCAATCCATCCCACACCAGCTGCCGCAAAAATTCCCGGGGTGTGGAACCATCGGGGGTGGTGAACGCCGGGAACTGTGGCGGCGCCGCCTTCAGCGCAAAGGAACAACGCCCCGCGATCTCGGCGGTATGCTCCAGCAACGCCGGATATTCCGGGAATATCGACTGCACCTCATCGGGTGGAAGAAAATGGAAGTGCCCGTCAAACCGTTTTTCGGGATGTGCCTGCATCAGCAGCGTGCGGGTCCGAATGGATTGCACGATGTCGAATTTCATCCGATCGGCGGGCAAGGCGTAGTGGACCGGCTGCAGCCAGACGCCCGGCCAGGAATCCGGTCCCCGTTTCCATTCCTCCTCGGATGCCACCGCACGATAAAAACGATCCGGAAAAAGGGGCGCCAACGCCGTCTGCCGGCTGGCCGCCAGCAATCCGTCGAGAGGCTGGCGACGCAGGCGGGCCAGTGAAAAGTGGTTGCCGCGTGGAGGCGGGATCGCCTCCGATAAATTCTCCGACGCAAAATCATTTTCCCACCGGCTCGCGGGCGCCGGTAAGCCATCCTGTCCTGACAACAGGCGGCAAAGGTTTGCGTAGCCGGTCGCTGTTTCGACATAGAGACAGAGCGATTCCCCATCTACGTTGATTTCAGCGCCCACGATCGGTTGAATCCCCGCCTGTCTCGCTGCGAGGCAGAAATCGACCGCCCCATGGAGATTGCCGGCGTCGGTGAGTGCGACGGCGGGCAGTTCATGCCGCGCGGCCAATTCGACGATTGCCGGGATCGATAGCGTGGAATCGAGGAACGAATAAGGACTGTGAACATGGAGCGCGACAGGATGCCCGGTATGCCGCGATGGCCGTCGTGACGGGCGCTGTTCTGCTCGGCCCTTCGCGGAATAAACGGGCGTGAGAGAGGGAGCGATGGAGGGCTGGCTCGTGCGGGCCGGTGGGCGCGCGGCCTGGCGGGACGGCGATGGGTTGAGCAGCGCGGCGCTGTCCGTTGCCGGTTCGCGCAAACGAAAATCGTGACCTCGAAGAATGACCTCCCGCCCGTGTGTCTCGCGAAGTTCATCCACCACGTACGCGAGTCGTCGGACGGCATCCTGACGGCGACCCCAGCCTTCGAGATGAAGTTCCGTGGGCCCGATCCCATCATAGACGTTGGACAGCTTGAGGGAGACGAGCCGCAGGCTGACGCGCCGTTTCCATGCCTGTCGGAAAAGGACACCGATGCGCCCATACAATTCGCTCTCGAGGTCCGTGGGTTCCCCGAGGCTGTCGCCGCATTGATCCTCCGCCATGTCGTTGTAGCGCACCTTCACCGTGAGGGTGCGGATGCTTTTTCCGTCGGCACGCACCTTTGCCATCAATTCGTCGGCCATCCGCCGCAGGACCGCCTCGGCGTAATCCTCGTCCGTGATGTCGGTGGCGAATGTTTGCTGCTGGCCGTAGGACTTCGCCGGAGCGCTCATCGGGGTGACCGGCCGCTCGTCGATGCCGTCCGCGTACGACTTGAGAGCGGGGGCCGCCTTTCCGACGAGGAGGTGCAGGAGGTCGGTGGGGGTGGCGGCAATGTGGCGGATGAACGCGAGCCCGGCGGCGTTGAGACGTTGCGATGTCTGCGGGCCGATCCCGGGGAGCCAATGGTTGGGCAGCGGATGAAGAAATTCGATCTCGGTGCCGAGCGCCACCTCATGGAACGCGGCGGGCTTCGTCAGCTTGGAGGCGATCTGGCTGATGAGTTTGTTGCTGCCGATGCCCTCGCTGACCGAGATTTTGAGCGACTGGCGGATCGCGGTGCGGATCGTCTCCGCCACATGAAGCGCTGGTTTGCGAACCGCGCTCAGGTCGAAATAACCTTCATCGATGGAGGCAATTTCAACGTCGGGCGTGAAGTCCTGCGCATAGCTGAACATCCAGCGGGAAAAATGCTCGTACTTCTCGAAGTCGCCCGGCAGCACGATGAGCCGGGGACAGAGCTTGCGCGCCCGCGATGTGGGCATGGGTGTATAAACCCCAAACTTTCGCGCTTCGTAGGAGGCCGAGGCGATGATGCCTCGCTTTTCTCCGCCCACGGCGATCGCCTTGCCACGCAACCGGGAATCAGCGGCCTGTTCGACCGACGCGAAGAACGCGTCCGCATCGAGATGCACAATGACACGCATGGCGCGACGGGGGATGGGCATGACAGGCCGGTGTGTGGCTCAACCTTTGCGCCGGCGCACGAGCGCCACCACCACGCCCTGAATCACGAGCTCGTGCGCCGGAATGAGGTCCGGATATTTTGGATTCTCGGCGCGGAGAAACGGTTTTCCATGATTGACAAGAAATGTCTTGAGGGTGCTTTCATTGTCGATGAGCGCGGCCACCACATCGCCGCTGCGAGGCGTCATCCCGTGTTCCAGCACCACCAGATCGCCGTCCAGGATGCACCGGCCAATCATGGAATCGCCCCGCACCTGCAACGCGAAGGTTCGCGGCGACGGTTTGATCCCCAATGTTTCAATGTCCATGCTGATGCAACCCTGCGCGTCCTGCTTTCGATCCTCGGCAAAACCCGCAGGGATGACTCCCAACAACGGAACGTCCACAACCGATTTGCGCAGCGGCTCCAGCGTGGAACGGACGCGAAGCGATCGGGCGTGACGCGTCGGTGCATGGAAAATTCCTTTCCGGCGCAACGCGCGCACATGGCTCACGACGGTCCCCACACTTTTGAAACCAAAATGCCGGGCGATTTCCCGGAAGCTCGGGGCGCTCCCCTCGTCGCGCCGGGTCTGATCAATGAAATCCGCAATTTCCCGCTGCCGCGTGGTGATGGATGTCATGCCGTACATTTGTACGCTATAGACCGGATGTTTCAAGTCAAGCCATGACAGGAACCCATAATGCCCGCCCGTGTCCAAGACGATCAGATCCCAAGGAAAATAAGCTAAAAACCCTTATTAAGGCTTGGTTCTCGTGAGAGCGACTGGCGCTGGAGGATGGGCCGTCAGAGCTTTTTCCGAGCGTTTTTAAGTGTCCTCAGCACGTCCCCAGCGTGTCCCCAGTTCTGGTGACTGGTGGCATTTAAGGCTTTGGGTAAAGTAATGACGTGTTAGCGCACTCGTTTTCAGGTGTGCTTGTGTGAAAGGGCCGGACCTGTCGTCCGGCCCTTCTCTTTTTTCCACCCTCGGTTTTCCCCAAATTGAGCCGATGCGGGGGCACGCCTTGGGCGGAATCGGCATCGCAAAACGACCGCGGCATTCCTTTTGAGTCCTGGCTGGGCCTTCGGCCAAGGGGCGGTCTCGGCCGTGGTTTTTCTGCTGGCAAGAATTGGACGGATTGGCAAGGGTCCGGGTCATGAAGCCTTCACCAGTCCGCTCCAGGATCTCCCGTCGTCATTTCATCGCCGCCACCGCGGGAGCCATCGTCGCGCCCACTTTCATCCCCGCGAGCGCCCGCGGTGCGGACGGCCGTCCCGCCCCAAGCAACCGCATTGTCGTCGGCATTGTGGGCTGGGGAATGCAGGGACCTCACAATACGAAAATGCTCATGGCGGAGAAGGATTGCCAGGTCATCGCGGCGTGCGACCTCGACAAGGGGCCCCTTCAAAATGCCGTCGATGCCATCAACAAGAATTACGGCAACACCGGCTGCAAGGCCTATCATGATTACCGCGAGATGTTCGCGCGCCCGGACATCGATGCCGTGATGATCGCCATTCCCGATCATTGGCACGCGCTCGCCGCGACGGAGGCCGCCCGCCAGAAGAAGGATATTTTTGGGGAGAAACCGCTGGCGCGGACCATCGCTGAACAGCGCGCGATTGTGAACGCCGTCCAGAAAAACAAGCGCATCTGGCAAACCGGTTCCTGGCAGCGGTCATTGGAGAATTTTCATAAAGGCGCCGAGATTGTGCGCAATGGGTTGATCGGAAAAGTAAAGCGCGTCGAAGTCGGATTGCCGGCCGGCCATGTCGATTTCAAAAATACCCGCGACAAGCTCTCCGTCTCGGAGCCGCCTCCCAATCTCGATTACGAGATGTGGGTGGGCCCGTCGCAGATGATGCCGTACATCGAGGGGCGCGTTCACATGAACTGGCGATGGAACTACAACTTCGGAGGCGGCCAGTTGCTGGATTGGATCGGGCATCACGGCGACATCGCCCATTGGGGACTCGGCTTCGACAATGGCGGTCCCATCGAAGTCGAGGGCAAAGGAGTATTTCCGCCGCGCGATGCGGTTTGGAACACGGCCACGACCTATCGTTGTGAAGTGACTTATCCTGGCGACATCACGATGAGCGTCGCGGGTGGGGACCCGAACATCAAGGCGGGCACAAAATGGATCGGGACCGATGGCTGGGTGCATGTGGATCGCAACAACGTCTTTGAGGCGTCCAATCCCGAGTGGAAACAATGGAAAAATATTCCCGCCGATCTCCGGAAGGTGAAGCTCTACGAGTCACCCGGGCACTGGCGGAATTTTCTCGATTGCGTGAAATCCAGGAAACCGGCGATTGCGCCCGTTGAAACGGCGCATCACTCCGCCATTCCTGGACATCTCGGGCTGATTGCGATGATGGTGGGCCGCAAAATCAAGTGGGATTCGAAAAAGGAAATGATCATCGGGGATGCTGAAGCGAGCGCGTTGCTCACGCGGCCCTATCGCGCCCCGTGGAAACTGGCCTGATTCCTCCGCCCTCGGACTATGGGCCGAGGTCCGCTGGCTGCCTCTGTCGAATCCATTCCATCGCCTTGGATTCTCCATAGATTTTGACCCTATCGAAGTAGCTGATCAGGGTCGCGTCGCTGGCGCCTCGCGCCCATTGGTTGATGAATTGGACGTCCTCTTTCGCTGCGGTGCGGCGTGCGGTGAGCTGCGCCATGCGCTCGCGAGGAGTTTCCTGAAGAAAATCGTACGATCGGTCCGCGTCCAATGGATTGAGAACGATGCGTTCGACGGCGATGCCCACCAGGTCGCTTATCAGCGAGCGCGCCCCCGCGGCACCGCTCAGCTGATACCCCAGTTGCACGCCCATCTGTCCGAGTCGCTCGGCGGAAGCCGGATCGCCCGCGTCCAGATATTGACGTTGCAACGACGCGATGTCCTGCGCGAGTCCCTTCATCTGCGCCAATTGTGGCAGGAGCGCCGAGGAGGTGGCCAGCGCCTTGGCTTCTGCGGGACCTTTGCCGGATTGCAGATAGAGATCCTCCGCGTTCTGCACCGCATCGAGTCCGTAGTCATCGAAGCCCTTTTTGCTGTTTGCCGACATCAAGTCTGCCAGTCCCTCCTCCGACCGTCCGTTCTTGAAGTGGTCGCGGGCGGAAAGATAATCGACGAGCCCATTGTCCGGCGCCGCAGCCTTGAAACGATCCAGCCGCTGGCGTTTCGCCTCCGGCCCGTCCTCCAGCGCGATGGCGGCGAATAAAACGCGCGGGTCGTTTGGAAAATTCGTCAACGCCATGTGGAGGAATTCGATGCCCCCTCCTGCCTGGCGCGCGGCGAGCAAGTCTTCCGCGTTGGTGCGCCCTGATGCCAGCCAGCGATCGATGAAAGCCCGCGGTAAACGCGTTTCCTCACCGTCCCCCGCCAACAATCGTTCCAACCAGTTGGTCGCAGCAGTGCGCGGCGGCTCCATGGGGACTGGGTTGGATGGAATGGCGCCGAGTGGCGGGGACACTTCACGCGCGGCGTTGAAATCGATTGAGGCTGGTTGGACAGGTGCTGCGGTTGTCTCCAGGGCCGATGGATGCCGCGGATGGATCGTGCGAGACAGGAACAGCGCCAGGGCGATCATCGCCGCCACCACAAGGCACGCACGCACTTTCATGGAAGCCAGCATAATACGAACAATCAGACACCGCCATGCTGGAATGCTCACAACATTCCGAACGGTGGGGCTGTCGCTGCGCGCAGCCCATATACCCCGTCACATGCGCATTAGAGCGGGACGAGAAAAGCATCGATCACCAGCCTGTCCAGTAACCGCCGAATAGAAATGGCTACCGCTCCCTCTCCTCTATTTCAGGGAGGTGAGGGTCTGAGGGCCGGAGAGGAGGAGCCGTCACACCTGCTCGGGAACGACGTAGGGCTGGCGATATTCGCGGGTGAGCATCTTGCTGGCATCGTCATTTCCCACGAAACGTTCGCTTCTGGGATCCATGGTGAGGGCGACGCCCAGCGACGCCTGGGTTTTGTCGAGGTCAACTCCATTGGCATCGAGGTGGGCCGCCATGCGGCCGAAGGTTTCGGACAGCACGCTGTTCTTCTGGATGGCGCTCTTGATTTCCTCCTGGGAATGCTTTTTACCGAGACGATAGGAGACATTGCCTGTGTGACACAGGGCACTGGAGAGGTGGCCTTCGAGGATATCGGAATTGAGGTCCGAAATCTTGCGGCTCCGCACGGCCTTATAGAAATTGGCGAAGTGATCCTCGGAGCCGGACCAGGACTTGATCTCCTTTCCTTTCTTGTCGAAAGCGGTTGCGGCAGTATAGCTCGGCACCAGCATATCCCCGCCCTCGCATTCGATGATAACCGCGACGCCCGGTTTGGCGTCCTTCAAAACGTCGGGGGTCTCGGACTTTTTGTCGCGAGTCATATAGGCGCCAAAAAGGCGGCTTTTGAAATGATCCATGTTTTTGGAACCCGTTTTGTCGGGAAGCCCGCGCACTTCGAAGATCAGGGGCGCGACCGGGTAATCGTGGTAGACGATCTGTGTATTGGGTGTCTCCCCGTCGTCGATGTAACCGAGCCGGCCCCCCAGGCTGATGACGCGCGGGCTGAGTTCACTGACGCCGAGGGCCCAGCGGGCGATATCCATCTGGTGGATGCCTTGGTTGCCCAGATCGCCGTTGCCGTAATTCCAGAACCAATGCCAGTCGTAATGAATGGTGCCCCACTTGGTGGAGTTGCGCCGCGGTGGAACCAGCGGGGCTGGCCCGCTCCATAAATCGTAATTGATGGTGTCGGGAACCTTCTGCGGCCCCTCGGTGCGGCCGATGCTGGGCCGGCTCTTGTAACAGAGACCGCGCGCGACTTTTATTTGGCCAAGATGCCCCTCGTGCAGCCAGGCAAAGGCTTCACGGATGCCATGGCTCGAGCGGCTTTGGGTGCCTGCCTGGACAATGCGATCGTATTTCCGGGCGGCCTTCACGAGCTGGCGGCCCTCCCACACATTGTGGGAAACCGGTTTTTCCACGTAAACATCCTTGCCGGCCTGCACTGCCCAAATCGCCGCCAGGGAATGCCAATGATTCGGCGTGGCGATGGATACCGCATCGATGTTTTTATCCTCGAGAAGTTTCCGGAGATCTTCGACTGCGGAAACCTCAAGCCCCTTGTCGGCCCACTTTTTCTTTTCCTTCCCGAGGATGCGGCTGTCGACGTCGCACAATCCCGCGAGGCGGCAGCCTTTGATTTTGCTGTAGCCTTCGATGTGGCTTTGACCGCGCTGGCCAAATCCGATGACGCCGATCCGGACATCTTCGTTGGCGCTTTTTACCTGTGCCCACGAGCGGGCGGACCACGAGACCGTGGCGGTGGCGAGAGCGGCCCGCGTTAAAAAGGATCGACGCGTTAATTTTTTCATGGAGGGGATGGGGTTTTTTGCGCGGACTTTATTTGATGTAATCCTGGTAACGAGCAGCGACCTTTGCCTGTTTCACGTCACCCTCGTGGATAAAAAATCGATATTTGAACGTCAGGGTCTGACCGGGTTCGATCGTCACATTGCCGGCGCCGGGAGGCTGTCTTTCAAAATCGTGAACGCCAAACGGATTCGCGGCGAAGAGGCCGTATTCGCGAACGTGCCACCAGGTGGGATGTTTCGGATTTGAGGGGTGATCGAAAAGGGCGATGCCTAACGTTTTGCCGTCGATGGGGCCGGTGTAATCACACCAATCGGCCCGTTTGCCCCAGGCTTTGTCGTCACCGTCGCCGCTGCTTTCAACGCCCGTGCTCAAGGTGATATGGCCCTTTCCAGTCTTGAGCTTCTTTTCCCCGGCTGTTTTGGGAAGGGTGCCCCGCATGGATTCGTTG
Source organism: Verrucomicrobiota bacterium (assembly GCA_041166945.1). Lineage (GTDB taxonomy): Bacteria > Verrucomicrobiota > Verrucomicrobiia > Limisphaerales > JADJPG01 > DASTLJ01. Next base: position 24,364 of record JBEEGQ010000218.1, read on the forward strand.
ACGCGAACGGCCATCGTTCCCTCCTTGGTATCGCCCAATACGACCGCGCGCTCGCCCGCTTTCAGGGTGATCTCGAAATCGAACAACCGTTCATTATCGGGCAGCGCATAAACGCGAAACGTCCTTTCGTCGGTCATCAGGGTGTCCGCATGATCCATCCATTTGCTGGTCGATCGAATCACGCCCGAATCGGCGCCCCCCTTCACCTCCAGAAACTTGTCGTGCACAATTTTTCCGGCTTTCGCGTCTTCGGACCAGAAGTCGATGCCATTGACCGCGCCATGGCTGAACCAGAGCGAGCGATGATGTTTGTGGTCATGTTCTTCGCCTTCGGTATCGGTCATCGGCCAGTCGCGGGTCATGCGGGCGCCTCCCGGGCCGATCAGCGGATAAAAATAAACGTGCGGCGCGCCTTTGAAGCAATATTCCGTAAACAACCGGCCGTTGATTTCGACGCGCACCCGGTCCGGCTTTTCGATCATTTGAATCGCCTCCGCTCCCACCCCGGTCCACGTCACGGACAGAAAAAGAAGTGCGATCGAAAGTCGGGTCATGCGGGACATCGTTAGAAGAAGACGGCAGATGGTCAATGGAAATTCGACCCGTGGACACGTCGTGACCGCCATTGCGCGGCATCCGGCTTGGTGATTCACTCGGCGTCCATGATCGAAGCATTTATCGGGGTTCCGTCCAAGCTGCCTGTCGCCGCTGCGGCAGTCCTCTTGGCGTGCCTTTTTTGCGGCTGCGCCTCGAGGGTCGCGCGCACCGAGTTTCCTGAAGCGTCGACGCTGCCTGCCAATCCCGCGTTCCCCGATCCGCTGGTCATGCAGGACGGACGCCGTGTCACTTCGCGCGAGCAATGGGTGCAGGAGCGGCGGCCGGAATTGAAGGCGCTTTTCGAGCACTACATGTACGGCCCCATTCCGCCCAAACCCGGCCGCATGGAGATCCAGTCGCGGGAGTATGCTGATTTCCTGGGCGGACGCGCTGTGCTCAGAATCGTGACGCTCAACACGGGTCCCGCCGGGGCGCCGTCCATCGACCTGATGCTCGTGCTTCCGAAGGGCCATGCGGGGCCCGTGCCGGTTTTTTTGGCGATGAATTTCTGCGGCAATCATGCCCTGACGAAAGATCCGCGGGTGCCGCTGGCGCACAGTTGGATAGGCTCGTGCCCAGGCTGCACCAACAACCGGGCCACCGAAGCCGCGCGGGGAACCCAGGCCGCCGACTGGCCGCTCGAGGAAATCGTGGGACGCGGATACGCGCTGGCCGCATTTTTCAGCGGGGACATCGATTCGGATCGTGCGGACGCCAGCAACGGCCTTTATGCGTGGTTGTCTGGTGGTGACGCTGCAAAAAATGTTCCCGCGGATCGGGGCACGCTGGCCGCGTGGGCCTGGGGTTTCCAACGCTGCGTGGATTACCTCGTGACGGATCGAGACATCGACGCCGGACGCGTTGCGGCGGTCGGACATTCGCGCAATGGCAAAACCGCATTGCTGGCCGCGGCGTTCGACGAACGCATCGCCATGGCTTTCCCGCACCAGGCGGGATCGGGTGGCAGCGGCCCCAGCCGGGTGGCGCCGGAGTTGGCTGCTCCGCAGAAAAATGGGCGGCCCACCGCCGAAACCATCGCGGTGATCAATAAGAGTTTTCCGCACTGGTTCAACGGCGAGTTCAAGAAGTTCAACGATTCGCCGGAACGGCTGCCCATCGATCAAAATTGCCTGGTGGCCCTGTGCGCTCCGCGTCCGGTCCTTTTCTCGAGCGCCGAGGGAGACCGGTGGGCGAATCCCACAGGGCAGTTCCAAATCCTGCAAGCCGCCGATCCGGTCTATCGGTTTTTGGGAGTCGAAGGCCTCGCGTCAAAGGAAATGCCGGCCGCGCAACAACTGGTGGCCAGCCGTCTTGGCTATTTTATCCGCGAAGGCAATCACGCGATGACAGCCGGCGACTGGGGCGTTTTTTTAAACTTCGCCGATCGGCAATGGCGTCCCGGAACGCACTAGAAAGCGGCGCCAGTCGAGTCTTGCTGCAAATTTAATTGGAATTTGCGCTTGCAGAATTGACGGCAAAGTCGTCGGATACCCGCTGGTTTTCGGCGCGCAATCGCCGGATGCCAGAATGCGCTTTGAGGGGGGCTACCCCCGGGGTTGAAAAATCCAGGGCGCATGGGAGCACGCCGCTTGTCGGCGGCAGGCGCCTCAATGGAATTGAGGTGCACCACACCAAGGCAGGATCGCCCAGTCATTAAAAAACCTAACAACTAAAGGCACTAGAATGAAAACGATCCTGATAGGCGCCGCTTTGGCGCTGGTAACGATGGCCGCGAAGCCGGCCACTCTCGATGGCGTCGCCATTGGCGCGGCAACCGTCCCCTGCATCTTCAACCCCGCGTGCACCAACGCCGTTGAGCAGAGTTCCTCACCCATTACCCTTCCCGGCACCACCGGCAGCGGCGCGCTGATCAGCCGGGTCGTTCAAGGCTCGACCAACTCCGCCGGCGGGGGTCTCTACGGATATGAATATCGGATCGACCTTTCCGGGATCATCACCGCATCCAACCATCCCGTCTGCCTGACCAATGTCGTCCGCTGCAAGACCGAGCGCGTCGAGGTGCATACCAACAAGGTCGTCTGTCGCACGAACCTGGTGGGCGTTTCCAAAGCGGTGATCTGCTTCACCAACACCATCCCTGCCACCAACGTGGTCGTCTGCCTGACCAATGCCATCCGCGGCACCAACATCACCCGTTGCTTCACTAACGCAGCCGGCCTCAGCGTCTGCGTCACCAATGTTTTTCCGGCCACCAATGTCGTGCTTTGGATCACCAACAAAATCCCGGCCCGATCCATTGTCGCCTGCCGGACCAACGTGATCGATGCGGGCCACTTCGTCGTCCAGTGCGACACCAACCGGTTCTCCTACCACACCAACGTCGTCACCTGCCGCACCAATATTTCCAACTGCCCGGGTTCGCCCCCGTGCATCAAATCGATCCAAATCCCCTTCGGCGACATCGCCTCCTTCGACTTCAACGGGGATGGCACCAACGATAGTTTGTACGTCGTGACCAACACCGCCACCGGCGGCGCTGCCGTCACTTCCATCAAACGCGAGGGAAAGAAAATCATCATCCGCTTCTCGCCTCCCTTGTGCGCTGGAGACTCCAGCGCCTCGTTTGGATTCCTCTCCGCGCGCGCGCCGCGCACCAATGACGTCCGCATCACGCTCACCTCCGGATCGCTCACCGCCAGCGCGCGTGTGCCGGGAGGCTTCAACCTGGCCCAGTGCGACTTCACCGATCTCGCCGGCGCCATTGGCGATTTGCGCACCCGCGACTTCCTCGGATCGAACGATGCCCAACGTGAGTCGCGCCGCACCGCGCTGCTGGCCTACGGCCATTCCGCTGAACTGTCGGCTCAATCGGGCGACCTCGATGGCGCTCTTTCCGCCCTCGCGCAGATTATTGTTCTTGCCGACGGCAAATCGAGCGACTGGGTCACTCGCGACGCCGGTCGTGCCCTCAACGAAAAGATCAAGGACCTCCTCGACTGCCTCGAGGACGCCTCCGGTCGCGACCTCGACGGCCATCAGGAAAACGATGACCGTGACAATGATGAAGATGACGATTAAGCCGCCTGGCCGCAGTTTGAGATCCTGAGCCGGACCCGGGCCGACGCCCTGATAATCAAAACATCAGCGCGCCGGTCCCGGAGACGGCTGTCAATGTCAGCCGCGAATGGAGCCCTGAATTTTCAGGGCTCTTTCGCCGTAAGGAGTGTGCCGGAGGGGGAAATAGTCTAGCTTGCGGCCGAAAGGCTCCGAGCCTTTTCGACAATATGGACCTTTGGACTGCGGTGGCATGCCACCGCTTTGGCTGCACGGTTCGACCAGGCTCACCCAATCACGACGCAGGAAAAGCGGGGACATGTCCCCGCAGTCCAAAATAAAGAAAAAAACGGCAACGATGATCTATTTTCTTCGCCACGGCCAAACGGCGTCCAGTCGCGATAATGTTTTTTGCGGCGGCGCCTCCGATCCGCCCCTGACGGCCGCCGGGATGGAGATGGCGGAAGCGTTCGCGCAAAAATACAGCAGCCTCCCGTGGGCGGCCGTGTTTTCCAGTCCGCAACTCCGGGCGATCTCCACGGCCACGCCGCTCTGCAAGGAGATTGGGATGGAGTCAGTGATACTCAACGGGCTGCGGGAAATCGGATACGGCCAATGGGAGGGTAAAACGTCCGAAGAAGTCCGGCGTGAATTTCCCGAGGACCATTCCCGCTGGAACCGCGATCCGTGCCTGCACGCCCCGACCGGTGGCGAAACCGCGCTCGAGGTGGAGCGCCGCGCACTCCAAGCGCTTCAAGAAATCAAAAACCTGTTCTCTTCCGGCAACGTCCTGGTGGTCTCCCACAAAGCCACGATCCGGGTTTTGCTTTGCAGCCTGTTGGGAATTGAGATCGGGAAATTTCGGCACCGGCTGGGATGTCCCGTGGCCTCGGTCAGCACTGTGGAATTCCTCGACACGGGTCCGATGCTGAACACGCTGGCAGATCGCAGTCACCTGCGGGAATCGTTGCGAATGTTGCCCGGGACCTGAGCGAAGCGGCCCGATCCAACGGCTGCCTCGGGGAGGCTCGCCCGGGCGGCGGCTCCAGGGTTTCAGCGCGATGAACTGGATCGCGCATGGGCCAGTTGCTTCGCAAGGCGCAACGCGGCGATCATGCTCGATGCATTGGCAACGCCTTTGCCCGCGATGTCATACGCGGTTCCGTGATCGGGCGAGGTCCGGATAAACGGCAGTCCCAGCGTCCAGTTCACCCCCGTGTCGAACGCGATCATTTTCAACGGAGCCAGGCCCTGGTCGTGGTACATCGCCACGATCGCATCGTAGTCTCCACGCAGCGCGTAATGAAACAGGGTGTCCGCCGCCAGCGGCCCCACGACATCGATCCCCAACCCGCGCGCCATCTCGACCGCCGGGGTGACCGTCGTGATCTCCTCGGTGCCCATTTTTCCACCTTCGCCCGCGTGCGGATTGAGGCCGCACACGGCGACGCGCGTCCGCGCCAGGCCCAGCTCGCGGCAGGCTTGGGCGGCCAATTCAATTGCCAGGAGAACTTTTTCGCGGGTGAGCGACATGGCGACTCGGGCGATGGGAAGATGAATGGTGGCCAGGGCGACCCGAAGCCAGCGTCCGCGATCGTCGTGCCCGAGCAACATCATGGCGGTGCGATCCGTTTGCGCGAGGGCGGAGAGCAACTCTGTTTGCCCCACAAAATCGTTCTCCCCAGAGCGAATGATGGATTCCTTGTTCACGGGCGCGGTCACGAGCGCGTGCGCCTCGCCTTCCAGGCAAAGGGCCGCGCCTTTTTTAAGCCAGCACAGCGCCAGGCGGGCATGTTCAACACAGCCGGCTTCACCCGGAATGGCGTGAGATTTTTCGGATGGGGGCACGGCAGGAGCAGGATTGAGCCAGCTCACACGGGTGCGCGCATCACGCGCTTCGAGCGGCACGACGGGAATATTCAGTGCCAGATCTTGATTGAGCCGCGTCAATAATTCGCCATCGCCAACTATCAAGTAGCGGACGAGGTCATGCGGCAGCTCGGCGGCGATGGCCTTGAGGATGACCTCGGGGCCGATGCCTCCGCAGTCGCCCATCGCGATGGCAATGGTCGGCGGAGCAGAGTCAGATGAAATCATCGCGACGAGGATGCAACGAGTGCGCGCGCCGCGCAATTCGATTGCTGCGATGAAATTATTTTTTTGCGAGCGTCGGCCTTTTTTTAAAATTCCAATCACGCGATTTTGGCGCGCCCCTCGTGTCTGAAAGAATCGAGGAGGGTGAAAATTTGCGTTTTAAAACTTCATGAGCTCGATCGCATAATGTTGTTTCATGCTTGCGTTGTCGCGGCACGGGTTTATCAAGGAGCTCATTAAAACACTTCGCCGCACGGCGCGATGCTCCGAAAAACCCAGACCGGCACCTGGATGCCGGGAACAAAACTGTTTCTCCGAGGAGAAACATGGTCATCGCGCGCCTCAGTTTTGCTTTCAGTTCAACAACCAAAACCAAAAACAAACCGATTGGAGGTGAGCACCAGTGGCCGCAAAGAAAAAAGCGAAAAAGAAAACAGGCAAGAAGAAGTAGTCCCGTCAATCAACCGGGGTGGAAGATCCGTGCCGTGCGGGCGGATCCTCCACCCTGAACCCTCATCACACCCTTTCCTCCCCGTCCCCCGTCCCCTCCTTCCCGATGGCCAAGCTGGTATTCGACATTGAGACTTCCGCCATGCCCCTCGAATCGTTCGATGAGGCGCAGCAGGAATACCTCTTTCGCGACGCCGCGCGGCTGGCGGATCCCGAGGCACAGCAGGCGCGCCGGGCCGAACTGGCCACGATGCTCTCCCTCTACCCGCTCACCGCGCGCATCGTCTGCATCGCCATGCTCAATGCCGAATCGCAACGCGGCCAGGTGCTCTTCATCGCCGATGATTACGAGGAGAATGCTGCCGAAGCGGGTGTTGTGGAATTTCTGCCGTGCGTGGACGAGGCCGAACTGCTGTCGGTGTTCTGGGATGTGGCGAAGAAATACGATCACATCGTGACATTCAACGGACGCGGTTTCGATGTGCCTTTCGTCTATCTGCGGTCCGCCCAGTTGAATGTGCCCATCACGCGCAAGGACTGGCTCGGTTACCGGTTTGCCACCGAGCCGCATTGCGACCTGGCCGAACAATTCACCTTCTACGGCGTGAGCGGGCGGGATGGCGCCGCGCGCAAGTTCAACCTGGACTTTTACTGCAAGGTCTTCGGAATCGAATCCCCGAAAGCTCACGGCGTCACGGGATTTGATGTCCACCGGTTGATGGCCGAGGAACGTTATCGGGAGATCGCCGAGTATTGTCTTCGCGACGTTCGGGCCACCCTGGAGCTGTATCGGATCTGGCGCGAGAGGCTGGCGGGCATCAAGTGAGTCGCGATCCGGGATCTGACTTCCGATGAACGCCGCCCGGACACTCGTTTGCTTCGCCATGCCCCAGGAGGCGAACCCGCTCCGAAAAATTCTCCGCCAGGGATCGGTCCGGGTGGTGGTCACCGGCATGGGTCGCGCGAACACACAACGGTTGCTGCTGGCGGCCTTCACCGAGGCGACGCCGGCGTTGGTGCTGACGTGTGGCTTTGCGGGCGCCCTTGATCCGGGACTGCAATTGAACACCGTTCTGTTCGAAACTGCCGATCCGGACCTCGCTGTTCGATTGCAGGAGGCCGGTGCGCACGCCGCGCGGTTTCATTGTGCGGACCAGATGATTTCTACGGCGGCTCAGAAAGCGGTGCTGCGCCGCGACACCGGAGCCGACGCGGTTGAAATGGAATCCTCCCATGTGCATCGTCTCTGCGCCGACCGTGGCATCCGCTGCGCAACCGTGCGGGTGATCTCGGACACTGCGGACGAAGACATGCCGCTGGATTTTAATGCGCTCACCACGCCGGAGATGCGGATGGATTTCCGGAAGCTCGCCTGGGCGCTGGCAAAGCGTCCGCTCCGCATCGTTGGCCTGGTGCGGCTCCAGCGACAGATTTCAACAGCCGCCCGCTCCCTGGGCGCCGTCCTTGGAACAATGCTCGAACACGAATCCAGGACCTGACAGCCCGATCAATGGCGCCTTCCTATTTCTGAACCGGACCTGGGCTCGTGACGGGTTGAGCAAGGGCGGCGTCGCGTTCCTTCACTTTTTCGCTCCAAGTGATGATGCCGGCGCCGACGACGATGAGTGCGATCCCGGCCCAGCGAAGCACGGAAATGTCCTCCCGCAGGAACCACTTCGCTGCGAGCCCCGTGAAGACGAAGCTCAGTGCGCTCAACGGCCAGATGAGACTGACATCCCGTTGGGCCAGCAGGTAACAGAGCACCGCAAAAAAAATAGCCTCGTAA
>JBEEGQ010000219.1:0-45584 GCA_041166945.1 Verrucomicrobiota bacterium
TGCTTAGGTCCATTCCGTGCTGCTCCAACGTTCGCCGGCGCGCAGCACTCGAAAGGGCTGGCCCAGGCGCGTGGCCGTCGCAATGAATTCGTCCGGGCTGGCGGAGTTGAACTCGAACATTTCGTAATGGCAGGGAATGACGATGCGCGCGCCAATCTCTTTGGCCAGCGTGGCGGCTTCCTCACCATCCAGGTTCCCCGCGACACCGCGTTCCGGCGCATCGCCATTGATGGGCAGCAGCGCCACGTCCACCGACTGGCTGAGCAATCGTTCTGTCTGCCCTTCATACGGACGGGTGTCTCCGGAGTGATAGATTTTCCAGGGGCCGGCCTGGACGATGTACCCCAGGAAGGCATGTTGTCCGCGCGAGTCCGTTGCCAGCTCGTTATGGGCCGCCGGCACGGCACGGATGTGAAAATGGGCGAGCGCTGTTTCCTGATCGGCCACCAGCCCGATTGGCCAGTCGGCGGAACATTCAAGACGGTTCGCGACGAATTCGCGATTGGCTTCCGGAATGATCAACTGGAGCCGTGGATTGGCGGTCATCAATGGGACCAGTGTGTCTTTATCGAGATGATCGGTGTGATTATGGCTGGAGGTGACGACATCAATGAACGTGAGCCGCTCGGGAGCGATGACGCGGACCGTCATGCGCACATGAGGATTATCGGTTGCCGCATATTTCTGGGTGAGCGAATCCGACAGATAGGGATCGAAGAGCAGATGGCGTCCCTGCCATTGGACGAGAAAGCCGCTTTGGCCGAGCCACCACAGATGAAGATGCTCGGGCAGATCGAACCGGGCCCGCTCGATGTCCTCGAGCAACGCGTCATCCTGGAGCAACGGTCGAATCATGGGGGGCATTCGTATCGCAAAGCCGGAGGCGACGCCAAGGCCAAAGCTTTCAGTGCCCCGTCTTCTGTTCGGTGTCCACCCTTTAGGGAGTCAGAACCCGGCTGCACGCAATGCAAGACACCCTAAAGGGTGGACACCCAACGGGGAAATGGCCGTGGTGCGTCCAATGCAAGGCACCCTAAAGGGTGGACACCGAGCGGGGGAATGGGCGTCGTGCGTCCACCTTGAGAAGATTTTTCGTCCGAAGGGTTTATTCCAACCCGGTGCGTTGGAGCGGTGCTGGTTTCCGCAGGCGTTCCTCGATTTGATCGATGGCCCAACGGGCATGTTCCGCGATGAGCGGCTCGGGATCGCCGGACGCTTTCGCCAGAAGTGGAAGCGCGCTTGCATCGGCGGAGTTGCCGAGGGCGACACAGACATTCCTGAGAAAGCCGCGGCGTTTGGTTCGGAGGATGGGAGTGCCGGCGAAGCGTTGTCGGAACGCAATCGGATCGAGCGCGAGGAGGTCCATCAAATCCGGCTGGGACAAATCCGCGCGGGCATGGGGCTGCATCAGGCGCGCCTCCCGGGCGAACCGGTTCCAGGGACAGGCTTCAAGACAATCGTCGCAACCATAGATCCGGGTGCCGACGAGAGAGCGCAATTCGACGGGCATGCTCCCTTTCAGTTCGATGGTGAGATAGGAGATGCAGCGGCGCGCGTCGAGTTGGAAGGGTGCGGTGATCGCCGCGGTGGGACAGGCGGTGATGCAGCGCGCGCAGGTGCCGCAGCGGTTTTTCTCGGCGACGTCGGGCTCCAATTCCAGCGTGGTAATAATCTCCGCCAGGAAAAACCAGTTGCCCAGCGTGCGGCTGATCAAGTTGGTGTGTTTGCCGACGAAACCGATCCCCGCGCGCTGCGCCAAGTCGCGTTCGAGGAACGGGCCGGTGTCGACATACCAAAGCGAACGGGTGCCGGGCCCGCCGAGTTCATCCATGAAATCCGCCAGTTGCCGGAGCGGCGCGGCCAGCACGTCGTGGTAATCCGCGAAGCGCGCATAACGGGAGATGATGCCATGCGCTGCGGGACCGCGCGGGCTCACTTCGATGCCGGCTGACGTGGATCGATCCCTTGGTTGCGCGTAGGAGACGGCGAGCGTCACGATGCTGCGGGCGCGGTCCAAAATCCGCTGCGGCTCGACGCGCTTCGGCGCATTCCTCGAAAGGTAGGTCATCTCGCCGTGGCATCCCTCCCCGAGCCATCGTTCGAAATGCGGCGCCGTGGCCGGCGGATCGGCACTGGTGATGCGGCAGGCATCGAAGCCCAGTTCGTGGGCGCGTTGCGCGACACGGGTTTTCACGAAGCGGGTGTTGGAGGGGAGGCTGGCGATGGCGCGACGAAGGGTTGTGCTCGCGCCATTTTGAACTGGTGCAAAACGTGTTCGGCGACTTCGCGCAGGTTTCGAGATTCGGTATTCACCAGGACATCGGCCTGTTTGTAAAAAGGACTGCGCTCGGCGAGCAGGTCGCGGATGGTGGCCAAAGGATCGGGGCCTTGCAGGAGCGGCCGGTGCGATTGATGACGCAATCGCTGCCAGAGACCATCCGCCGAAGCCCACAGGCATACGACAAGGGCATGCTGCTTGAGGCTGGCGAGATTCGCGGCGTTCGCGGCCAGGCCGCCGCCGGTGGAAATGACTTTCCGGCGCCAGTCGATCATCTCGGCGACGAGCTGGCGTTCCATGGCGCGGAAGGCCGCCTCGCCCTGTTCGGCAAAAATCTCGGGAATCGATTTGCCGGCGCGCTGCTCGATGAGATGGTCGGTGTCCGCCAGTTCAAAATGCAAACCGGCGGCGGCCAGTCGTCCGACGGACGACTTGCCGGTGCCCATGAACCCGATGAGCGCCAGGTTATGAATTTGTCGGGGCCCGGTCATGGCCTTGACTGTGTTCCATTCGGCCCGGAGAAGCGAGCCGGGAACGCTACGCCCAGGTGACTTCGCCTTTGGCTTCACCCAGGATGATGCCTTGAAGGAAGCGGACTCCCTTTTCCAACCCTTCGCGAGCGGTCATGAGACTGTCTTCATGCTCCATCGAAAGGACGCCATCGTACCCGGTCATGCGGAGGGCGCTGACGAAGTTGCACCAGAAATGCCGCGGATGTCCGTAACCGACCGTGCGAAAGATCCAGGCGCGGTTCAATTCATCGCGATAATGTTTGGTGTCGAGCGTTCCATTGATGCGGGCGTTCCATTCGTGAATGGCGGTGTCCTTGGCGTGGACGTGCCAGATGCAGCCTTTCAAAGCGCGGACGGCGGCGGCGGGATCGATCCCCTGCCAGAAAAGATGGGAGGGATCGAAGTTGGCGCCGATGGCCGGTCCGGCAGCCGCACGCAGTCGGAGGAGCGTTTCGGGATTGTAAACGACGAAGCCGGGATGCATCTCGAGCCCAATCTTACGGATGCCCTCGCGACGCGCGAACGCCACCGCCTTGCGCCAGTAAGGGATCACCACACGGTTCCATTGATAATCGAGGATCTCGGCATAGTCGGGCGGCCAGGGGCATGTGACCCAGTTGGGCGACCGATCGCCAGGCGCGCCACCCGGGCAGCCGCTGAAATTGATGACGACATCGATCTCCAGCTTGTGGGCGAGCCGGATGACTTTTCGAAAGTCCGCGTCGAAGGTGGCGGCGCGTTTGCGTTGGGGATGAAGCGGGTTGCCCGCGGCATTCAACGCGGAAATCCGGAGCCCGCGGGAAGTCACGGCTTTGAGAAGTTCGCGGCACTTGCGATCGCTGGCGAGGAGCGCCTCGAGGGGGCAATGGGGGGACCGCGCGTAACCGCCCGCGCCGAGTTCGATGGCCTGGACACCGAGGCCGGCGAGATAGTCGAGGGTTTGTTCGATCGACAGCTGGCCGAGGATCACGGAAAAGACGCCGACGTTCATTCCCGGGGGATAACCGAAAGCGGAGACGCGACAAAGCGAATTTGCGCGGTGCTCGAGTAGTTTTTTTGCAACACGCAACGGTTATCGGACGAATCCAGTTGATTTCCAATTCCTGCGCCGGTAAACCCCTCGCGGACTTTGTCCGAACAAGATATGGCCCAAACCATTTATCATCCCAGCGTGGAAGGAGCGCAGCATGGCGCCAAGAATTTGGCTGATTTTCTGGCCTATGCCAAAAAATCCGGCGCAGAAGGGGCCCAGCCGTCGAACTACATGCTGCAGGCCGGCGCGGGTTTCAAAAGCGCCAGGGAAATCAAACAATCCTTTGAGAACGCCCGGTTGAAGCTCGACGGCATCTCCGCTCATTGCCCGTTCTGGGTGCAGACGAGCGCCTGGACCGGCACTCCGGGCATCCGACCGTTCGTCCCGGCGGATGTCGCGGGTCAACCCTCCGAAAAAATCGAAAAGTGGGCGGAGGATTATCTCTTGCGGCTTTTGGATTTGTGCGCCGAATTGGGGGTAAAAATCGTCCCGATGTTCTGGGGAGTTGCATTTGGCTGGGAGCTGGCAGGCGGTTATCCGTGGGGATTCTGGGCCGGGCCCGGCTACGACCAACTCCGGGAAGGCTCCGAACGATTCGTGAAAAAGACGGCGAAAGTCCGCGCGCACGCCGGCAAGCTGGGCATTTATTTGTGCCACGAAATCCATCCCGGCACGGCGGCAATGTGTGCGGATGATTTCAATCTGCTCGTGAAGATCTGTGATGGCGACAAATGCCTCGGGGTCAATGCGGATCCGTCCCATTGCTGGGAGGGCGAGGACTGGGAGACGCGTTTTCGCAAAGTGGGCGAACGGGTTCATGCCTGTCACGTGAAGAACTTCGTGATACGTCCCGGCATCCCCCTGCGCAAAATGGCTCCCGACTGGCCGGATCGCGCCATGCAGTTCACGGATCTCCCGACGGGCGATCTCAACCTGGCGCGGTATGTGGAGATGCTGATCCAGATCGGGTATCCCAAGCGTTATTGCGAGGCGATGGGGACGAAGAGCGCCCCCCTTATCGTCGAGGCTGAAAGCGCTTTTCGCGATCTGGATGCCACGAGCGCCAATGGGATTGCCTACGTCCGCGATCACCTTTGCTTCCCGGTGGCAGCGGGCTCGTTTGAAGAGGGCATGGGCGCCTAACAAGATCCGCAGCTTTTTCTGCCCCCGGGCCAGGCGCCCCGGCGTGGGTACCGGACTTCCCCGATGGGTCGTACCGTGCGCGGCTCCATTGGCCGCGCGAGGTCTGACTTCTACAGTGGGCGGTGAAGAAAGTTTCCATTCTGCTCCTGCGCGGCATTGTCGTGCTGGGCGTGGGTCTCTGCTCGGCGTATCTCCTGACCAACTGGCTTCGCCAGACCTCCTGGTACAAGGAACGGCTTTATCATGTTCTCGTCATGGGCGACAAACACCAGAAGTTGCGGGCCGCCAGCGTGCTGGCCGAGGTGGGCGCCGAGGATCAATTGCTCCGGGCGTTGAAACAGGAGGATGTGGCGACGCACGAGATGGCGCGGCGCGCCGTGGAGCATGTCTGGTTCAACGCCGCTGGACGCGAGGCCTACGAATGGATGCAGGCCGCTTACGGCATCGAGGAAAAAGGGGAATATGCACGCGCGCTCGAAGCGCTCGATCGGCTGGTTGGAAAGTATCCATCCTACGCCGAAGGGTGGAACCGCCGCGCTTCGGTGTTCTGGCAGATGGGCGACTTCAGGAAATCGATGCTCGACTGCGAGCGCGCCCTGCGGCTCAACCCAAACCATTACGGCGCCCTGCAGGGAAAGGGGATCTGCCTGCTGAAGCTCGGCGAACTTTCTGAAGCCTGCGATGCCCTTCGCAGCGCGCTCAAGATCTCTCCGCACGATCCGATGACGCGGGATTCCCTGAAAAAATGCGAGGAGCTGCTCCGGTCCTGTCCCTCGGATGACAAGTCCGAGAAACGCTCGGACCTGATTTGACCCGCTGCTTGCAGCGCTTAATCGCTGCGAGAGCGGCCGCCTTATTTCCTTCGCTGGCGCTGGTCTTTTCCCCATCATCCGATCGTCATGAAGTGCGATGGATGCGCAATCGAATCAACGCGCGAGGAGTTTTTTAAAACCGCGAGGCGCTCGTTTCGGCGGAAACTTTTGCGGTTTTGCCCCGTATGCCACATCCGCCACGAGGAGGGCGTGCATCGGGCGGCTTTTTGGCTGGGCGTCGGGATGCCGATTTTTGCGATCGTCATGACGTCGATTTCGCCGGGAACCATGATCGGTCCTCTGATGTGGAACGTGGCGTTGTTCCAAATCGTGCTGGTGTTTTCCACGCTGGCCCACGAAGTGGGCCACGCACTGGCCGCCCGCCTGGCAGGGTTTTACGTGTCCCACATCGAAGTGGGCCTTGGCAGAAAATTCCTCGAATTCCGGCTCTGGGGCTTTCGATGGTTATTCCGCGCCGTGCCAGTGGGCGGCATGGCGCACGCAGCGCCGCGGGATGCCCGTTGGTGGCGACTGCGAATGACCCTGTTCATCCTGGGCGGCCCCGCGGCGAATGTTCTGCTCATCATCGGAGCGTGGATCTTCGCCACGTTCCGCGATGCCCCGCCAAGCGGAATGTTGCACGACATCGCACCCGTCACCGTGGTGGTCCTGGCAAATGCGCCTCTTCTCATCTACAGCCTCTGGCCTCATGAGGCGCGAAGCAGCCGCGGCAACCTGGCGAATGACGGCTTGTTAATTTGGCGGACCTGGCATTTGAAACGGGACGACATCGCAGGATCGCTCGTCGCGGTGGTACTCTATGAGGTGCAGGAACTCCGACATCAGGGAAAACTGGATGCAGCCGATGCGTGCCTCGATCGGGGGCTTCAGCGTTTTCCCAGCCATCCCACACTCGAAACTCTGCGAGGCATTCTCCTTTTCGATCGGGGCCTTGCCGAGGATTCACGCCGCATTTGGATTCGGCTGCTGGGGCGTTACTCGGGTGATGAGCAGGTGCGTTTTGCGATGTTTAACAACATCGCTTATGCGGACATCCTCATCGGCGATCCGGATTTGCTGTGGGAGGCGGATGCGGGTTCGCGTCTCGCGCTCGAACGTCAGCCCTGGATGGCAGCTTTTAAAGGCACCCGCGGGATGGTCCTGGTCGAGTTGGGAGATCTGGATGCGGGATTAAAACTGCTCCACGAGGCGTTTCACGAGCAAGATGACAAAAAAAACCAGGCGCTGGACGCCTGTTATATCGGCATCGCCCATTCCCGCGGGGGGGATGCCGAGCAATGCCGCAGTTTCTTCGCCCTGGCGCGCCGGCTGGATCCTGGATGCTGCGTGCTGGCGCGCGAGCCGCGGTTGTCTGCGAGCGCGGTCAAACTTGTTTGAACGGATTTTCCCACGCTGTTAGCGTCGCGACATGAGAATTCTCTCCGGCATCCAACCCAGCGGGGCCCTGCACCTGGGCAATTATTTCGGGATGATGCGCCCCGCCATCGAATTGCAGGAGCAGGGCGAGGCTTTTTATTTCATCGCCGATTATCATTCGATGACCTCGCTCTTCGATGGTGTGGAGCGGCGGAAAAATACGCTGGATGTGGCGCTCGATTTTCTCGCCTGCGGTCTTGATCCGAAGAAAAGCGTCTTTTGGCGGCAGTCCGACCTGCCCGAGGTCACCGAGTTAACCTGGCTGTTGACGACGGTGACACCGATGAGCCTCCTGGAGAAATGCACGTCGTACAAGGACAAGATCGCGCATGGGATTTCGCCCAATCACGGCCTGTTCAACTACCCGGTCCTCATGGCGGCGGACATCCTGATATTCGACTCGAACATTGTGCCGGTCGGCCGGGATCAGAAACAGCACGTGGAAGTCACCCGCGACATCGCCGTGAAGTTCAACGAGCTCTATGGACCCACCTTCCTGTTGCCGCTCCCGCAGATTCGCGAGGAGACGGCGGCGGTTCCGGGCACGGACGGCCAAAAGATGAGCAAAAGTTACGGCAACACGATTGAGATTTTCGGCGACGAGAAAGCAATTCGGAAAAAAATCATGGCGCTCGTGATGGACAGCCGATCGCCCCAGGAGCCGAAGCCGGACGCCGCGAACAATCTCGCTATCAAGCTGTTGAAACTGGTGGCGCCGGCGGACGTGGCGGCCGATTTTGAGGAGCGCCTGCGCGCGGGCGGCCTTGGCTACGGCGATCTAAAGAAGGCGTTGTTCGAGCATTACTGGACTTATTTTGCCCCGGCTCGAGCGCGGCGGGCGGAGCTGGCGGCAAACATGGACCACGTGCAATCGGTGCTAAACGACGGCGCGACGCGGGCCCGGGTGATTGCGAAGACGGTCCTGCAGCGTGCGAGGAAGGCGTGCGGCCTGGAATGATTCGGTTAGGCGATTGTCCGCTTCGCTGCCAACAAGGCTGCTTCGTCGCGCACCAATGAATTCCAGGCAGCCAGTCCGGTGAACAGCGCCAGGACTGCGACGCCGACGTAAGGCCAGGCTGGATGCCGGTCGTAGAGAAATCCGGCCAGCGGCGGACCGATCACGCGCGCGAGACTTCCTGCACTTTGCGCCACTCCGATGGTGGCGCCCTGCTCGTGCGACGGCGTCAGGATGGAGAGGAGCCCGAACAGGGGGGGCCGGGTCAACCCGGAGCCGACGGCCAGCCAGCCGACGAAGAACAAAAGGAGCCACCATGGCAATCCCGCCGCGCTGAGCAGCACACCCCATCCGAGACGGGCGTCGCCATGGATGAACGGCAAGGGCGCCATGCTGAGCCCAAAGATGATCAAACTTCCTGCGATGAGACGGGGTTCGCCCAATTGTTTGACCATCCGTCCGATGGGGCCGGCCTGCACGAAGGCGCCAATGATGCCCGCGAAGCAAAAGAGCACCGCGTTGGCCTTCGACGAATCGTCATGGTTCAATTTGAAATCCTGCTGGATGAGCAAGCCGAGAGTGCTCTCGAAACAGGTAAAACCGAATGTCGCCAGGAAGAACGTCAGGACGAGAAAACCGATTTTTGGCTGGGCGATGGTGTGTTTGAACTGTTGCCAGCGGGCGCGCCGTGTCGCGGCCAGCGCCCCGGGCTTCCAGCTTTCCGGCAGGCGCACCAGCGCCGCGATGAAATTCGCCGCGCAGATCGCGCACGCCACCCATCCCGGTCCTGTTGGCCCCAGTTTCCATTGAGATATCACCGCCAGGGCGGGCCCGATGATGAATCCCATTCCGAACGCCATGCCGATCAGCCCCATTTTTTTCGAGCGTTCCTCAGGGGTGGTGATGTCGGCGATGTAAGCCTGCGCCACGGTGATGTTGGCGCCGCAGATCCCTCCGAACGAACGCGCCAGTAAAATCATGCCCAGCGCGGCCGGCCCCTGCATGCCCGAGGCGATGGCAAAAATGCCGTAGGAAATCGTGCTGCCCGCCAAGCTCACCAAAAGCACCGGACGCCGCCCCACCCTGTCGGACCAGGCGCCCCACAGCGGTGCAAAAAGCAGCTGCATCAGCGAATACGAAGCCATCAGCAGGCCCACTTGAAATCCCGATGCTCCAAACTTGTTCGAGTAGGTCGGCAGCAATGGCAGCACGATTCCAAAACCGATCAAATCGATGAAGACCGTGAAAAAAATAATGACGAGCGAGGGCTTTCTCATTGCGGATGGTAATCAGCGGGAATCAAACGCGGAGTGGCCCCGGTTCCGCGTCATTGCGCGGACCGTCACGGCGCCCGGGGACAACAATCAACAGCATGACGCGGAGTCTAACGGTGAAAGCCGAGTCGTCAAGAAACGGGACGGGTCCGAAGGCGCTTTTGACAGTCAGAGCGCGAGGGATGAAAAGGATCCGAGGTTCGTGCGAACGCCGAAGCGGTTTGAAAAGCCCCCGCCACGGATTATCGGGGCTCGTCGTCGATTTTCAAAAGCCCGGCCCGATCGAGCCTCGTGATCTCCGCGGTGTAGCCCTGACGGAAATTCGGGTACTTGAGCGGCACACCGAGTTCCATTTTTAATTTGCGATTACTGACCCGTTTGTTGGTGCGGCCCCGCTTTCGATCCGCCGTCTCCGAAGGGGGCGCGGCAGGCGGCATCCATTTTCCAAGCGTTTCGGAAAGCCACCTGAAAAAATGGACCTGCGCGACCGGCTCGTCATCCACGACGTTGTAGATCTCGCCGGGCCGCCCATTTTTCAAAGCAGCGATGATGGCTGTGACGAGGTCATCGCGATGGATCATGTTGATGAGACGCTCCCCCTTCCCGGCGAGCCGGGCCTCGTTCCGGAGATACTGAAGGAAAAGATGCCCTCGATCAGGTCCATAGATGCCCGCGACCCGCAGGATGACCGCGGGAAATTTCAGCGCCACGGCCGCGTCGAGCAGCAGCCGTTCGGTTTCGACGAGCAACTGGCTCGTGGGATTTTGCGGCGCGACCAGCGAATCCTCCTTCACGAGTTCGCCATCGACCTGCCCATAAACACTGGTGCTGCCGGTGTAAACGAACTTCTTCAAGGGGACCGACTGGAGCCATTCGATCAAATGGCGGGTGCCGTTCAGGTAAACTTCGCGGTATTCCTCCACGCCACCTTTGTTCGAGGAAACCGTATTGACGACCCAATCGAACGGACCCGGCAAACGGGCCAGGTCTTCGGGACGGGTGATGTCGGCGATGACCGGCTCGATTCCCGCGGCCCTAAGTTCCACCGAGGCGGAGTCGGTGCGACGGAGGCCGACGACGTGATGTCCCTGCTTTACGAGCTCGCCCCCCAGGGGCAGGCCGACGTAACCGCACCCGACAATCAAGACGCGCATTTCCGGAGTTAACCGAAACCGAGGAGCGGGTGCGAGAGCAGAACGGTGCGGGCCGGGCGCAAAGAGGCTTTGTGTCAGCCGGTGGTGGCTGTTAAGCTGCCCATTCGACATGAGCGCGGATACGCAAGCCAGCCCCACTTCTCCGATCGCATCGGCGGTGGGCCTCCGCCTGCCCGAGTTGCTGGCGCCGGCGGGTGATTGGGAATGCGCCAAGGCCGCGGTCGAAAATGGCGCGGATGCCATCTATTTCGGGCTGGAAAGGTTTAACGCGCGGATGCGGGCGCATAATTTCACCGAGGCGGATTTGCCGAAGCTGATGGAGTTTCTGCACCGCCGGGGAGTGAAGGGTTATGTCACTTTCAACACGCTGATTTTCCAGAACGAACTGGCAGAGGCTGCGCAATGCCTGCGCATTCTCATCGCGGCCGGAGTCGATGCAGCCATCGTGCAGGACGCCGGCATCTGCCGCCTGATACGGAGGCTGTCCCCGGATTTTCCCATTCATGCCTCGACGCAAATGACGGTCACGAGCGCCAGCGGGGTGGCATTCGCTCGCGATTTGGGCTGCCAACTGGTCGTGCTGGCGCGCGAATGCTCGATAAGAGAGATCGATGCGATTCAAAAAGATCTGTCAGACGGCGTGGTGAAGGACCGCTCGCTACCCCTCGAGGTTTTTGTGCATGGCGCACTCTGCGTGGCGTACTCAGGTCAATGCCTGACGAGCGAAGCATTGGGCGGGCGATCGGCGAACCGCGGTGAATGCGCGCAGGCCTGCCGGATGCCGTATGATCTCATCTGCGATGGACAGACCGTTCCGTTGGGCGACCGTAAATATCTGCTGAGCCCGCAGGATCTGGCCGGGTTGGAATTGCTGCCGGCATTGGCCGCGTCAGGAGTGGCGTCACTCAAGATCGAAGGCCGCCTCAAGACACCGGAATACGTCGCCAGCATCACACGGGTTTACCGACAGGCTCTCGACACTCTGAAAGGTGACTCGCGGGATTGCAGTCCGGAGATCGTGCGCTACGAGATGGAGATGGCTTTTTCGCGCGGTCTTTCCACCGGATGGTTTCGGGGGATCGACAACCAGCAACTGGTGCATGCGCGGTTCGGAAAAAAACGCGGCGTGTTCATCGGTGAAGTGGGCCGCGTGCAGGGCGAACGCGTTTTTGTTCAGCTTCAGGGACCGCTGAAGGCCGGGGACGGCATTGTGTTCGATGCGGGGCATCCGGCGGAGAAGGAGGAGGGCGGCCGCGTTTACGAAATTCAGCCTCCCCAGTTCAAGGGCTCGAACGAAGTGTCCCTGACTTTCCTGCGCGAGGCGGTCGATTTCTCCCGGGTGAAGCCGGGGGATCTCATCTGGAAGACGAGCGATCCGGAGCTCGACCGCCGGCTCCGGCAGACGTTTGCCGGCGAGCAACCGAGATTCCAACGGCCGGTGGATGCGGAGGTTCATGGGCGCGCCGGCCAGCCGCTCACTTGGTTTGTGCGCGATGACGAAGGTCACGTGGCTCGCGGTCAATCCACGATGCCGCTGACGACTGCCGAGAACCATCCACTGGATGCGGACCGATTAAGAGCGCAGCTCGGGCGATTGGGCGGCACCCCGTTCAAACTGCGGCAACTCAACAATCGTCTCGAAGGCCCCGTGATGCTGCCGGTCAGCGAATTGAACCGGCTGCGCCGGGAGGCGGTGGTGGAACTGGATCGGCAACGCGCACAGGTGAAACGTTGGGCAGAAGGGCCACCGCTTTCCGAAGCGGAGTTGTTGTCGATCGAAAAACCGCCGCCAAAAGCCCATTCAGGCGACCCCGAATTAATCGTGCTCGTCCGGGATTTGTTTCAGCTCGACGCCGTGTTGAAGGCAGGAGTGCGCATCGTTTATTGCGATTTCGAGGACCCGAAGAAATATCGCGAAGCGGTGGCGCGTTCGCGCGCGGAGTCCCGGCCACCCGGCGCGGCCGCGTCCGAAATTTGGGTCGCTCCACCCCGCATTTTCAAATCGGGAGAGGAATGGACGTTGAAACAGGTCCGCGCGAGCGAGGCTGACGGCTATCTGGTCCGGAATTACGATCATCTCGATTTCTTTGCCGGAAGCCGGCGCGTCGGCGATTTCTCGTTGAACGTGGCCAACGCGCTGACCGCGGAACATTTCAAACGGACATGGAACCTGGAACGGCTGACGGCCAGCTACGACCTGAATCCGGCCCAGCTGGAAGCGTTGTTGGAAGGGGCGCCGCCGGGGTGGTTCGAAGTCACCGTGCACCAGCACATGCCCATGTTTCACATGGAGCACTGTGTTTTTTGCGCCTTTCTGTCGAAAGGCACTGACCACACGAACTGCGGACGGCCCTGCGACAAACACGATGTTCGACTGCGCGACCGGGTCGGCGCCGAGCACCCGCTCAAGGCCGACGTGGGCTGCCGCAACACGATTTTCAACGCGCTGGCGCAGACGGGGGCCGAACAGGTGGGACGCCTGCTCGGGCTGGGCGTCTGGCATTTCCGCATCGAGTTCGTCAACGAGACACCCGAGCAGGCGGTCACGACCCTGAAGAAATACGGTCAGTTGTTACGGGGGGAAATCACGGGGGCGGACGTCTGGCGTGAACTAAAGCTGTTGAGGCAGCTGGGTGTCACGCGCGGGAGCCTGTGATGGGCAGACGGGAACGGCTGCCGGACCCAACAGGGCCGGGGTAAAATAGAATTTGAGGATTTGGATTTCCGGTTCGATAACCACCCCGGCAGGATTGAATTTGGCGGATGAGGCTGGCGCTGTCCCAAAGCGATCCACCGGCTGTGTAGAAAAGAGGCTAAAGAAAACTCCCTAATCGGCCGAAGTCTTTTGGGAACAGAGACCACCTTGATGCTGTGAACAGGTCTGGAAACAGGAATGCCATTCCTGGGGCGCCGGAAGACCGGTGGCCCGGGTGGTGCTAACGAGCCAACGTCGGTCGAGAATTTTAGCTATGCCGTCATTCAGTTACGTTGCGCGGGAAGCGGGAAGCGGGCGGGAAATCCGCAGCACGCTTGAGGCTCAAAACGAGCAGGCGGCCATCGCCGCGCTGCTCAACCGGAATTTGCTGGTCCTGTCCATCCAGGAAAAGATCGGCCGCAAGGGCAAGACCGCCGGCGGCTCCGTCGCCCTGGCCGACCTCGTCATTTTCACCCGCCAGCTCGCGACCATGATCGATGCCGGTTTGGCCATGGTCCAATCGCTCCAAGCCCTTGCCGACCAGACGACCAACAAGGTCATGCGGGATACCATCAAGGATGTCTGCACACGGGTCGAGGGCGGCGACAGCTTCTCCGAGGCGCTTGTCAAACATCCCAAGACCTTCAACAAACTTTACGTCTGCATGGTTGGCGCCGGCGAACGCGGCGGTCTGCTGGCGGAAATTCTTTCGCGACTAGCCACCTACCTCGAAAACACCGCCAAGCTCCGCAAGAAGGTCAAGTCGGCGATGATGTATCCGACGGCCGTCACGATCGTCGCGATCGGGATCACCATCTTTCTGCTCGTAAAAGTGGTGCCGGTGTTCGGGGACGTTTACAAAAGCTTCGGCTCCCATCTCCCGGGCCCGACCCAGTTCCTGATCAACATCAGCAACCTGGTGAAGTCGTATCTTGTCTACCTGCTGGCGGCCGTGGTGGCGATCGGATACGCATGGTTCTCGTGGATCAAAACCAAAAGAGGCCGCGAATTCTGGGACAGCACGCGCATTAAGCTCCCCATTTTTGGTTCCATCGCCCACAAAATCTGCCTGGCCCGTTTCACGCGCACCCTCGCCTCCCTGGTCCGCTCGG
Source organism: Verrucomicrobiota bacterium (assembly GCA_041166945.1). Taxonomy (GTDB): domain Bacteria; phylum Verrucomicrobiota; class Verrucomicrobiia; order Limisphaerales; family JADJPG01; genus DASTLJ01. The sequence continues at coordinate 14,406 of JBEEGQ010000219.1, forward strand.
GCGTCCCGATCCTCGAAGTCCTTCAAATCGTCTCCAACACCGTCGGCAACGTCGTCATGGAAAAAGCCGTGCGCGCCGCCGCAACGGATATCGAGCGCGGCGAGGGCATCTCGGTCGCCCTCGGCAAGCACCCGGTTTTCCCCGTGATGATCATTCGAATGGTGACGGCTGGCGAACAGACCGGCAAAATCGAGAACATGCTCGAGCGCATCTCCGACTTCCTGGATGATGAAATCGAAACGACGCTGGGCGGGCTCACGTCGCTTATCGAGCCGCTCCTCATCGTTTTCCTCGGAGTCACTGTCGGCGGCATCGCCGTCTGCATGTTCCTGCCCATCTTCAAGATGAGCGAGATCATCAATCCGACCGGCCGCTAGACGCAGACGTCGGGGTCGTGCCAAAATCGAACGCGTTCAATCGAACGATCAGTTGGCGTCTGGTTACCTCGACTGCCACGGCTTAAATCGACGACGATTCACGGGCCCAGGTGCTCGAAAAGACCTGGCGCCACTCCACGGACCAGCTTTTGGCAACGAGCCAGGATCTCCGCACCCGATTCGCATTCGAGCGCAAACGCCGCCAGCACCTCGGCCTCCTTCAACTTAAGGCGGCGAATCAGATATTTAAGCTGGGGGACGACAGACGGCGCGGCGCTGAGTTCGGTCACTCCCAAGCCCAGCAGCAGAGGCGTTAAAACCGGGTCACCGGCCATCTCACCACAGACGCCCGTCCAAACCCCATGCCGCAGGCCCGCGTCGGCAGTCATTTTGATGAGCCGGACGATCGCGGGGTGGGTGGGTTCGTAAAGGTGGGCGATCTTGGCGTTGAGCCGATCGACGGCGAGGGAGTACTGGATGAGATCGTTGGTGCCGATGCTGAAAAAACGGACGCGCTTGGCGAGTGCTCCGGCGGCGAGGGCGGCGCTGGGAATCTCGATCATGGCGCCGACTTCGATGTCGGGATCGTACGCCACGCCCTCGCGATCCAGCTCGATCTTGAGTTCCTCGAGGAACGCATTGGCCTGGTTCAGCTCATCGAGGCCGGAGATCATCGGATACATGATCTTGATGTTGCCCTCGATGCTGGCGCGGAGAATGGCGCGGAGCTGAGCCCGAAAAATCGCGCGTTCCTCGAGGCAAAAACGAATGGCTCGCCAGCCGAGGAACGGGTTCATCTCCTGCGGCACATTGAGGTGTGAAAGAAACTTGTCCCCGCCGAGATCGAGCGTGCGAATGATCACCGCGGCGGGTTTCAGGGCAGCCGCCACCTGTCGGTAGGCGCAGAATTGTTCCTCTTCGTTGGGCAGTGTGTCGCGGTTGATGAACAGATATTCAGTGCGAAAAAGGCCCACGCCCTCGGCCCCGCTGGCGATAACGGCGTCCGTGTCCGACGGCTGCTCCACGTTGGCGGAGAGCGTGACATGCGCGCCGTCGAGGGTGATGGCGGGCTTATCGAGGGTGTCCTTGAGTTTTTCGGCGAAATTGACGTGCCGCCGCACGAGCTGGCCGTATTCGAACAGCGTCTGATCAGTAGGATTGATGACGAGCTGCCCGTTGAAACCGTCGAGCAGCGCGTAATGGCCGCTCACCAGTTCGCGGGTCGCGGCCTGCAAACCCACCACCGCCGGGATGCGCAGCGAACGCGCCATGATGGCCGTATGCGATGTCCGGCTGCCGGCATCGGTCGCAAATCCCAGCACCATTTTTTTGTCGAGCTGCGCGGTCTGCGTCGGGGTCAGGTCCTGGGCAATGATGATGCACGGTTCCTTGAGGCGATGCAGGACGCCCTCCTCGGTGCGGCCGAGGAGATGATTCAACACCCGGGACGTCACATCGCGCATGTCAGTCGAACGCTCGCGCAGATATTCGTCGTGGATCGCCGCCAGCGTGCGGGCGAATTTCTCCGCGGTCTGCTTGAAGGCGTATTCAGCGGTGACATGTTGCTCGTTGATGAGTTTTGTCACCTCATCGAGCAGCATCGGATCATCGAGGACCATCAGATGCGCATCAAAAATGCTGGCATCCTGGGCGCCGAGGCCCTTGCTCACCTGGCGCTGAACTTCCTGGATCTCGCGGCGGGTATCGATGAGGGCCTGCTGGAGGCGTTGCAATTGTGCCGGGGCTTCGCGCGCGGGCAGTTCGTGGCGGAGAATGACGTTATCCTGGGGGTGACTGAGGACGACGATGCGCCCGCGGCAGACGCCCGTTGAAACCGGGATGCCGCGCAGAACGCGCTCATTAGACCCCGCCACGTGTGGCATGGCGAAGTCTTACATGCCGATGGCAGCATTGAAAAGATGTAAACGCGCGTTTACCCAACCCTTGACGAACGTGCCCCTTTTCAGGGCGCCCTCAGTTGCGTGGAGCGGGGTCCCGGACGCCCTGAAGGGTCGACACCGAACAGGGCGCCGCACCCTCGGTCGAGGAGAGAACGAACAATTTTCAGGTGGCGCTGGCGCCGGTCCTGGACCGGTTGACGGCCACCATTCCCAGGCCGCCGGCGATAAGAAAGCCGACGAGCAGCAATCCCACGCTCTGTGTCAAATTGGGCTTTCCGCCATCGGCCAGCACGATGAAGTTGGGGGCGAGATTTTTTTGGAGACCGCCCAGTTTGCCCGCTTCGTTGCCGCTTTGGATCCCGAAGCGGACCAGGCCGGAGACCTGACGCTGCTGCTTCAGTTCGGATTTATGGTTGACCACAAATTTCGCCATTCCGGTTTCATCCTTTACGTTTCGCAACTCTTCGAGGAGCGCCAGAGTGGATGGATCGGTGGTGGCCAGGACGGCGAAACATCGGTCGCTCAGCGATTGGCCGGGCGCGCGCAAGGGGATGTAACCTTCGGTGATATGACCGCCCGAGGCAGGCTCGTATTTTGAGCGGCGGATTTTCCAGGCGGCGTCATAGATGGCGAGCTCGGCATTTGTCAGGACTAGCCAATGGGCCGAAGGGCGGCCGTGGACCAGATCCGCCATGCCCAGCTGCACGGGCCGGCGATTTCGAAGGGAGGTATAGACCCCCTGGCCGCCATACCAGAAGGCCGCGCCCATCGCGATGACGAGAGCGAAGAGAATCCGGATGTTGCCAGCTTGAGGCTTTCCGAGCGTCGACATTTTCATGATTTGAGTTTCCCATTGCCGGATTTCCCGTGCGCATCGCAGGGTTGCCCGACACAGAAAGAATCGACTTCTGGCTCGAAAAACTTTAAGCCTCCGCTCACTTTTTCCTCGCCGCCCGTTCAGCGAGCTTCCATCAATAGGCCGCACGAACCGAACCCAGGAACCATCGTGGAAGCATCAACCAGCCCTATTTCCGAAAAGCAGACCGTCGAACAGCTCGTCGCGGGCCGCACTCGTATCCGCGCCGAGCTGGGAAAGGTCATCATCGGGCAGGATCCTGTCATCGAACAGATGCTGATCGCCCTGTTCGCCGGAGGACATTGTCTCATCACCGGCGCGCCCGGCCTGGCAAAGACGCTCCTGGTCAAATCATTGGCCCAAATTTTTCATCTTAAATTCCAGCGGATCCAATTCACCCCCGACCTGATGCCCGCGGACATTACCGGGACGGAGATATTGCAGGATGGCGCCGAGGGCAGGCGACTGCGGTTCCTGCCTGGCCCGATCTTCGCGAACATGATCCTGGCGGATGAGATCAATCGCACGCCGCCCAAGACGCAGGCGGCCCTCCTCGAGGCGATGCAGGAACATCAAGTCACCGCCGCCGGTGTCCGTCATGTGCTGCCGGAACCCTTCTTCGTCCTGGCGACACAGAACCCCATCGAAATGGAGGGCACTTATCCCCTGCCCGAGGCGCAGTTGGACCGGTTCATGTTCAATGTGGTGATCGATTATCTTCCCGAAAATGACGAGGTCGCGGTGGTCACCCAGACGACCTCGAAGGCTCCGGCAGCCATCGAGCCATTATTCACCGGTGAGGATGTGCTGCGCTTTCACGAGGTGGTTCGCAAGGTTCCGATCGCCGAGGACATCGCCCGTTATGCCGTCCGGCTTTCGGCGGCATCCAGACCCAAGCAAACGAATTCGCCCGATTTCGTGAACGAATGGGTCAGCTGGGGCGCCGGGACCCGCGCGGGACAATTCCTGGTGCTCGGAGGAAAGGTGCGCGCCCTGCTCAATGGCCGCGCGCACGTGACAGCCGATGACATTCGCGCGCTGGCCCACCCGGTGTTGCGCCATCGCATTCTCATCAACTACCGGGCGGAGGCTGAAGGCATATCGGTCGAGAAGGTCATCGACCGGCTTCTGGAATCGACAAAGCCGCTCGGGGCCGCGGCCCACTAAATGGCTCACGCCGGACCCCTGTCACTCCTTCTCAGACTGCGAAAGCCGGGCGGCCCACCCTCGCGATGAACATCGTCCAGATCACGCCTGGGGCTGGCGCGATGTATTGCGGCGGTTGCTTTCGCGACAACGCGCTGGTGGCCGAACTTCGCCGCGCAGGCCACGAGGCACTCATGGTGCCGCTCTACCTGCCACTCACGCTCGACGAACCGGATCAAAGCGCCCACACCCGCCTGTTCTTCGGCGGCATCAATGTTTATCTCGAACAAAAATATCCCTGGTTTCGACGCCTCCCCCGATGGGCATTGCGTCCTCTCGAATCGCGGATGTTGCTCAAGTGGGTGACCGGTCGCGCGGCGCAAACCCGCGCAGCCGATGTCGGTGACCTCGTCCTTTCGATGATTCGCGGGGAGGAAGGGAACCAGGCGCGCGAACTCGAGGCGCTCATCGATTGGCTAAAAACACAGCCCCGCCCCGATGTCGTCTGTTTGTCCAACGCGCTCTTGGTGGGAATGGCCCGTCAAATCAAGGCCGCGCTCCAGGTGCCCATCGCCTGTCTTCTGGCCGGCGAAGACAATTTTCTCGACGGATTGCCCAGCCCCATTCGTGAACAGGCCTGGCAAATTCTGGCGGAACGTTGCCGTGAAGTGGACCTGTTCCTGCCGCCTTCCGATTATTTCGCTGAATTGATGAGCCGCCGTCTGCACTTGAAGCCGGAGCGGGTTCGAATGGCGCCCGAGGGGATCAACCTGGCTGGATTTACGGGGGCCAAATCGGCGATGCCCTATCCGGTCCTCGGCTATTTCGCCCGGCTCTGTCGCGAGAAAGGCCTCGATGTTTTGGTGGATGCCTTTATCGAGCTGAAGAAACGGGAGAGCGGGCGCGAGCTGCGCCTGCACGTGGGGGGCGGCTGCGGGCCGTCCGACGAACCTTTTGTCACCGAACAAAAACAAAAGTTGCGGGCCGCAGGTGTGCTCGACCACGTCCATTTTTTTCTGAACGTCGATCGCGATGAGAAGTTGGAATTTTTTCGCAAGCTGACCGTGTTCTCGACGCCGGCGCTGTACGGGGAGGCCTTCGGGCTTTACCTGCTGGAAGCGATGGCATCGGGGGTGCCGGTCGTCCAGCCGCGGCATGCGGCTTTCCCGGAAATCCTGGCGACAACGGGCGGCGGCGTGTTGTGTGATGCGGGCGATGCCCGCGCCCTGGCGGATGCGATCGAACCGTTGCTGCTCGATCCGGCGCGCGCGCTCGAACTCGGCCGTCGCGGCCGCGAAGCTGTCGTCGCCCGCTTTGGCATCGATCAGATGGCGACACGAGTGGTGGCGGAGTTCACAGCGTTGAAAGCGCGGAGCTCAGGAAGGGGTTTTCCGATCGCCAACCAAGTGTCAGATATCTAACCTGTTCAACATGGTTTACGAGTTCAAGGCGCGGCGACGCGTCGAATTCAGCGATACCGACATGGCCGGTATCATGCACTTCTCGAATTTCTTTCGCTTCATGGAGACGGCGGAGCATGGCTTTTTCCGCGCCATCGGATTTTCCATTTTTGATCGCGAACGCATCCCGCGCGTCGGGTGGCCGCGGGTTCACGCGTCGTGTGACTACCATAAGCCCTTGCGATTTGAGGATGAGGTGGAGATCCACCTGTTGGTGATCGAAAAACGGTCGAAGGCGCTCGCGTATCAATTCCGGTTTTACCGGGTGACGGCCAGCGGGCAGGAGGAGGTGGCGCGCGGCCGATTGACGGTGGTATGCGTCTCCCACGACAGCGAGGGTGCGATGCGGGCGACGGTGATTCCTGAGGACATTGCGTCAAAGATCGAACTCGCCCCGGGACGCTTGCTGGAGGGATGACGGCGCGTTTGCTCTTGCCTCCGCTGCCTGCGGCCGAAATGATCGCTTATGCCAAATGCCCGACCCGCTTCGCGGGTTCCAAGCCTGTCCGAAAAAAACGAGGGCAATCTCCACCGGCAGGATTCCGGTTCCACCCAAAAAGCCCGCGACGACTCGCGGCATATCTGACTCCGGCGTTCCCGGCCTGAACATGACCAAAGCAACCCGGTTGACCGGCAAGTCGCGAAAAGGAGTGGCGAAATATTCCGCGCCCCAATGCGTCCCGTTTCCTTCCCCCGCCACCCCGGACCTTTCCTCCGATCATCATGTGCCCCCGCCATGGAGACGCGAAGTGGATCGCGTGCTGATCACGGATGTCCAAATCGCAGCGCGCATCCGCGAAATGTCGCGCGAGATTGAACGCGACTTCAGGGGGCACGAGATGGTGGTGGTCTCCCTTCTCAACGGCACCGTCCTGTTCCTGGCCGATTTGATCCGGCACTTGTCACTCCCGCTGCGCCTGGATTTCATCGGCGTGTCGAGTTATGGCGCAGGCACGACCTCAGGCGAACTGGTGTTCACAAAGGAACTGCGGCTCGATGTGCGCGGTCGTGATGTGCTCCTGGTGGATGACATCCTCGACACCGGCCGCACGATGAAACGGGTTCTCGGCAAGCTCCGGAAATTGAGTCCCCGCCGCATCAAAACCTGTGTGTTACTCGATAAACCATCGCGCCGCGTGGAACGCGTGCGGGCCGATTACGTCGGGTTCAAGATTCCCGATTTGTTCGTGATCGGTTACGGGCTCGACTACGCGGAACGGTATCGAAACCTGCCATTCGTCGGGGTGCTCAAGCCCGAGATGTATCGGGTTTAGAAATCCGCCCGCCTCAGGGCGGCCTTAACCTCCAACGCCCGGCGTTACTTTGCGCCGGTGCCCGCGAGCACGACAGGAATGGTGCGCCACAGGATTTTTAAATCCAGCCAGAGCGACCAGTTGTCGATGTATTCGAGATCCAGACGCACCCAATCCCTGAAATCGCGCACGTTATTGCGGCCGCTGACCTGCCAGAGACAGGTCAATCCCGGTTTGACGCTCAGGCGCCGGCGTTGAGATGGGTCGTCGAAGCGCTCGACTTCGTCCACGGGCAACGGACGCGGCCCGACGAGGCTCATCTCGCCGCGCAGCACATTGATCAGCTGCGGAAATTCGTCGATCGAATATTTGCGCAGCCAGCGGCCGATCCGGGTCACACGCGGATCGTTGGTGACCTTGAAGACGGGGCCTCCCATTTCGTTGAGCGCGGCCAGTTCGTGTTGACGCTGCTCGGCGTCGCTGACCATGGACCGAAATTTCAGCATGGTGAACGGATGCCCATTGAGACCGCACCGGCGCTGTCGGAACAGGATGGGTCCGGGCGAACTCAGGCGGATGGCCAGGGGCACCACGAGCCAAATCGGCATCAACAGCAAGACCATGATCGAGGCGAGCACCAGGTCGAGCATCTGTTTGAACAACCCTTCCCACGACGCTTCCGGCGCGGAACGAAAAACGAGCACCGGTCGTCCGTAAAAATCGTCCAGGCTCGTGTTGGAAACCTGCGTTTTGAAGAAATCGGCGACGAGCCACGCCTCGACCCCTTCGATCTCACACGCCTGGATGGCTTTTTCCACCTCACCAAACACCGTATGCCGCGCGTTGATAATAACGCCATTGGCGGACGTTTCGTGCAGCAGCTTGACCAGTCCCGGAATGGCGCTCATGTTCAAATCCAGCTCGCCCACCAACTCGATGTGGTCGATGCCTTTGTGCCGCAGTTCGTCGCGCAACCGGATCCGATCCACAGGCGCGCCCACCAGCAACATCCGGCGTTTGATCTGAAGCACCCCCAGCCGGCTCCGGTAAAATATCCGCATCAATTCCTCGCTGAGAAAAACGAGGACAAAACTGATCGCGGCAAACAGCACGATGACACCGCGGGCGAGGTTGTAATAACGGAAGAGGAAAAGAAACACGACCACCCCGACCGCCGTCATAAAGCAGCCCTTGAACAATAACCAGGCTGTCTCCCGCCGCGTCGCCGACATCGGCCGCTGATAAAAACCCTGGGTTTCCAGCACCAGCGGCGCGCCCGGAATGATGATGAGATACAACCAAACGAAGGCGTCAAAGGAATCGATCGGCTCGAATTTCAGGAAAAGGATGTGTTCCGGAAAATGGGACCGCCACGCGTGCGCCAGCCAGAGGGCGAGCGCGAAGAGCGCCGCGTCTTTCAACTGGCAAATCTGCGTCCGCAGTTGGCGATCGCGCCGCAACATAATCAGAGGGTCATCGGACGGAATGGCAGGGTGGTTGACGCCCGGATTCTGGAGGGGAAATTCTCATGGCCATGGGTGTATGTCTCATCGGCGAGATTCGGATGCCGCTGAGGAACCGGCCGCCAGCTGGAATTGCGGAACGGCGGCCGCGATCAGCTGGCTCATCCGGGCGTAAGTCGCCTCCTCCTGCCCCGGCGGGAAGTAACTAAAACACGAGATATAAGCCCACCGTTGAAGCGTGCTCTTTGTCAAAAGATCCTTCGTCATCAGCAGCATGCGCTCGTTGTGATCGGCCGTGATATGCCCGTCGGCCACGAACCAATAAACGTAAAACCCCTGGCGCTGCTGGCGTTTGCCTTCAACCTCCTGCGAAATCGTGAACCGCGTCACCGGCAGCGCATACGGATGCGGCTCCAGAACAGGAATGGTCAGTGACGTCGTCGTCACAATTTTTGCGCCCTGCCCGGGGAGACAATACTCGGGCTTGTGGATGCTGGTCCGGTCCCGGCCCATCAGGACCACGCTCAACTGCATCCCAAATCCGTCCGCTCCCATGTACAAACGCCGTCCATAAATCGTGTCCGGAGGCAGCCAGTTCAATTCATTGGTGGTGAGAGGGATCACTCGGGAATGACAATCGAGCAGGTTTTCCGGTAGCGGCACGCTGTTCGTGTCCACCAGCGCGCCATCCTCGCGATAAATATTTTGGGCGACCACCCGGACGCCCGGCTCCCCCAACTTTTGCGCGCTGCGTATGCGGGTCAAAGCCCCCGCGGTCAGGGCGATCGTGAGCAAACCCGCGATCAGAACCAGTTTGCCTTCGCGGTTCATGACTTCTGCTCGGCGCCCCCAATGAGGATGAGCCCATCGGCGGGAGGTTGAGTCGGGACTTTCCGTCCGCCGCGCAGCCAGCGGGCGGCCAGGGCCACTCCGATAAAAGCCGGGATGTACGGCAGGAGGCTGATCCAGCCATTGGAATGCACAAAGTGGCCGGCGGAAGGACCGAAGGCCTCCGAGGCCACCACGATCATCGTGAGCCGGCAGACATTGGCCACCACCGCCAAAGGCGCCGCCAGCGCCAACAAAATCACCCGTCGCCAGACCGTCGGCAATGTCAGGTATCCGTAGATAATCGCCGCCGCCATGATGGTGGTCAGGCTTTTGATGCCGCTGCAGACCGCGGCCACTTCATATTGATAAGCCCCGTCCACCGAGTAGAGCAGGTTGCCCGTCTGGCGCACTCTCATGATCCCCAGCACGTCGTGACACAGCACTCCCGTGATTTTCGTGGCGCACAATCGCAACGGAACTGTCAGAGGCTCCGTTCCCGGGCCCAGAGGAATCGAAAACAGCAGCAGCGAAAAAGGAAAAATCGTGGCCCGCATCCACGCCGCCCCCCACAACAGACCTGTCAGCGCATAGATGCCTCCACAAAACGCCGCGACCGAGAGCCGTGTTTGTTGGATGAGATAGCCCGCGACGTGGGCCGCGATCGCCAGGATAAAAATGAGGAGCGCCGGCCACCAGACTTTCTTGGGCAACGCCACCAGTTCCTCCCGCTTGTACCAAAGCAACACGAGAACCACAGCCGGCATGATGTAGGCATGTTCCTGGTCGTGGATGCCGTGCATCGTCCAGGTCCACCACCGGAACATCGAAGGACTGTTGACATAACCCAGGGTCGAATTTCCGAGGAATTGGAACAGGACTATCCAGGCCGCAATTAATCCGAGCAACACCCCCCGGTTCGGCAGCTGCCGCCAAAACTCAACAATGCTCCTTTTCAGGGAAATGAGAGCATGCTGAGAACTGTTGGAATCCGCGGACATCGGTAGTCTGGTTGATTGAGACACTAGGGCAATCCGGCTGCTCAATCAATTCTTTCATTGGGCTCATCCGGCTGGCTGATTTGGTGAAAAGCCGCGCCAAAGGCAGCCGGCGTCCCGCAGGTTCCACAGCGGGCTCAGGCATAAACTGGCCCTGAAACCTTCGTTCGTGATGCGGTTCCGCCTCCGGGGCCGCGTCTCCCCCGGTATCGGCATTCACGAGCCCCCACTTTAGCGGCCCGGCCCGGAACCGCCGACCCTCATGCGATCAATTTGTAACCGACCCCATGGACGGTAATGAGATGTTTCGGATCGGTGGCGTTGTCGCCGAGTTTTCGCCGCAACTGCACGATCACCTGGTCCAGCGTGCGAGTCGTCCCATAATAGTTGTAGCCCCAGACCTCATTGAGTAACCGGTCCCGCGCGAAGACCACCCCCGGCTGCGCATGAAACAATTGGAGCAGCTTCAATTCCTTCAACGTCAGGTCCTCGACATGTTTCCCCCGACGCACCTGGAACTTCGCAGGGATGATGGTGACCGGCCCGATCTTGAATTCCGCCTCCGCCCCCGGCGCGCCCGTGCCTGCCTGTCCGCGTCGAAGAAGGGCATTGAGCCGCGCGACGAGTTCGCGCACGCCGAATGGCTTGGTGACATAGTCGTCCGCCCCCAAATCCAGGCCAATTACCTTGTCCATCTCCTGGCCCTTGGCCGTCAGCATCAGGATGGGCGTCGTCACCTTGCGGGCGCGAAGCTGTTTGCAAACCTCGTAACCGCTCAACCCGGGCAGCATGAGGTCCAGCACGATCACCGATGGCGCATGCCGCGCCGCCGCTTCGAGCGCCTTGTCACCGCGGTTGCAGGACACCACCTCGTAACCCTCGCTCTTCAGGATTTCCTCGAGCCCCAAAAGGATGTGCGGGTCATCCTCGATGATTAAAATTTTGGGTTTCATCGCGTCGTGGCTGTCTGTTCAAAATTCCAGCGTCCATCACGCCTGATTCAACCCGGGCAACTGGAGTGCGAAGGAACTGCCGCCCCCGTCGCGGGCATTGTAAATGACATCGCCTCCGTGGGCCCGGGCGATCTGGCGGGCCAGGGTCAGGCCGAGGCCCGACCCCTGAATGCCACTGCCGAGAGAATCATGCGCGCGATAAAACTGCGCAAAAATGTTTTCTTCGCAGCCGCGCGGCACGCCGAGCCCCCGGTCCAGCACCCGCCACTCAACGCCGTCGCCCGACACCTCGAGTTCGACCTGAATCTCCTTGCGCTCGCCTGAATATTTTTCCGCGTTCGACAGCAGGTTCACCAGCACCTGCGCCAGCGCATCCCGATCGCCCCGGATCAAAACCGGCATGGAGGGAAATAACGTTTGAAGGGTGAATCCGGCCGCTTCCAGATGCGGCCGATAGGATTCCACTGTGTCGCGAGCGAAAACCGCGAAATCGAACGATGTGAATTCGTATTTTTTCTCGCCGCGCTCCATGCGGGCGAAATCGAGCACATTGTTGATGAGCCGCGTCAGGCGGGCGGCTTCAGCGCTGATAATGCCCAGGAAATGACGGCGCTTGTCCTCGTCCTGCACCCGTCCCTCCGCCAGCATCTCCGAGAACATCCGGATCGAGGTCAGCGGCGTCTTGAGTTCGTGGGAAACATTGCTGACAAAATCTGTTTTCTGCCTGGCGAGTGTGAGTTGCCGCCGCAGGTCGGCCGCGATGAGCCAGCTCCCGATGGCGATGGCCAGGACCAGCAGGCCGATCAACAACCCGAGCGTGAGCCGCGCCGCAGCGGCCGCCTGTCCCGCCTTCGCAGGGTTGAGCAGGTAAACCGCGACCTCCCAGTGCGGCAGGACTTCGCCGACTTCAGCGGCAACGAACGGTCGTTTCCACACTTCCCGGCTCGATGACGCGGGCGGGGGTTTTGGAATCGCGTTCGTGCCAACGATCGAAAATCCTTTCAAATAATTGCGCGGCGCCCAAAACGGATCCCGGGGCAATCGCGATGACTTGAGGGGACGCGCCTTGTCGGGCCTGAAATCCCACTGCGACAATGCCACCGGCTTTCCTGAATCGTCCAGCAACGCCACGCAGACCTCTTCCTCCAATGGTTTTTCGACTGTGACAGATCCGCGCAATTTCTCGGCGAGGCGGTTCAAATCGACCAGCGCGCCAAAGACCAGTTTTGGATCACGCGGGGGACGATACCAGAACAGCAATTTAAGTTTGTCCTGCAGAAACCGCGCCAGCGTTCCCTCGCGCGCGTCGCCTACGATCCGTTGGAATTGAGCCTCCTCTGGAGCCAGTTTCGACGCGACTGGATCGTCCGAGACGTCCTTCTCCGGCGCGACCGTGCGGGGCTCCTTCGTTTTGAGGCCGTCGCCCGTTTTGGATGTCCCGGCGCCCTTGTCTTTCGAATCGAATTTGCTTTGCGGAATGGACCCCTTGGGCGTGCTCCAGTAAACCTCGACGGCTTCGCGATTGCAGAGGAACCGATCATTCTCGAGCCGGAACTGCCGCGCCTCGACGCCATCGAATGGCGACGGTGCCAGAACCTGCCCATCCAGCGAAACAATGAAACCCACCTCCGCGAGAGGCCAGGACTTCCGCAGCGCCGGATGAAAACGATAGGACCATTCGTTGGACGGGAACTGACCGAGGAATTGCTCGACCTGCTCGTTGAAAGACTGTTGGCCCGTCGCAACGGCGTCCGAAACATCCCGGGCGACATTTTCGGCGACCGCCTGGTAGAGAAGCGTCTGCTGGCGTTCGAGCACGAGTTGTTCATCGCGCAGTGATCGCAACGCCAGCCATGCCAGCACAAGGCTCGGCGCCACCACCGCGAGCACAAAGACCAACGCGACTTTTTTCATCGGACTTGAAACCAGTCTGACCCGTCCGACGCGTTTGGTCGAGGGCGACAACAAAAACGGCCTCCTCTCCCCTTCCCTCACCTCCATTTCAGAAATGGAGGAGAGGGTGTCCGAAGGACGGGAGAGGGAGCGTCCCTGCTTCGATCCAACCCAACCACATCGGGATACACGGCCGCGCTTGCGTGAATTGGATCAGCGTGCGGCCAGCGATTTTGAAGCGGGTTTGCTCGCTGCTTGCAACAGTTCCCACGCCTGCTTGCTGAATTCGCCGACCGGCTCCTTCGCCAAAAGCCGTCGCGTCGTGGGCTCCATAAACCGCCCCAGCCCCAGGTTCCGCGCCGCCTCAACCGCGCGCGAGCGCGCGGCGACATCGCCGTCGCTGTAATAAACCACCTGCTTCAACAGGTCCCATTCCATCGATGGCGTGATGGCTTCGGCGCGGCCCACCATCACCCGCACGACTTCACGCGGTTTCGGTTGAACCGTCAGAGGCAGGACCCGATCCGTCCACGCGCGCGGCAATGTGTAGAGCACTCGCGTCCCCGTCTCGGTGAACCATGAGTCGTCCCAGGTTTGCACCATCGCCGAGGCTTCCCGCGCGTAAAGGCCTTCGCGCACGAGCGCTTCCCGCAACTGTCCCGAGATGCTCGCGCGCGCTTCCGACAAGGGAATGAAATTCTGCGCGGCATCCAGCTTCAAGGTTTTCGTCGCGCCGGGCGCGAGGCTGTCGAGGTAAATGTGCCGCGCCCGATCGCCGCGCACTGTGTAAAGAAACAAATTCCCCAAGGGTTCCTTGCCATTGTTTTGCACAGTGAAAGATTCGCCGTCCGCTCCCTGCGTCAGCGTCAGCGGCGCTGTGAAATTGCCGATCCCGCGGTAGAACAGAAATTTTTCGGTCTCTGCTTTCCCGCCTTTCGCAGCAGCGTCGATGCGCAGGAAATCGGCGTCCGTCGCCCGCGCCGCATAATAATGGCTGCCCGATTTCTCGAAGGGCAACGAGTCCGACAACGAACCGTGCTGGCTGAGGGGAAGCACCTGGACATGGTCCCAACGAATGAGACTGCGGCTGGAACGCGCGGGCGCTTTGGCGGTCGCCGGTATTCCCTGGGTGGCCTGCGGGAACCATTCAGTCACGATGCCTTGCGGAAAATCCACCGTGACGTCGACCTCCATTTCGCGATCCGAGTAAAAATAAATCACAGGCGTCTCCATACGCTGCCGGGTGACGAATGTGTCCTTGCCCCCGAAGGCCCGCACTGCGGGAAGCGAAGCCAGGCGTTTGCTGGCATCATAAACAAATGCCGGCAGCTCGGACGTGACAAGTGGATTCCATTCCAGCTGGATGCCATCGGCGCCCTGGACGGAAGTGAATGTTCCCCATTCATGGGCGATCAATCCGTCCGCGGCGCGGATCGGCGTGAAGGAGACCTGGGTGGCGAGGAGGGTGAGAAGGCAGAGTTTTGTTTTCATATGTTTCATTGGACTTAAAACTAAGCCCTGCCTTGTCACTCAACCGTCAAAGGTTTGTAAAACTATTGTGACGCCCCTTTCGCGCGCTGGGCGGGCAGGGCCCGCAACAGGCTGGTCTTTTATGGGCCCCCGAAGTAATATGCGCCGCATCACACATGAAAGAATTGTTCCTCGTCCTTAGCGTCATCGCCGGGATCAATCCCGGCGCGGACGGGCCGCAGGAGCGGGCTGCAAAAATTCACTGGTCGTATGTGAAGCCGGTTCGGCCCGCTTTGCCGCGTGTCAGCGATCCTAGATGGTCGCGCAATGCCCTCGACTCCTTTGTTCTCGCGCAGCTTGATCGCGAAAAGCTCAAGCCATCGCCCGAAGCCGCTCGCGCGATCCTGTTGCGGCGCGTGAGCCTCGACCTCACCGGCCTCCCCCCCTCGCCCGATGAAGTGGATTCATTTCTCAACGACAGGAGCGCGGTTGCCTACGAGAAAGTGGTGACCCGGCTGTTGGATTCGCCGGCTTATGGGGAACGCTGGGCCCGGCAGTGGCTGGATCTGGCGCGCTACGCCGACACCCAGGGTTACGAGAAGGATGCCCGCCGCTCGATGTGGCCCTATCGGGATTGGGTCATTAACGCGCTCAACCGGAACATGCCCTTCGACCAGTTCACCATCGAACAGCTCGCCGGCGATCTGCTGCCCAACGCGACACAGGATCAGCGTGTCGCGACCGGTTTCCATCGCAACACGATGACCAATACCGAGGGCGGCACCGACAACGAAGAGTTCCGCTACGAAGCCGTCGTGGATCGCGTCAACACCACTTTCGCCGTCTGGATGGGCAGCACCCTCAGCTGTGCCCAGTGTCACAATCACAAATATGACCCGTTCACCAACGTCGAGTATTACCGCGTCATGGCTTTCCTGAACAACACCGAGGACGCCGACGCGGACGACGAAAAGCCCACAATGAAAGTGTTCACCAGCAGCGAAAGGAAAAAACTCACCGGCCTGCGTGATGCCGAGAAGGCTGCGGAGAACAAGTTGACTGATTTGTTGAAAGCCCCCGAATTCCAGCAGGCATTCACCAATTGGCAGACCAAACTTTCCAACGAAACTGCAAGCTGGGAACCATTGGATCCTACGACGTTCACGTCCGCCGGTGGAGCGACCCTGACGAAAACCGCCAGCAAGTCGATCGTCGCCGACGGCGTCAATCCCACGAACGACACCTATGTGGTCACCACCCCGATCGGGCCGGGCAGGTTCACCGGCATCCGGCTGGAAGCGCTGGAGACCGGCGAAGCCAAGGCTGTCGGGCGTCACGAGAACGGCGGATTCGTCCTCCGCCAGTTCGAGTTGGCCGTGCGGCCGGTGAACGCGCAGGAGTCCAAGCCCGTTCCGTTCACCAACGTTTTCGCGGATTTCTCGCAAAAGAATTTTGAGGTTTCAAATATTCTCACCGGGAAAGGCGACGGATGGGCAATCGAGTCGATGAAACCGGAGAACAAAATTCGCCGCTCGGCTTATTTTGCGCTCGAGCGCCCCCTCGATCTACCCGGAGGCGGCATGCTCAC
The DNA here is from genome assembly GCA_041166945.1 of Verrucomicrobiota bacterium. Lineage (GTDB taxonomy): Bacteria > Verrucomicrobiota > Verrucomicrobiia > Limisphaerales > JADJPG01 > DASTLJ01. The sequence goes on from JBEEGQ010000219.1 coordinate 30,592, forward strand.
TTTTACTTTGCGTCACAGCGACCGGCATCCGGGTGCCAATCTCAAACGGTTCCGCCTTTATGCCACGCAGAGCGCGCAGATGGGTCCGCCCACCAACGTGCCCGCGGAAATGCGGGCGATTCTCGCGATTGCTGCCGACAAGCGGGACAAAAAACAGACCGACAAGATCACCGAATATTATCGCGCGCTGGATCCCGTGACGAAGCCGCTGCACGAAGCTCACGCGGGCGCACGGAAAGCGGCCGAGGACTTCGAGAAGCAAATCCCCACGACGAGCGTCATGTCCGAACTGGAAAAGCTGCGCGTCACGAAACGGCATGTGCGGGGCGCCTACCTCAACACCGCGGAGGCGGTTGAGCCCGGAACACCCGCCTCCTTGCATCCGTTTGAAGCCAGCCTCCCGGCCAACCGGCTTGGATTCGCCCGCTGGGTCGTTTCGACCTCGAACCCGCTGACGGCGCGCGTGATGATGAACCGGATTTGGGAGCAATATTTCGGCAAGGGCATCGTTGAAACCGTCGAGGAATTTGGCAAACAGGGCGAGCCGCCGTCTCATCCCCAATTGCTCGACTGGCTGGCGTCTGAATTCATGGCGCCCGAATCCACGTCGGGTGCCGGTGCAGGTGCGCAACCTTGGGATCTGAAACACATGCATCGGCTCATCGTGACAAGTGCCACCTATCGGCAAAGCTCGAAGGTGTCAGCGGCGCTGGCCCATCGGGATCCGTTCAACCGGTTGCTGGCGCGCGGTCCGCGAGTGCGGCTGGAAGCGGAGATGGTTCGCGACCAGGCGCTGGCCGTGGCGGGCCTGTTGAGCAAAAAACGCGGCGGCCCCAGCGTGATGCCACCACAGCCCGAAGGCATTTGGCAGGTGGTTTACAACGGCGAACTCTGGAAGACATCCGCGGGTGAGGACAAATATCGCCGCGGTCTTTACACGTTCTGGCGGCGCTCGATGCCGCATCCGATGATGGTAAATTTTGATGCGCCGAGCCGGGAATTCTGCGTGTTGCGACGTTCGCGCAGCAACACTCCCTTGCAGGCGCTCAACACGCTCAACGATCCCGCCTTCATCGAGTGCGCGCAGGCCATCGCCCGCCAGGTGGCCACGCAGGACCATGCCGATGTCAAAACCCGCGCCACTCATGCCTTCCGCTTGATCCTGGCCCGCGCCCCGCAGCCGAAAGAGGTCGCGCGGCTCGTCGCATTGTTCCAAAGCGAATTGAAACATTACGAGGCGGACCCAAAGGCCGCCGAAAAAATGGCGACGAGCGAGCTGGGTAAACCGAAGGAGCCTTGCAACCTCGCCGAACTGGCGGCGTGGACCGTCGTCGCCAATGTCCTCTTGAACCTGGATGAAGCGGTGACAAAAGGTTAAATGCGATGAACCCCTTTCTTTCCGAATGGTCTGTGGAAAACCTGCGCGCAGTCACACGACGACAGTTTTTCGGCCGCACCGCCACAGGCATCGGCTCGCTGGCGCTGGCGTCGTTGTTGCGCGGCAACTTGTCCGCATCCGGCCCGGCCGCCCTCGCGGGCGCTGCTGAGAATTCGCTCGCACCGCGACAGCCGCACTTTGCCGCGCGTGCCCGCCGCGCCATCTATATCCATATGGCCGGGTCGCCATCCCAGCTGGAGCTCTTCGATCCGAAACCGAAATTGAGCGAGTTGAACGGCAAGCCATGTCCGGAGTCGCTTTACAAAAAGGAACGCTTCGCCTTCATCAAGGGCGTTCCGAAAATGCTCGGAGCGACCCATGAATTTGCCCGTTACGGCCAATGCGGCATGGAGCTGGGGAAACTCATCCCGCATATCGGCGCGCACGCCGATGATCTTTGCCTGGTTCGATCGATGTTCACTGAGCAGTTCAACCATGCGCCCGCGCAACTTTTTCTCCATACCGGCGCGCCGCGGCAGGGACGGCCCGGCATGGGCGCCTGGCTCACGTACGGCCTCGGCAGCGAATCCCAGGATCTACCAGCGTTCGTCGTGCTGACCAGCGGCGGAAAAACTCCCGACGGCGGCGCCTCGCTCTGGGGCAGCGCCTTTCTCCCGACCGTCTATCAAGGCGTGCAATGCCGCTCGAAGGGCGATCCGATTCTTTATGTTTCGAATCCGCCGGGCATGGACAGCGCGGGGCGCAGGCGTTCGCTGGATGCATTGAAGGACCTGAACGAACTTCAACTGCACGACGTTGGCGATCCCGAAACGCTCACGCGGATTTCGCAGTATGAACTGGCCTACCGAATGCAATCCAGCGTGCCCGAGTTGATGGATATCGAGCGCGAACCGCAGCACATCCGCGATCTCTACGGCATCGAACCCGGAAAGGTGTCGTTCGCCAACAACGCGTTGCTCGCCCGCCGCCTCCTCGAACGCGGCACCCGCTTCGTCCAGTTGTATCACTGGGGTTGGGACAGTCATGGCACAGCGGCGAGCGACGACCTGATGACCTCCCTTCCGTTGCGCTGCAAGGAAACCGACCAGGCCAGCGGCGCGCTGCTGACGGATCTCAAGCAACGCGGGATGCTCGACGACACCCTGGTGATCTGGGGCGGCGAATTCGGACGAACGCCGATGAATGAGGAACGCAACAATTCAAAGTTCCTGGGCCGCGATCATCATCCGCATTGTTTCAGTCTTTGGATGGCCGGCGGCGGCATTCGCGGCGGGACAGTTTACGGGGAAACGGACGACCTCGGTTATCACGTCGCCAAGGACCAGGTCCATGTGCACGATCTGCAAGCGACGATCCTCAAACAATTTGGCCTGGACCATACCCGGTTGACCTATCGGTTCCAGGGACGCGACTACCGATTGACCGATGTCCATGGTGAGGTGGTTGCGGGCCTCCTGGCTTGAATGGGCCGGCAAGGCCGTGACACCCTAAAGGGTGGACACCGAACGCCGCGGAGGCTGCTCCTGTTTGGTGTCCACGCTTTAGCGTGTCCCCGTTATGGATCGGGGTTCGAACACCCTAAAGGGTGGACACCAAACGCTGGCGGAGGCTGCTCTTGGTGGGTGTTCATGCTTAGACATAAGAACGGGAGGTGTGGGGGACCCGGGCGGAATTCGGGAGCGCAAACTTTCCAACCTTCAAGCGGCTTGAAAGCCGCGGTCCGGGGGGAGTATGGGACATATCGCCAAGTAGGTGATTCCACGGCGGTGCTGATGGTGGTTACCCCCAATGACGGCACCTCATGGCAAGGGGACATTGTCCCCATGACCCTGCGGACCAACCCATCACGACGCTGGTTCGCCGTGTTGTGTCTCACCGTCTCATGGGCACTGGCGAACTGGGGGTCGCTGGCACTTCAACCGTTGTTGGGAGGATGGATCTTTTCCGCGTGGTGGTTGGTTTGCGGCATCCTTGCATGCGTCGCAGTGATCCTCGCATCCATCGATTTGGTTTCAGCCTGGCGCGGGTTTCAGGCCGCGCGCCGTCGTGGTCTTGCCGGTCCCCGTGAAGAGATCGAAAAGGCAGCGTCCCGGGCAGGTGAGGCAGGAAATCTGGAATCGAGCCCGCCGCCTGAGCGTTGACTCCGCTCCAGCACGTTGGAGTCCTGCGCTACCCTTCAAAGGCGCGCTGCAAGCCTGCGATTTCCAGTTTCCTCATTCCCATCATGACCTGAAAAACGCGCTGGGATCGAACGGCGTCAGGATTAGTGAGCCACTCGGGCAGCGCATCGGGAACGACCTGCCAGGAGACCCCAAACTTGTCCTTGAGCCAGCCGCATTGCTGGGCATTGGGATCGCCCCCTTCGCCGAGGCGTTCCCAGTAATAATCCACCTCGAGCTGGGTGGCGCAGCCGATCTGAAACGAGATGGCTTCGTTAAACTTGAACACCGGCCCCCCATTTAGCGCCGTGAAGGATTGGCCATTCAGTTCAAAGGCAACCGTTAGAACTGATCCCGGCGGCCTCCCATGAATCTCCTTGCCAGCCTCGCCATAACGCGTGATGGCCCCCATTTTGGAGGCTTTGAATATGCCGATGTAAAACCGCGCGGCCTCCTCGGCTTGCGAATCAAACCAGAGGCAGGGAGTAATTTTGGATGACATGACGTTAGTTGGATGGCGTGTTTCGAATGGTGCGTCGAGTGTTCGTGCGCGGCTCAATCAGGATTTGGCCGGTTCGGCGTTCCAGACTTTCAGATCATCGAAAAATCCGTCCTTGCCGCCGACGCCCAGCTCGATCTTGGACTTGGTGGCGTGGCCGATGCCGGATGATTTGAGATAGGCGGCGGGCTTGCCGTCGACTGTAACCCTCATTTCATCGCCCACCGTTTCCACGACGAGCGTGTACCACTTGCCGGTTTCGAATTTGGCAGGAAAGGTCACCTGCCGGCCCGCGAGGAGCTTCGAGCGTTCGGCTTTTTTGTCCGGGTCCTTGCTCATTTCGTAAATGTCGTTGCGCATGCTGCCATCGCGTTCGTCGATGATGGTCACGCCCGTCAACCGGACTTGGGCGCGGCAAAGATGCCCGTAGTGCGCACCGGTATATTTGCGGTCATCAAACTCAACATCGATCATCGAGGCGCCCTCGAATCGAATCCGCACCTCGACAACACTGTCCTTGGTGGGAATCTCGAGGCCATGAACAGCGGCATGGGCGGTGGTGGCGGGTTTGCCATCGGCGGCGGGACTGCTTTTATCGCGTGTTTGAGTTCCTTTGAGGGCGCCCTTTTCGATGGCGAACGTGGGAACGACCTTGTGCCAGACCTTGGCAGGCTCGGCGCCCTCGAAGTCATCGGAGAAAAGGAGCTCCTTCTTTTTGGCGATCGACCCGGACGGGATGGGAGGCAGCTCGGCGGCCAACGCCGTCGATGTGATCAGGAGAAACGCGACGAGGAGCTGGCGGCTGTTCAATGAGATATGCATGGACGGTGATTTTTCGGGAATAGGGTTGGTGCGCGCTGCAGGGTTTGAACCTGCGACCCCATCCGTGTGAAGGATGTGCTCTACCGCTGAGCTAAGCGCGCAGGGCGAGGACGAAACTAAATGAGGGGGAAGACATTTCAAGGCTTTCTTTCCGAAGCGGCCTCCAAGCGGCGCGGGATTGGACGCGAGATCAATAATGGGCCTCGCCGCGGGGCGCCTGGCCGGCGGCGTTCACGGCGAAGGCAAATTCCCGGACCGGCTCGCCATTGATCAAATGTTCCTGGATGATTCGTTCGAGAACGGCAGGGGTGCAGGATTGATACCAGACGCCGTCGGGATAGACCACGGCGATGGGGCCGTTCGTGCAGACTCGCAAACAATTTACCTTGCTGCGAAACACCAACGGCTGCGGCCCCACGAGGTTCAACTCGGCGAGACGCATTTTCAGGAATTCCCATGCGGCAAGGGTTTGCTCGCGCGGGGCGCATTGGGCGTCCGTCTGGTCGGCGCACAGCAGAATATGGCGCGCGTATTTTTCCAGTCCGAGCGAGAGGACCGCTTGTTGCAGGTCCGAGTCAAGTGAGTTGGGCATGCGGGACAATTCGGGGTGCGCCTTATAGACGCGTGGCGCGGCCTGATGTTCAAACAGAGCCATGCCGGCACTAAAATCTTTGCATCGCCGTCCCAGGACCGTAATTTTCGGCCAGCGAAAGCATCCGATGGCCAAAGCACCTGAATTGAAATTGAAGGAGGGGGACCCCGCACCTGGCTTCACGTCCGCGACCAACGGCGGTGGCACCGTCTCCCTGTCCGACTTCAAAGGCCAACCCGTCGTGCTCTATTTTTATCCGCGCGACGATACCCCCGGCTGCACCAGGGAAGCCTGTGGATTCCGCGATGCGTACGAGGCGTTCCGCAAAAAAGGGGCGGTGGTGCTGGGGGTGAGCGTGGATCCGGTGAAGGCCCACAACAAGTTCATCGAAAAATTCAATCTCCCCTTCCCTCTCCTGGCTGACGAGGACAAACGCATCGTCGAAGCGTATGGCGTGTGGGGCCAAAAAAGTTTCATGGGCCGCAAATACATGGGGGTGCATCGCGTGACGTTCCTGATCGGGGCAGATGGGCGGATCCAAAGGATTTGGTCCCTGGTGAAGCCTGAAGAACATGCTGCTGAAGTACTGAACGCCATCTGATCCGGACTCTCTCCCATGCCCGCTCCCGAATTCATTGCCGCCGGCGACAAATCATCGCGGCATTTGCTGATCGCGCTGCATGGCCTGGGTGACAGCGCCGCCGGGTATCGTTTTCTGCCATCGATGCTCGGGTTGCCCTGGATGAATTATCTGCTCGTCAACGCCCCGGACTCCTACTTCGGCGGATTTTCCTGGTACGAGTTCAACGGAGAACCGGGTCCGGGAATTGTTCGGAGCCGGGCATTGGTGATGGATATTCTCGAGCAACAACGCGCGGCGGGGTTTCCGTCGTCGCAAACGAGCCTGCTCGGATTTTCACAAGGATGCCTGATGACGGTGGATGTGGGTTTTCGTTATGCGCATCGGCTCGCCGCCCTCGTGGGGATCAGCGGCTATGTTCATGAACCCGCGCTGTTGCTCAAGGAACTTTCGCCCGCAGCGAAACAGCAGCGCATGTTGTTTACCCATGGAACCCAGGACCCGCTGATACCGTGTGCCGAGGTGCGCCAGCAGGTCGACGTTTTGAGGAAAGCGGGACTCGACATTACGTGGCGCGAGTTTGTGAAGGCGCACACGATAGAGGGAAAGGCGGAGATCGATTTGATCCGCCAGTTCCTGCGGACTTGTCACGAGGATGGAAAGCCCGCGGCTGCGGAGATGAAGCGCATCAACCGCGCGGATTGAAGTGCGATTCCTTCGCCAGCTTCTCCCATAATTCGCGTTCGGGAGCCGACACTTGCGCGGGGATCTGGAGACGGCCGACCACAAATAAATCGCCTCGCGTGCCCTCCTTGCCGAGCCCATGGCCGCGCACGCGCAAGCGCTGGCCGTTTTGGGTGCCCGCCGGGATCCGAATATTGACGGGGCCTTCGAGAGTGGGCACGGCGACGTGGGCGCCGAGCACGGCCTCCCAGGGTGCCAGTTCGATGTCGCAAAAGAGATTCGCGCCTTCGACCCGAAAGTCCGGATGCCCGGCGAGACGGATGTTGAGAAACAGATCCCCGGCGCCGGCCCCGCCCGCTCCAGATTCGCCCTTCCCGGCCACACGCAGCCGTTGTCCGTCGATGACCCCGGCGGGAATTTTCACCTGGTGGGTTTCGGATTTCATGACCTGGCCGCTGCCACCGCAGGCGGTGCACATGCGGCGCTTGGTTTCGCCCGTTCCCCCGCATTGCGGGCAGGTGACGGCGCGCCGAAGGGACACCGCACGAACCGAGCCGCGCAATGCCTCCTCGAGAGTCACCATGATGTCTCCCTCGATGTCGCGGCCGCGGGCCGAGAGATCCTCGCCCTCGAAAGCAAACCCGCCCGCGCCACGGGCCTGGCGCCCGAAGAGTTGCTCGAAAAAATCGCTGAAGCCGGTCCCGCCGAATTCAAAACTTTCCCCGGACGCCGGACCTCCGCGAGCGCCGCGTCCCGCGCGCCCGCCCATGCCATCCCAGCCGGGCGGCGGCCGAAATTCGGCGCCCTGTTTCCAGTTGGCCCCGAGCGCATCATATTTGCGGCGCTTCTCGGGATCGCTGAGGACATCGTGGGCTTCGTTGATCTCCTTGAACTTCTCCTCCGCCTCCTTTTTGTTTTTTGCGACGTCCGGATGATGCTGGCGGGCGAGTTTGCGAAAGGCCTTGCGAATTTCATCCTGCGTCGCGGTTCGCTCGACAGCCAGGACCTTGTAATAATCTTTGTATTCGACACCCATGATTCAACGTGACTGCCGGCGACGGGACGAATCACCAGTGCCGGGAGCGTAAAGCCGAAGGGTGACTTTGACAACAAATGCCGCGTTTTCGGACGGGGCCGAGAGATCTCCCCGGGACTTTTTTCGACGCGCCTCCTCTCCCGCCCTTCGGGCACCCTCTCCTCCATTTCAGAAATGGAGGAGAGGGAGGGGAGAGGAGGCGTTTCTCTTTGCTGCCTTTAAATGATATTCGCCTCACTTGCCGACGGCGCGGGGACCTGTCCGTCGGTGGGCGGTTGAATTTCCGCTTCTTCGTGCCGTCCAAAAACGGCTCATGACTTTCCATCCTTGGGTTCGTGTACTCCTGGTCTCCGTCATTTTCACCGTGACCGCGTCGGCCGCGGACCGGAAACGGGGCAGCGGGATGTTGCAGGAGGACTTTCCCTTCCAGGGCGCCTGCATCAGCGCGTTGTTTCCCGGGCATAACGTGGCGATGAAAGGACTGGCCATTCGTGTCGGGACAAATGCCGCGCTGTTGTTTGACACCGATCTGTTGCGCATGGCGGCGGGTTGGACGGGCGGGTACATCGACACCCATGGCGTGGCATTCGACGGCGCGCACGCCGCGCATCCCAAGATCGTGGGGGATCAGGTGTTCGGATGTCGCGTGGGACCGGGCTGGGCGAACCGCGAGGGCAGTTTCGTGGATCCGCGTCCGGAGCCGTTCGGGCCGCTCGAAAACAAGTGGTGCCGATGGGACGGCATTTATGTCGACGGCATGAACGTGAACCTGGCCTACACCGTGTTGGGCACGAAGATTCGCGAGCAGCCCGGGGTGGTGGAACACGACGGGGAATTCTTCTTCACGCGGACCTTCAAAATGGAAAAAGCCCAAAGCGATCTGGCACTGCTCATTTGCGATGTGGAAGGCGCCAGGGCCGCTCTCGACGGCAACACCGTGACTCTCACAACGGGGACAAATGTCATAGCCGTTCACCTGAAAGGGGCGCCGGGCAAACTGGAGATCGTCGATTCGTCACGGGTGATCCTGAAGCTGCCGAAAGGAGCGCGTGCCAGCACATTCCGTGTCGCGATAGGGCGCCGGCCAGCCGCAGGAGCGCAAAAAGTTCCGGCGATCCTTGAGCAGTTGCCGGCGATTTCCACTGTCACGAAAGGCGGAGTGGCCCACTGGCCGCAAGCGGTGATCACCAATGGCGTGCGGAATACCAGCGTGACACCGGACGGCGCGTATGCGACCGATGCGCTCAATGCCCCGACTGACAACCCTTGGAAACGGCGCGTGCGATTCAGCGGAATGGATTTTTTCAAGGATGGCCGGCGCGCGGCGCTTTGCACGCATGACGGGGACATCTGGGTTGTCAGCGGAATCGATGAAAACCTCGAGAAGCTGGAATGGCGGCGTTTTGCGTCGGGACAGTATGAGACGCTGGGGCTGGCGATTGTGGACGACGTGATTTACACGAGCGGCCGCGATCAAGTGACGCGTTATCACGATCTGAATGGAGACGGCGAGGCGGATTATTATGAGAACTTCAACAACGAGGTGATGAGCACGGAGGGCTTCCATGAATTTGTGTTCGATTTGCAGACCGACAAGGCCGGGAATTTCTATTTTGCAAAAGCCAATCCGGTGAATGGAGGCGGCGCCGGCTTCGGATCGGGCGGAGGCAACGGTGCGGTTTGCTCCCACTCCGGATGCCTGTTCAAGCTGGGCAAGGACGGCCGAAAGCTGGAGATCCTGGCGAGGGGTTTTCGGGCGCCAAACGGCATCGGGGTAAGTCCCGAGGGGCAGTTGACGACGAGTGACAACGAGGGAACCTGGGTGCCGACGACTCCGCTGAACTGGATCTGCGAGCCGATGCAATTCTGCGGGGTGATCAATAAACTGACTTCGAAGGAACTGTCCGACCGTTTTGTCCCGCCGCTGTGCTGGATCTCGAAGGAGTATGACAATTCCGGAGGCGGCCAGGTCTGGGTGACCAGCGATCGATGGGGTCCGTTTGGAGGACGTCTGCTGCACGAATCCTATGGCAGATCCAGCCTCTTCCTGGTGTTGGAGGAGCCGATCGGCGGCGGCCGGAGGCAGGGCGGCGTGGTGAAATTTCCGATCCACTTCACCTCGTCAGCAATGCGAGCCCGGTTCAACAAGCTGGATGGGCAGCTTTATGTGGCCGGGCTCAGTGAATGGCAGAGCAACGCCGGCAAGACGACCGGCTTCGACCGGGTCCGTTTCACCGGAAAACCGGTGTACGGCGTGAGCGCCCTGAAGGTTTTGAAAACGGGCGTGCAGCTGACTTTCACGCAACCGCTCGACACCGCCTTCGCCGCCGATGTGCAAAATTTCAGCGGCAAGCGCTGGAATTATCAGCGGACAGCTATTTATGGTTCGCCTGAATATTCGGTTGAAGAACCCGCGCAAAAAAAACGTGACCCCCTGACGATTACCGGAACCCAGTTGAGCAAGGACGGCAGGACCCTGAGAGTGGATATCAGCGATCTCAAGCCGGTGATGAAACAAACCCTGAAATTCAATCTCAAAGCCGCGGACGGCACCCCCATTTCGCAGGAGATCCAGCACACGATCCACATGATACCCGACGCCAAACGCGCCAGCCGCTAACCCGAAGGGGTCAGTCCCTACTATTTCAACTGAGACGAATTTTTTCCCGGCTGTTTCCACTTGCCCGCGCTGGTGCAAGCCGGAATAGTGCCCGCGATCCAAAACACCGTCCCGGACAACGTGTGTTGCTATGCTGGCTGCCGTTTCCCAATTTTCCCCAGGTTTCGCGGAGCCCTCCTCGTTTCTGCTTATGGGCGTTCGATCATGAGCAACGAATGGTGGATGGCGGGAGTCGTGGGCGCGCTGGCGCTGTTGTGGATCGGACGTCGCCTGGATTCGCGGAAGGGCTGGGTTTGCATCGTCGTCGCCATGGCAGCCACCGCCGCCGGAATGTGGCAGTGGGAAAAAAGCCTGGCCCGCCGGGAGCGCTCCATGGGTTCATTGCGAGCGACAACGCCGCGTGAGGGCCGGCCCGGTGGATACGTCAGTTCGGACACGTGCCGGTCGTGTCACCCTTCCCAGCATGCCTCGTGGCACCATTCGTTTCATCGCACGATGACGCAGTATGCGTCCCCGGAAAGTGTTCGTGGAAATTTTCAAAATATTTCCCTGAGTTATGCGGGCAAGCGCTATGAATTCAGGGAGAGGGCGGGCGAATTTTATTGTGAGATGGTGGATCCCGACTGGGAATATGTGGAGATCTTGAAACGACGTTCGCGAGATTCGCCGGCGCCCATTGCGCCGGCCGAGTATGCGACGGCGCCGCGGGTTGAGAAACGGGTGGGGCTGGTGACGGGATCTCATTCGATGCAGGCCTACTGGGTTTCGAGCCGGTTTGGGAACATGCAATTCAGCCTGCCCTTCACCCATGTGTTGGAGCTGTCGCGATGGGTGCCGCGAAACGATGTGTTTCTGCTCGATCCCCAGCGCCCGTGGATCCCCGACGTGTGGAATGTGAATTGCATCCAATGTCATGCCACCGCCGGACAGCCGCGTCAGGATCCGAAAACCGCCGTCATCGATTCGCGCGCCGCCGAACTGGGGATCTCATGCGAAGCGTGCCACGGGCCAGCGGAGGAACATGTGCGGGTGAACGCGGATCCCCGCCGGCGTTATGATTTTCATGCGGATGGAAAAAGCGATCCGACCATTTTCAATCCGGCGCGGGCGGATCACATCAAATCCTCTGAAACCTGCGGGCAATGTCACGCGATACGCACCCGGGCACGTCCTGCGGAATGGCAACAAGATGGATTTCCATTCAAGCCGGGCGAGGCGATCGAGAGCTGCGCGCCCTTGCATCGATTTCAGGAGACGGAGCTGCGCGGCCCGGCTGGGGACGCGCAAAGGCACCTGGCGGAAGGCAGTTACTGGCCCGATGGGATGATACGGATCTCAGGACGCGACTTCAGCGCGATGAGCACCTCGGCGTGTTACAAACGAGGAGAACTTTCCTGCCTTTCCTGCCATTCGATGCATCAATACGAGGACCATGACGACCAGTTGAGCCGCGAGGGAGAGGGAAATGCGGCGTGCGTCCAATGTCACACCGCTTATGAATCGCAGCTCGAGCAACACACTCATCACAAAAGCGGATCGTCGGGCAGTCTCTGTTACAATTGTCATATGCCGCATACCGCGTATGGGCTGATGAAAGCCATTCGGAGTCACCAGATCGATTCGCCTTCAATCCAATCCAGCATCGCGACCGGCCGTCCCAACGCGTGCAATCTTTGTCACCTGGATCGCTCCCTCGGTTGGGCTGCGACGGCACTCCACACCTGGTACGGGCGCGCGGTCCCTGCGCTGGCTGCCGACGAACACGAGATTTCGGCAGCGGCAAAATGGATTCTTAGCGGCGACGCGGGACAACGGGCGGTGGTAGCCTGGCATTTTGGATGGGGACCGGCGGCAGCGGCGTCCGGGCGCGACTGGCTGGCGCCTTATCTTGCGGAATTATTGCGGGATCCCTACGCGGTGGTGCGCCATGTTGCGAGCCGATCGCTTCGCCGGTTGAAGGGGTTTGAGGATTTCCCTTACGACTACATCGGCCCCGAGGTGGAACGCGGGCGCGCCAGCGAACGGGCGCTTGAGATTTGGAATGCGTCGGCGCGTTCGCAGCGGCCGGGGGGCGCCGCGGTGTTGATGGACCCCTCCGGCTCGCTGGATCGCGAAAGGTTCTCGGCCCTTGTCCGTCGCCGCAACAATCGACCGTTGGAACTTCTCGAATGACAACTCCTCTTCCTGGCCGAACTGGCGATGAGCCGGCGGGCCTTGTGCAAAAACATCTTCGATTCGGCTGGTGGACATTATTGATTTTCCTGACGTTGGGAATCGTCCTGGAGGCCCTGCACGGATTCAAGGTTGGAGCGTATTTGAATGTGTCGAACGAGACGCGGCGACTGATGTGGACGCTGGCGCACGCGCACGGGACGTTGCTGGGCCTGGTGAATCTGGCGTTTGCTTTCACGGTGGATCGCGTTGCCGAATGGCCGCCCCGAGGCCGAAGCCGGGCGTCGATCTGCCTGCGGGGGGCCACTGTGTTGTTACCCGCGGGATTTTTCCTGGGCGGCTGGTTTGTGCACGGCGGCGATCCGGGGGTCGGAATCCTGCTGGTTCCACTCGGGGCGCTGCTGTTGTTGATTTCGGTATTGCTCGCGGCACTGAGTGTCCGGGGGATCCGAACCGGCCGTCCCGGCCGGCAACGTTGACGGACGGGCTGGCGGGAAAAAATTCTGGCGTGCGGGAATGCGGTGCGTAACCTGCCTGCAACCCATGATGACGAAACCCGAAACGAGTGACAAAATGTTCACGCGCCGCGCGGTGCTCGGACGGTTGGGCGCCGGAGGACTGCTGGCCCTGGGCTTGTGGCCTGGCGCATTGCGGGCAGCGGAACGGGGCGGAGGTCGAAGCTTTCGGTTCCTGGTGGTCAACGACACGCATGCCGTCAGTCCCGAATGCGCCGGATATTTCACGGGGCTCGTGGATGAAATGAAAAAGGAGAAAGCCGAGCTCTGCCTGCACGCCGGGGACGTCACCGACAAGGGCGAACGCCAGTATTTCGGAATGATGCGCGAAGTGTTCAGCGGCCTAAAATGCCCCTGGTATCCGGTCATCGGGAATCACGATTACGACACACCCACCGGGCGGACCGAATACGTGAGAGCGTTCCCCCGGCGGATCAATTATTACTTCACGCACGGTGGCTGGCAGTTCGTCGGACTGGATACCTCGGACGGCCAGAAATACGAAAAAACAGCAGTCCCTGCAGCGACGTTTCAATGGCTCGATGAAAATCTTCGGCGATTGAACAAACGAAAACCCACGGTGGTGTTCACTCATTTTCCGATGGGTGAAGAGGTGAAATATCGTCCGTCGAATGCGGATGCGCTGTTGCTGCGTTTCCTGGATTTTAACCTGCAAGCGGTTTTTTGCGGCCACTATCACAGCTTCACTGAGCGGGTTGCGCGAGACGTGCCCGTCACGACCAACAAATGTTGTTCGTTGAAGCGGGGCAATCACGATGGCACGAAGGAGAAGGGTTATTTCGTCTGCGAGACCCGCGATGGAAGATTGACGCGGCGATTTGTGGAATACACGCCTGTCGCAGCGCCGGCGGGCGCCTGACGCGAGGGGCAGCCGGAGCATGCAGTGAGGGCCTCGCCCTTCCGTCCATTTCCGAAAGCAGGGTGCCCGAAGGGCGGATGAGGAGGGTTAGCCAGCTACGGGGCCTTGGTTTGGGTGCCGGAAAAGCGCTGGTTTGACAGGCGTTTTAGTGCTACTCATTGGCACCTATGTTCTATCAGAAGCTGTTGTTGGCGGGGTGTGTTCCTATCGTTCTATCAGCCACAACCCTGTTCGCGCAGATCTCGATCAGTGGGGTTGCGGACAAATCGACCTACAACGATTCGGTCACGCTCACCGTGGCGGCCCAGGCCAACTACAACTACAACGCGACGTTGAACTGGAAATCGATTGCGGTGGGAACGGCGATGGTCGTGAACAAGCCGGACTTCTATGAACTGCGGGTCGATGCGACGAACCAGACGACGAGCGCGGTGACGAGCCAATATCTTCGGTTCATCGTCAATTCCAGTGAGAGGGTGGGTACCGAGTGGGGCTTGCCGCCGCACATTCCGTTCCCGACCATTCAATCCTCGACCGCGGAATTTTCCGCCGCTCATCTGCGCCTGGTATTGCCGGCAGCGTTTCCAGCAGGATACCCGATCCCGATGGTCGCGTGGGTGGTGGATGACCAGGATCACGCTGTTCGTGCCAACGGATTTTTACAGAATGCAGAGACAGCCTTGTTCCAGTTGAAGCGGGGTGTGGGTTCCGGTTTTTTGAAACCGTTGGCGGCCCCGGGCGCGCTGAACTTATCGCTGAACGTGGGCGGCGCCATGACAACCAATGCCAGTGTGACGATTGAAACCGGCGTGGCGTGGACGCCGGTATCGGGAACATTAAGCGGCACGACTGTTTGGCCGGACAACGCGCGCATCCAGATCACCGGTGGAACGATAGTGCCGGCCGGATCGTCCCTGACCGTGGGGGCGGGGGTTGTCGTGCGGGTGAATGCGGGAGTGGACATCACGAACAACGGGTCGATCACGATCCATGGCACGCTGCAAAATCCGTCGGTGTTCATGGGGACAACGGCGG
>JBEEGQ010000220.1:0-7412 GCA_041166945.1 Verrucomicrobiota bacterium
CATTACATGGATCGGATTGAGATGCCAGCAAGTCCAGGAAATGCTTCCGGTCGCGCTCATCGCGGAAGATCGTCCGTCGTTCGTTGCGCCGGGTACTCAGAGCGTGTCTGAAAAAAGGAATTTGAGATGAAAACAGCTTTTTCAGACACGCTCTAAGATGATTCCGACCCCTGGGAATTTCGATGCGTAAAGGACGAGCCGTTCGAAAACTAATCCCAACCAAATTAATTGTCACTCGTCAAATGTCGAGATGTGACCCCACCTACCTTACTTCCATTCCCAGAGCACTTTCAATCATTGCGCGACCACTCCTCTTGATGGCGCGGTCGAAAGCCCAATCCTTCCCGCCGCTCGTTGCCTCCTGCCCAGACCCAACCCCATTACGCGGACCGAATTGAGATGTCAGCAAGTCCAGGAAAAGCTTCCGGCCGCGCTCATCGCGGAAGATCGTCCGTCGTTCGTTGTCCCGGGCACTAAGAGCGTGTCTGAAAAAAGGAATTTGAGATGAAAACAGCTTTTTCTGACACGCTCTAAGATGATACCGACCCCTGGGAATTTCGATGCGTAAAGGACGAGCCGTCCGAAGAAACTAATCCCAACCAAATTAATTGTCACTCGTCAAATGTCGAGATGTGACCCCACCTCCCTTAAAGTTTTGAAAAATCCCAAAGGGATTTAGTCCGCAGCCCAAGGGTTGCCCGGCCGACGGGCTACCTTGGGAGAATAGTTCCAGGAAGTCCGCAACCCCATCGGGGTTGAGGCCTATGGCTCATTTTACCCAAGGTAGCTCGTGCCTCGCAACCTTGGGCTATGCGACGGAATCCCTTTGGGATTCGGGCGCTCTGTTCACAAAGCACAGTGCAAAACTTGGAGAAGCAACTGCATTTCAAGCTGCCTGAAGACTACCGGAACTTTCTTTCAACTACGGAGCTTCCAAATGATCCGTAAAGAGGTCACCCAAAAAGGGGTCGAAAGGGGGTCGGTCAAAATCTTCACTTTCTGTCTCCTTTGCGCCGTTGGCTCAACTCCTTTTCCTTCCACCGGCGCCCTTGCAACTCCTCCCGAAGCACTCCTTCGGCATGGTGTGCTTGCGTCCTGCGGCGCTGTCTTCTCCAATTGAAGCGCGGCGAATATCGCTGTGACCGGGACGGGCGCACTCCGGCACTTCGCGGATGGAGTTTCTTTTGGTTTTACGTTTTCGGGGCGCGCTCTCACACTCCGGGTTCAACTCAACCCGATTTATGGCTGACAAAAACAACGCCACCAATATCACCTCGGTTCTCCATGAAACCCGGGTTTTCCCGCCTCCCAAAAAATTCTCCGGCAAGGCGCACATCAAATCGATGGCCCAATATCGAAAGCTCTACGCGGAATCCATCCGATCCCCGGATAAATTCTGGGGCCGAATGGCGCGCAACGAACTGGTCTGGTCCAGGCCCTGGAAAAAGGTTCTCCAGTGGAAAGCGCCCTTCGCCAAATGGTTTGTGGGCGGCCGGCTGAATGTCAGCGTCAATTGCCTCGATAAATGGCTCGGCACTCCCACCGCTAACAAGGCCGCGCTCATCTGGGAAGGGGAACCGGCCGCCGATGGCAAACCCGGCGAGGAACGCGTCCTCACCTACTCCCAACTCCATCGCGAGGTTTGTCGCTTTGCGAATGTCCTCAAACGGAACGGCCTCAAAAAAGGGGATCGGGCCCTGATCTATTTGCCCATGGTTCCCGAGGCGGCGATCGCCATGCTCGCCTGCGCGCGGATTGGCGCGGTGCATTCAGTCGTTTTCGGCGGCTTCAGCGCCCAGTCGGTCGCGGACCGCGTTCATGATTGCCAGGCTAAAATCATCATCACCGCCGATGGCGGTTTTCGACGCGGGTCGATCGTCCCGCTGAAAAAAAATGTCGATGGAGCGTTTCTCCTCAAATCCGGCGATGGCAAGCCCCTGACCGCCACGATCGAGAAGGTCATCGTCCTGCGGCGCGCGGGCAATGAGGTGACGATGGACCAAAGCCGGGATGCCTGGTGGCACGAGGAATTGCAACAGGTCGATGCCCATTGTCCCGCCGAAGCGATGGACAGCGAGGCGCCCTTGTTCATCCTTTACACGAGTGGGTCGACGGGCAAACCCAAGGGGATACTGCACACGACCGCCGGTTACCTGCTGGGGACGAAGCTGACCCACAAGCTCGTGTTCGATCTCCAGGATGCGGATGTTTATTGGTGCACCGCCGACGTTGGTTGGGTGACGGGCCACAGCTACGTGGTTTACGGGCCGCTGGCAAACGGGGCGACGAGCTTGATGTACGAGGGAGCACCGAACTGGCCCGAGCCGGATCGGTTCTGGCGGATCATCAGCAAATGGAGGGTCACGATCCTTTACACCGCGCCGACGGCGATTCGGGCATTCATGAAATGGGGCGTTGAATGGCCCCGCAAACATGATCTCACTTCCCTCCGGCTCCTGGGCACTGTCGGGGAACCGATCAATCCCGAGGCCTGGATCTGGTATCATGAAAACATCGGCGGCTCGAAATGTCCGATCGTGGACACGTGGTGGCAGACCGAGACTGGCGCGATCATGATCACGCCATTGCCGGGAGCGACTCCCACCAAACCGGGCACCGCCACCCTGCCCTTCTTTGGTGTGCTTCCGGAGGTGGTCGACGACAAGGGAAAACCGGTTCCAAAAAACAGCGGCGGCAAGCTGGTGCTGCGCAAACCGTGGCCTTCGATGCTGCGGGGTCTCTGGGGAGATCCGCAGCGTTACAAGGAGGTCTATTGGAGCGAGGTCAAAGGCAGCTACTTCACGGGCGACGGCTGCCGGCAGGACAAGGACGGTTATTTTTGGATCGTCGGGCGCATCGATGATGTCTTGAATGTGGCAGGCCATCGCATTGGCACTGCCGAGGTGGAGAGCGCCCTGGTGAGTCATCCGAACGTAGCCGAGGCGGCGGTGGTGGGAAGGCCGGATGCGCTCAAGGGCCAGGCGCTGGTCGCCTTCGTGACGCTCAAAGGCGGCTGCAAAGCTGCACCCGAGTTGCGTGAAGTGTTGCGGCAACATGTGGCCAAGGAGATCGGACCGGTGGCCAAGCCGGACGACATTCGTTTTGCCGAGGCGCTGCCTAAAACGCGCAGCGGAAAAATCATGCGCCGGCTTCTGAAGGAGGTCGCTTCCGGGACGGAGATCAAGGGCGACACCACAACACTTGAAGATTTCAATGTCCTAGCCCGCCTGGGCAGCGCGGAGGAATGACGCAAACAGATATTGCGAGATCGATTCCATGACTTCACAACCCGCGACCAGATCATCGAGCGATCTTCAAATTCCACCTGGATTTTGGCCGCTCGATCCGTGCGTGACGTTCCTGAATCATGGTTCGTTCGGAAGTTGTCCGCGGCCGGTGCTCGAATTTCAGCGCGCCATGCTCGATCGGCTCGAAGCGCGGCCGGTCTATTTTCTCGTGCGCGAGTTGGAACCGTTGATGGATTCGGCCCGCTCAACACTCAGCACGTTCATCGGGGCGCAGCCCGAGGACGTAGTGTTTGTGCCGAACGCGACGAGCGGTGTGAACACCGTGCTTCGATCCTTCAAGTTCGAGGCGTCAGATGAACTGCTTGTCACCGATCACGCCTACAATGCGTGCCGCAACGCCGTCAATTTTGCGGCCGAACAGGCGGGCGCGCGAGTGGTTGTCGTTCACATTCCCTTCCCGATTCAACACCCGGGCATCGTCGTTGAAAGGGTGCTGGAAAGAATCACTCCCCGCACGCGGCTGGTGATACTCGATCATGTCACCAGCCAAACCGCCATGGTCTGGCCGATCGAAAAGTTGGTTGCGGCACTGGCGCAACGCGGGGTCGAGACACTGGTCGATGGCGCCCATGCCCCCGGAATGGTGCCGGTGAATCTCGACGAGCTGGGCGCGGCGTACTACACGGGCAATTGTCACAAATGGATTTGTGCCGCCAAAAGTGCGGGGTTTCTTCATGTCCGCCGCGATCGGCAGGGATCGATCCGGCCGCTCGCGATCAGCCATGGCGCGAATTCCTCCCGGACGGATCGGTCCCGATTCCAAATCGAGTTCGGCTGGACCGGCACCCTGGATCCCTCGGCGTTTCTCAGTGTTCCCGAGGCATTGCGAGTGATGGCGAAATTGGTGGCTGGCGGCTGGCCTGAAATCATGCGACGCAATCGCGCGCTGGCTCTCGCAGGCCGGCAACTGATTTGTAAAGCCCTCGACATTCCCCTGCCCTGTCCGGACGAAATGATTGGGTCGCTGGCATCGATGCCGCTGCCGGACGCGACTTATTCGAGCTCGCCGGGCCCGGGTCATCCGGATCGATTCCAGGATCAGCTTTTGGAACAAAACGCGATCGAAGTGCCCTGCATTCCGTGGCCGGCCTGGCCCAAACGCCTCGTGCGCATTTCCGCGCAGCTTTACAATTCCCTGCCGCAATACCAAGAGCTCGCACGAGCGTTGGCAGCGGAATTTCATCCCTGAACCTCCAACAAATGAACCGGAAAAAATCAGCGGCCAGAACAACAGGCCTGGCTCCAGGAGAAATTTCCGGGCATTACATTTGCGCCATGGGCGCCGCTACGTCCGTGTTGGAAGGACGCTCCTCCTCTCCCGCCCTTCGGGCACCCTCTCCTCCATTTCCGAAATGGAAGAGAGGGATGGGGAGAGGAGGACGCTCCTCCTCTCCCGCCTTTCGGGCACCTTCTCCTCCATTTCCGACTTGGAGGAGAGGGATGGGGAGAGGAGGAGTTTCTGTTCAGATGCGTTTACCAGGCTCTGGTTCTCGATCCATCCAATCCCGGCTGGCGTCGAGGCTTCTGCACCTCTGTCTTGCCGGAATCCTGGCCGCCGCCAGCGGTTGCCATAGCGTTCCCCGTTCGGGAGCGCCCTTGAGGCGCGCGGGAGATGAAATTGTGGCGGCGGGAAAGTTTTTTCACACGGGCACGCCCGTGATTCTCTGGATGGAGCCGGGCGGTTACGATGCCTACCGGGTGGAACGCCGGTTTAGTCCCATCGACGAATCATCCTGGGAAACCTCAAAATTCAAGGTGAAGGATCTCTCCACGCCGAACCGTTATGGGCTTCGCCGGCAGGGATTGACGGCTGAGGAGACGGAGCGCGTGCGCGGCGGCGGCTGGGATTTGGCGCTCCTGCAAAAGGTGGTGGACCAATTCGTGATTCACTTTGACGTGGCGGGGACGAGCCGCCAGTGCTTTAAGGTGCTGCATGATGCGCGCGATTTGAGCGTTCATTTCATGCTCGATCTCGACGGAACCATTTACCAGACGCTCGACCTGAAGGAACGGGCGTGGCACGCGACGAGTTCGAACACGCGTTCCATCGGGATCGAAATTGCGAACGTGGGCGCCTATGGTTCGGCCGACGCGGCGCCGCTCAAGGAGTGGTATTTGCGAAAAGAGGACGGCTCGACGGTGCTGACGATCCCGGAGCGATTTGGCGATGGCGGCATTCGGACTCGCCCATTTGTGGCTCGACCAGCCCGGGCTGAACCGGTGCACGGGAATGTTCAAGGCCAGTCCCTCGTGCAATTTGATTTCACGCCGGAACAATATCGCGCGCTGATCCGTCTCACCGCCTCTCTCTGCGAAATTTTTCCGAATCTGAAATGCGATTATCCGCGGGATGCGGCCGGTCATCTCGTGCCGCGAAAACTCGCCGGCGATGAGCTGGAACGATATGAAGGTGTGCTTGGCCATTTTCACATTCAAACCAACAAAGTGGATCCGGGTCCGGCATTTCAATGGGACCTCGTGATCGAAGGATCGCGACGATTGCTTCGGGGCGCGCCGGAAAAAGGGGCGAGTGGCCTGATCCCCTCGCATAGATAACTTCACACGGTGTCCACCGACCCCACCACAAAAGCGGCCACGAGCGAACGCGCGGCGGGCGCGACCTTTGACGGAAAGCGCTATCGCAATCCGGCCGGGCGCGCGGGCAACGGGTTGCTGCATTTCCTTCGGTGGGTGACCACCTCGAAGCGTGCGCGATGGCCGAGACGGCTCGATGACCGGGTGGCACCAAAACTGGCGCAGGCGCCCGGGCCCGGCTGCATCGCGGCGACGTTCGTCGGGCATTCCACCTTCCTGATCCAAATTGCCGGATTGAACATTCTCACGGACCCTGTCTTTTCGGATCGCGTGGGCCCATGGAATTTTGGGGGCCCGCGCCGGGTGCGGCCTCCGGGCATCCCGCTGGAGGAACTGCCGAAGATCGATTTCGTCCTGCTCAGCCATAATCATTATGACCATGCCGACATGGCGACTCTCTCGAGATTGCAACGGCTGTTCGATCCGCTGGTGGTGACCACCCTCGGCAATCAACGTTTCTTGAACCGGCGCGGCCTGGGTCGGGTGAAGGAATTGGACTGGTGGGAGAGTAACGATTGCGGGCGCGGTCTGGAAGTGATGGCAACGCCCGCGCAACATTTTTCAAGCCGCCATGTGTTCGATCGCGATCGGACCTTGTGGGGCGGCTTCGTGCTTACGGCCGGCGGGCAACGGGTCTATTTTGTCGGCGACTCAGGATACGGGCCGCATTTCAAGGAGGTGGGCGAGAGGGTCCCGGGAATCGATCTGGCGCTGGTGCCGATCGGCGCGTACGAACCGCGCTGGTTCATGCATCGAGCCCATGTAAATCCCGACGAAGCGGTTCGCGTCCATCTGGACGTTCGTCCCCGGCGCAGCGTGGGAATGCATTTCGGAACGTTCCAGCTGACCGATGAAGCGATCGACGATCCGCCGCGGCATCTCAGCGAGGCTCTCGTCGAACACGGCGTGAAGCCCGAGGACTTCGTTGTGCCGCGTTTCGGCGAGACGATCCTTGTCGCCCCCCGCTGACCCCGCCGCGCGACGCTCCGCTCATCGCCTCTCGAATTTCCCAAAGGCGCTGTGTCACGATTACGGGCAGTCCTTGATCATGGGATGGATTTGATGATTGCCATGATCCATTTCACCACCGTCGTCGATGTCGGGAGGACGCACTCCGAACACCGTGGTGCCGAGCGGAACCGCCAGGCCATTACTTCCAACGGCACCGTCCTGGAGAGGCGTGGTCGCAGCCGACGCGGAAATGGCGAACCGGAAATCCAGAAGCCGATCGCCGGGGTTATTGAGCCGGGCGAGTTCCGCATCCGTCAGCACCCAGATGCGAATCCGGTGCCGATCCGCGGGCGCCTTTGCGCCGCCGGCATGGCTGTTGCCCGGCTCGCTGCGGTCTTCGATATCCACCCGGAACAGAACCGAGCGGGCCTGGCGGTTGCCGGAGGTGAGGACGAAATCTCCGACGCCCGAGAAACAGATTTTGTTGGCGGGGGCGCGACGGGGTTCCGGGCCGCAGGTGCGGTTGTCCGGATTGCAAAGGCCCCCGACGATGACATG
>JBEEGQ010000221.1:0-5352 GCA_041166945.1 Verrucomicrobiota bacterium
GGCAGCTTGTTCCCGCTGAGATCGAGCCACAGATGAACACAGATTTTCACAGATGTTTTTGTGGGTACTTGTGCTCGCTGCTTTCTCTCCCTTCTGTGTTTCATCTGTGGCCGTCTGTGGCTTCAAAGCCTTCACCTGAGATTGAGCCACCGGGATTCAGCGCCGCGAAAGAACGCAAGGAACACAAAGGGAGGCGGGACGGGAATTCGTTTTCCTATGTGTTCTTTGTGTTCTCTTGCGGCAACCATCTCTGAAAACAGACCACGGCAGCTTGTTCCCGCTGAGATCGAGCCACAGATGAACACAGATTTTCACAGATGTTTTTGTGGGAACTTGTTCTCGCTGCTTTCTCTCCCTTCTGTGTTTCATCTGTGGCCGTCTGTGGCTTCAAAATCTGCACCTAAGATTGCGCCACGGGATCCAGCGCCGCGAAAGAACGCAAGGAACGCAAAGAGAGGCGGAACGGGAATTCTTTTTCCTTTGTGTTCTTTGTGTTCCTTTGCGGCAATCATCTCTGAAAACGAACCGCGGCAGGCAGCCTGCTCCCGCTTTCCGGCGTACGCGCCTGATGTCGAGCCACAGATGAACACAGATTTTCACAGATGTTTTTCTGGGAACTTGTTCTCGCTGCTTTTTTTCCCTTGTGTGTTCCATCTGTGGCCATCTGTGGCCGTCTGTGGCTTCAAAATCTGCACCTGAGATTGCGCCACGGGATTCAGCGCCGCGAAAGAACGCAAGGAACGCAGAGAGGCGGAACGGGAATTCTTTTTCCTATGTGTTCTTTGTGTTCTTTTGCGGCAACCATCTCTGAAAACAGACCGTCGGCGATGCGCGAACTTTTGACGCGATGACCTGCAACGCTCAACTCACGAATTTCGACACAAACCTCGCGAGAAAGTATCAGGGTGGGACAGGAGACGTGTGGCGCCGCGGTCCCAAAGGCCTGTTACGGCGGTGGTTTTCGTATCCGTTTTTATTGAGCTTAATTTGGCTGCCAGGTTTTGGGGTCGGATGCCTGGGGGCGCCTCGAGTTCCATGGCTCTCCAACCACGTCATCGGTTCTCCGAACCCACCGTCGCCCTGCGCGGTCGAGCGCATTTATCCCTCCTTCACATTTGAGCATCCCGTCGAGCTGGCGTTGATGCCGGGTTCGGATCGGATGTGGATCGCGGAACAGGACGGAAAGTTTTGGTCGTTTGACACGCGGGCGCCCGGCGGAAAGGCGGCGCTCGCGGCGGACTTGCGAAAATTTCATCAGCCGTTCGATAATGTGCTGGGGTTCACATTTCATCCGGGGTTCGAAACGAACCATTTTATTTTCATCAATTACAATGAGCCCGGGGGACGGGAGGAAGGCGCGCATGTTTCGCGGTTTACAGTGGCAACGATGGATCCGCCAATCATCGATCCGGCGACTGAGAGGATCATCATTCGATGGCTGAGCGGCGGGCATAATGGCTGCGCACTCGCTTTTGGGCCCGACGGTTTTCTTTATATCTCCACCGGCGACACCTCGGATCCCGATCCTCCGGACAGCAGACGCAAAACGGGCCAGGACATAGGGGATCTGCTCGCGAGCATTCTCCGAATCGACGTGGATCACGCGGAGGGCCCGAACGCCTACTCCATTCCGCGCGACAATCCGTTTCTTCGGACGCCGGGCGCGCGGCCGGAGGTTTGGGCGTTCGGACTTCGAAATCCTTTCCGGATGAGCTTCGCGCCCGACGGCGCTCTCTGGGTGGGCGACGTGGGGTTCGAACAGTGGGAGATGATTTATCGGGTGAAAGCCGGGGGCAACTACGGATGGTCGATCACCGAAGGACCCAACAGCCGCGTCCGCACGGATATCCAGCAGGGTCCCGGCCCGATTCTGCCGCCGATGATCGCGCATCCGCACAGCGAGGCGGCGAGCATCACGGGAGGCCGATTTTATCGCGGGAAAAAACTGCCCGCCTTGCGCGGCGCGTATGTGTATGGCGATTGGGAAACGGGAAAGTTTTGGGCATTGCGCCACGATGGCGACCGGCTCGTGTCCGACGAGGAACTCTGCGATACGACCCTTCAACCGGTTTCATTCGTCGAAGGTCGCGATGGCGAGTTGGTGATCCTGAATTATCCGGGCGGTCTTTACGTGCTGAAAACGAACTCCGCTCCGGCCGCGAACAAGCTGTTTCCGCGGCGCCTCGGCGAGACCGGCGTTTTCAGTGATTTGCGGAATCTCACGCCTGCATCGGGAGTCGCCGGCTATCGGCCCGCCGCGGAAATGTGGAGTGACCACGCCACTGCGGTGCGCCACGTCGCCGTGCCTGGGGAGGGCCGGATCACCACCGCGGACGGACGCCAGACCATTGCGGGGCGCATGTGGGATTACCCGTCGAACACAGTATTCACCCGGACACTCTCGCTCGAAAGGGAGCGGGGCCGGACGGAGACGTCGCGGCGAATCGAGACGCAGCTGCTGCATTTTGACGGGCAGGCCTTCAATGGCTACACGTTTCGCTGGAACGAGGCGCAGACTGATGCGGAATTGGTTCCGGCTGCCGGCACGAATGAGGTGTTCGTGATGCTCGATGCGGGGGCTCCGGGCGGCCGGCGTGAAATTCCATGGCGTTATCCCGGCCGCACCGAATGTTTGCGGTGCCACCAATGCTGGGCGGGTGACACCCTCTCGTTCAACTGGCTGCAACTGGGCCGCCGGGGGAATGATAATGAACATCCGTCGAACGAGGCCGAAAAATCCGCTCTCCGATCCGTGACCGAACTGGATCGCCTTGCCGCGCTCGGCGTGCTGCGGGTCAAGGATCCGCCCAGAAAACGGGATGAGCATCATCTGGCGGATCCTTATGATGCCACCCAGCCGGTGGCGGATCGGGCGCGGTCGTGGCTGCATGTCAATTGCGCGGGCTGCCATCGATTCAATGGAGGTGGAGTGGTGCCCGCGCATTTCAACCTGGACAAGCCTTTGGCGGAATGCCGCGTCCTCGGCGAAAAGCCGACCCGGGGGAACTTCGAATTGTCCGCAGCCCGGGTCATCGCGCCCGGGGAACCGTTTCAATCGGTTTTGTATTACAGGATCAACACCGAAGGCTCGGGGCACATGCCGCTCATTGGTTCGCGAATGGCGGACGAGACGGGGATCGCACTGGTGCGCGACTGGATCCGTTCGCTCGCGCCAGCGACAGCCGGTTCACCGGCGCGCAAAGACTCGGCCTGGATTCTGCAAAACCTCGCGACCACCGGCGGCGCGCTCGCGGTGCTGGATGAGTGCAGCGGTCCTCGAAAACGCATTTTGGGTCCAGAAGTCGAGAACGCGATTTTGAATCATTCCAACGCGTTCGTACGCGACTTATGCCAGCGCCTTTTGCCCCCGGATCGACGCCGGGCGACGTTGGGAAGTGACATACGACCGGAGACGATACTGACCCTCGACGGAGATGCGACGCGGGGAAGAGCGCTGTTTACGGGCGCCGCGCAATGTGCGCGCTGCCATGCTCTGGGCGACGAGGGACGCGCCTTTGGTCCCATGCTAACGGGGCTGATGCGAAAATATAGCCGGGCTCAAATTCTCGATCAGATTTTGAACCCTTCAAAAACCGTCGCTCCTGAATTCCGGACAACGACGGTGGTATTACGGGATGGCAACGAATGGAACGGGTTTGTTTTAAAACGCAGTGACGTGGTGCTCACGTTGCGTGATGAAACGCTGACCGAACGGACGGTGAATATGGGTGATGTGAAAGAGATCCGAGAGTCGTCGCTCTCGGCGATGCCGGAAGGATTGCTCGCGCCATTGACGGCGCAGGAGGCGGCGGACGTGTTGAAGTTCATCGAGACATCCGATGGCCCGCCGCGCCGGGATTAAATTTTGGCCCCGGTGTGGAGGGCAAGGCCTTGACCGGAATGACGGCTTGAGCTTTGACCTTTTTTGCCGTTCCTTGCCGGTGTGCAGTTGATTCGAGATATTCACGCGGCCCGCAAGACCAGCAAGCGGCCGGTCGTTTCCTTTGAATTTTTTCCGCCCAGGACCGACGAGGGGGATCGATCGCTGATTGAGAAAACGCTGCCGGCGTTGATGGCATTAAAGCCCGATTATTGTTCGGTGACATACGGTGCGGGCGGCAGCACCCGCGACAAGACGTTGATGATTGTGGATCGGATCCAACAACAACACGGATTGACCGCGATGATGCACCTGACGTGTGTGAATTCGACTAAGGAACAGCTTCGGGAGGTTATCGAGCAGGCCCGCGCCAAGGGGATCCAAAACATCCTGGCGTTGCGCGGGGATCCGCCGGGTGGAACAGGTGAATGGATGGCGGTGAAGGGTGGCTTCACCTATTCCTATGAGCTGGTGAATTTCCTGCGCGAGTTGGGCGGTTTTTCGATCGGCACCGCGGGTTTTCCGGAAGGACACATCGCCTGCACGGAAGGGAAATTTGTGGACTGGCAGCGTCTGAAGGCAAAGGTCGACTGCGGGGCGGACTTTGTGATCACCCAGCTCTTTTTTGACAACCAGGATTTCCTGGAATTTCGTGATTACCTGTTAAAGCTGGGGGTGACCGTTCCCATTTGTCCCGGGGTGTTGCCCATCCTGAGCGCTTCGCAGATTAAGAAATTCACGACGATGTGCGGCGCCAAAATGCCGGCGGCGCTGCTGGCCAGGCTCGAGAAACTGGGGGATGACGACGCGGGCGCGGTCGAGTTTGGCATTGAGTACGCGACGAGGCAGTGCGAGGAGCTGCTGCGCAGCGAGGTGCCGGGACTCCATTTTTACACCCTGAACAAAGCCCACTCAACGACCCGGGTTGTCCAAAACCTCGGTTTGGCCTGAGGCCGTTCAATCAAACGCGGTGTCGAAGAGCGGCGGGTCTGCGGGCGGCTTTGTTGCCGTTCGCGCCGCTGGAATTGCCAACCGCCGCGCCATCGAAAGCGGCACGGGGTCAGTCAATAGTTTTGTACTATCCGGTCCAGGGGTTGCCGGCTGGGAACCGGCGGGGCGTTGGATTCGTTCGCGGCCAAAGCGCGGCGGGACCGGTTTGGCGCGGGTCGAGGCGGGCGTGGGTTTGCCATTGCGATGAATGTACAGGAGGTGGGAAAGATACGTCCGGGCTCCCATCTGGAGGCGGCTGGCGATCCAGGCGACGGTCATGGTGGTCTTTTCGCGAAGGCGCAGGGCGATTTCCACCTTTGCCGGGTCACCTTTCCTGCGGGTGCGCAGAGTCTCCTGGTTCCAGTGGATGCGCGCGAGTTCCTCCTGGACGAGGCGCTCGGCTTTTTCCTCGGCGGATTGCTGAAGCTCGGGGCCGTAGTGCGATCGGCCGGCTGCGGTTCCGGTCTGTTTCAACACTTCGC
>JBEEGQ010000222.1:0-8796 GCA_041166945.1 Verrucomicrobiota bacterium
CCGGGTTTGGCAGGAGCGGCTCGAGTTCACTCTGCCGAAATCCCTGCGCCCCTCCCCAAGGCAAAGATCTAGAGCGGCAATGGTCCGGCGACGGTTGCTCGACGGCAATCCAGTCGTCTGGCTGGCCAGTCGGGACGAGCAGCGGCATGTTTTTATCTGGACCTTTCTGATCTGCGGTTCAGCGGTCGCGATGGCCGCGTGGCTTGTTACAGATGGAGCGCAAGCCGGAGGCATGGCCATGCTCGCTGTTTTGATCCTGGTTCACATGGTCCTGTCCATGTGGGTGGCGTCGGAGGCGTGCGCCGTATTTCCGAGCGCCCGTGACTCGGGCTCCCTCGAACTGCTCCTCTCCACGCCCATCACCGTCCGTCAAATTGTCGATGGACACATTCGCGGTCTGACACGCCTGGTGCAGCGGCCCCTGATGGCGCTGCTGGTGGTAGATGGGGTTTTTCTGACGGCATACGTCGTCCGCGGTGCGGCGCTCGGCTGGACTGCCGACAACCTTCTCCTGCCGCTGCTGGTCGCCGGCATCTGCGTCGCGGTGTCGGTCATGGATTTATTCGCCGTGACGCGCTACGGACTTTGGGCCGGCTTGGTCTCGAAGAAAACAGGCTGGGCCGTCTCCAAAACAATCCTGATCGTCCTGGTGATTCCGGTGATTGCCGTGTTCTGTTGCCGAGCTGCCTGGCCCGTCGTCGCTGTCTGCAAAAATCTCATCCTCATCACGTACGCCCAGCAGCAGCTCCGGAGCAAACTTCGCAGCCAGCTCACGGAACGATATGGCGGGCTCGATGGGTCGGGAGGTTCCTGGATTTTTTCACAGCGCGCCGAGTCGGAACTGCCGCCCGTGTTGCCGCGTTGAAAGAACGGGCATTCCATCCGCTTCATGGCGGCAACGGCTCAGCTCCCACTACTTGTCCGCCGCAAAAAAACCCGCGACGATTGGCCTGTGGTCTGAGCCCAATCCCCAATTCGGCAGCGCCAGGACGTAGGTCGATTCCTTGTCCCATTCCCTCGACAATCCCTGGCTGATGAGAATATAATCCAATCTGCTGTACGAATCTTCCTTCCCGAAATGGTGGGTCCACGAAATATTGCGCGGCTCCCAGCGCGGGTTGGCGTTCGGCAGGCTGTCCCCGTTGCGCTCCGCCGGACGGGTGTCGATCAGGGCCAGCCTCCCCCGCCCCATCAAGGCCCGAATCGCCCGGGTATCCTTGGTGTCATTCAAATCCCCCAGCACAATCACGTTCGCCCCCGGCCGCGAACGGAGCACCGCATCCACGTGTTCCTTCAGCAAAATCGCTTCCTGCTCGCGCAACTCCGCTTCGTCCGCCTGCGGCACAGGGCGTCGCGACTTGAGATGCGCGGTAAACAACGTGAAGGAATACCGATCATTCACACGAATGTCCGCCTCCAGGAATCCGCGGCTCACGCGAAATCGACGCCCCAGCAGCAGGAACGAATCATTTGTGTGCGGACGCCGGCCGGTAATCGGAAATTTGCTCAGCAACGCCACATGAATGCTCGGGTCCGCTCCCGATGTGTGTTCCCAATTTGGATACTCGAGCCCATCCGCCTTGAGCGATGCCCGTAACTCGAGCAACGCATTGGTCGAGCCGATCTCCTGAAGCGCCACCACATCTGCATTCAACGCGCGAAGTGCCTCCCGGATTTTGCGCTTCGCTTCCGGCGACTTCAGCGGACGCGTCCCCGCCGGTTCATCGATGTAATTCTCAAGATTATAAGTCGCCACGCTGAACCGCGGCGCTTCGATCGCGCACACCTCCGGCAGCTGCAGCACCATCATTACTCCAAACAAAATCCCGCCCCATTTCATCGCGTTGCCAATGTTGGCCATGGCCCAAGTTCAAAGCGAACCAAAATGCGCTCCTGAGGCGCCTCCATTATTTAACCCAATCTCCCCAATCACCACCCGGAACACCCAAGCGGCAACGGCTGTCGCGGCAAAGACGCGGCAAAGGCTTTTCAATATGCACCGTCCATGGTTCACTTCCTTCCAATACACCGTTGAAGGCACCTCGTTCCATACGCTCCTGGCACGGCTCGGCCGCCGCCTGGAGCTTCGGCTTTGGCATTCTTCTGCCGCTTCATCTCGCGGCCGCCGAGGTTCACTGGGCATTTCGACCCCTCGTTCCCACCGAGCCTCCAGAAGTCCGACAAAGCCGGTGGCCCGCAAATCCTATCGATCAATTCGTGCTCACTGGGCTCGCGTCCGCCAGCCTCCAGCCTGCCGCGCCCGCTTCCCCTCAACAATTGATTCGCCGGGTCTCCCTCGATCTGACCGGGCTGCCGCCGACTCCCGCCGACATCGATGCGTTCGTGAAGGATCGCTCTCCCGATGCCCTTGAACGCCTGATCGACCGCCTGCTGGCGTCATCCCACTACGGTGAACGTTGGGCCCGGCATTGGCTCGACCTCGTGCGATACGCCGAGAGCGATGGCTTCGAACATGACGCGTTGCGCCCCCACTCCTGGCGCTACCGCGATTATGTCATCCGCGCTTTTAACGATGACAAACCCTACGACCGGTTCATCGAGGAACAGCTTGCGGGCGACGAGCTGTGGCCCGACGAACCCGATGCCATCATCGCCACCGCATTCAATCTCCTCGGCCCCGACATGGTCGATTCTGCCGATCAGATTCAGCGCCGCCTCAACACCCTGAACGATGCCGTCGACACCACGGCGTCCGTTTTCCTCGGACTCACCCTGGGATGCGCTCGCTGTCACAACCATAAATTTGAACCGTTCACACAGCAGGATTATTATTCGCTCCAGGCCTTTTACGCGTCGGCACGATTTGAACGGGAACTGCCTGTGCCCTCGCCCGCCCAGCGAGCCGCTCATGACGCCGCGATGATCAGCTACCGCGAGAAAGCAGGCTCCACTCAATCACAACTGGACGCCCTGGAAGCCCCTCATCGCGTCCGAGTCCACGAACAAAAACTGGCAAGTCTCTCCGAGGACGCCCGCCTGGCGCACCGGACGCCAAAGGAAAAAAGGACCATGGAGCAGGAAGGAACCGTCCAGGAAACGGCGCCCAGTTTGAAAATCAGCGAGGGCGAATTGGCCGATGCCCTTGCCCCTGCAGAAAGATCTCGTCGCAAGGAGCTCATCGATATCCTCAAGAAGATTTCCAAGCCGGCTGCGTTGCCCACGACGATGGCGCTGCAAACGGTACCGGGTAAACACGCCAAAACCTTCGTGCTGACGCGCGGCGATTACAACAACCCTGCCGAGGAAGCGCCGCCCGGTTTTCCCGCCATTTTGTCAGGCGCATCAAACCGCGTCGCTCCGGCCTCCGTCATGCCTCAACGCGCGACTCTCGCCCGATGGATCGCGAGCGCCGACAACCCGCTCACGGCAAGGGTTATGGTCAACCGCATCTGGCAGCATCACTTTGGACGCGGGCTCGTCACCACCCCCAGCGACTTCGGCGTGCGGGGCGCGCGGCCGGCCAACGCCGCTTTGCTCGACTGGCTGGCGGTCCAATTCGCGAAACAAGGTTGGAGCGTGAAAGCCATGCACAAACTGATGCTGATGTCCGCGACTTATCAACAATCCACCACGCCCCGCCCCGAATCGCTCGTGCGCGATCCGGAAAATATTCTTTTCTCGCGGCAGAATCGCGTTCGTCTCGAAGGCGAGGCCATCCGCGACAGCCTTCTGGCCATCAGTGGGCGATTAAATCCCTCCATGGGCGGCCCGCCCGTTGCACCGTCATTCGCCAGTGACTCCACCGGCGGTTCCAAGACCGGCTCGCAAATCCTGAAGGGCGCGGATCCCACGCGGCGCAGTATTTATATTCTCGCCCGACGCAACCTGCGGTTTCCGTTCCTGGAAGTTTTCGATGCCCCGGACAACAACCTGACCTGCCCTGAACGCGGTCATGGCACCACCGCGCCTCAATCGCTGACCCTTCTCAACTCGGATGAAGTCATGGACGCCGCCCGCGCCACTGCTCAGCGTTTGCTGACGGAAAGCTTGTCCGTCGAAGCCCGCATCCATCGCGCGTTCCGTCTCATCATCGGACGCGGCCCCACCTCGCAGGAAATGTCCATAACGCAGGATTTTCTTAAATCTTCTGACGACTCCCTCGCAGAGGCACCACCTCGAGCCACCGGCGGGGCGAAGAAAAAAACACTGTCCTCGACGGATTCTGCCGCGGCGTGGACCGAGCTTTGCCGGGCGCTGTTTAATCTGAACGCTTTTGTTTATGTGGAATAAGGACATGAGCGGGTGCCCCGGACCCTCGGGCCCGCAACCGGGCGCGTCGTCGCGACGTGATTTTCTGCGGCATGCCGGCGGCGGATTTGGCCTGCTAGCCCTGGCTTCGCTGCTCGATGCCGATTCCCTGCTTGCCGCGTCCCCACCCATTTCTGCCGCGGCTTCGCCCGCCAATTTATTGCATCAACGACCGCCGCATTTTTCGGCGCGCGCCCGCAATGTCATTTTTCTCTTCATGTCCGGCGGACCGAGCCATGTCGATTTGTTCGATCCAAAACCCGATCTGATTCGTCTGGCGGGGCAGCCCATCCCGGAATCTTTTGGCACCTTCAAAACGCGGCGGAATGTGGCGAAGAACAAATTGCTCCCCCCGCTGCGCCCGTTTCGCGCTCATGGCCAGTCCGGCATCGAGGTCAGCGATTTCTTCCCGAATATTGCGAGCTGCGTCGATGACCTTTGCGTGCTGCGCGGATGTCATGGGGATAGCGTCACCCATCCGGAGTCTGTCTACCTGATGAACACCGGTTCGATTTTGATGGGCCGCGCGAGCCTGGGAGCTTGGGCGACGTACGGGTTGGGAACAGAGAACCAAAACCTGCCGTCGTTCGTGGTGCTGCCCGATCCGGCCGGATGGCCCAAGGGCGGCGCGCCGGCATGGGGCAATGGCTATCTTCCCGCAACGTTCCAGGGAACGCTCCTGCGCGGGGGCGCATCACCGATCCTGGATCTCAACACGCCACGAGGCATCTCGCCCGGACAACAGCGAGCCACTGTAGAGTTCATCAACAAACTGAATCGTTCGCAATTGCGGCCTGGGGACGAAACCTCCGAACTGGCCGCGCGCATCGCCGCGTACGAACTCGCGTTCCGCATGCAAAGCTGCGCGCCGGACATCGTGGATTTGGCGCACGAAAGCGAGGCCACGCGACGCCTTTACGGAATGGACAACAAGACCACGGCCGAGTTTGGCGCCCGCTGTCTGCTGGCCCGGCGGCTGACCGAAGCCGGGGTTCGTTTTGTGCAGGTGTATTGCGGGGACACCAACGGCTGGGATGGCCATTCCCGGATGGAGGAAAATCATTCCAGGCTTTGCGCGCAAAGCGATCTCCCGATCGCCGGCCTGTTGAAGGATCTGAAGGCGCGCGGGTTGCTCGATTCCACGCTGGTGATTTGGGGCGGCGAATTTGGACGCATGCCGATGAGCGAAGGCAGCGACGGCCGCGATCATAATCCTCACGGCTTCTGCATGTGGCTGGCCGGCGGTGGCATCAAGGGCGGCCAGGTCATCGGCGCAACGGATGCCGTCGGTTTGCGTGCCGCGGAGGAAAAGACTCACGTCCACGATATCCACGCCACCATCCTCCACTTGCTCGGCTTCGACCACGAGCGCCTCACGTTCCGTCACAACGGCCGCGATGAGCGCCTGACCGATGTGGCCGGCAATGTGATTTCGAAGGCGCTCGGTTGATTGTTCGGTCCCCGCAAGGATTTTGGCGAGGCGATGCCGGGCGTTCGGTCTCCCGCCTTCAGGAGGTGCCGCCCCGCCCATCGACTCCTTCGCAAAAACTACAAAACTGGGAACCCCTCGTTGATTTTCCATGGATCGGAATCATGGTGTTTGATATTGGAGTTTCCTCCTTTCGCTCATAAGTTCCAGTCCGATGCGAACAGGGTTGCGCTTTGTTGGCTGGGCCGATGTCACGATTTGTCCACAGCGGCGCAGCGGCCAGTGACCGGCGTCACTTGCCGCTCTCGGCGGACGACTCGGCACATCTCCGCCACCCCGTCCTTGCCGGCACCACGGAGCGCGCCAAGTTGAACAGCGCTGGCATGGGACGCGAATTCTCAGGAGATGCGCGACGGCTGAATCCCGCGAATGCACTGGACTTGGCGCAGCTGTCGCGCCAATTCCTCGCTAAAGGTGCCCATGACCGCGCCGAGTGGCGCACTTGGCGCGCGTAGCAACTTACGCCTGGGGGTCGGATGTGCGCCGCACTCAACGCGACGGGCAGGAGACCATCGCTTTCTGCGAAACGCCGCCCATACCCAGCTCTTCAGCACATCCAGAGCGCGAGGTTGACGCCAATGTTGCCGAGGATGCAGTTTTATCCAGACTGCCGAAGTTCAATGGCTTGTGCTGTCTCACCAACTTTCTTCTGACCTTCGAGCAGGCGGAAAGCTCCGAACGAGGAGAGTAAGTTAAGGCGAGACTCAGGGCACCTTGAGCGCCAAGCTGGATTTAACATGCGTCCATTGCACGAACAACTGGCCGGTCGGCTGTTGCACAAGCTGGCGGATCGGTTGGAGGCCCATCCTCTTTGGTTTGTTTTGCCGCAAGTCCTGCTTCTTCTGATTTGCGTGGTGTTTACCGTGACTCATCTCCGGTTCAGCACCAACCGTAGCGATCTGGTGTCGGCCAAAGAAAAATATCAGAAGACTCATTTGTTGCTGAAACAGGAATTCAAGTTTCAGGACAGCCTGGTGGCGATCGTCGAAAGCGAGAACCAGGACAAGAACCGGCACTTTGTCGAGCGCCTAGCTTTCAGGCTGCGGAGCGAACCGGAATCCTTTCAGGACGTTTACTACAAGGGCGACTTGAAGATGATGGGTCCCAAGGCGCTCCTCTTCCTGCCGGACGAAACGTTGGAGGAGTTGCAGACCACTCTGGTTGAGAACGACTCGATTATCAAAACGTTCTCGCAGGTGGACAGCTTGAATTCGCTGTTCGAGTTGGTGAATCGCCAGTTGCGAGAAGCGGGAGCGACTACGAGCGCGCAAAGGTCCGCTCTAGCCGGCACCTTGCCTGTGCTGCGCCGCATCGTGGAGGAATCGTCCAAGAGCATCTCGGGCACGGGGGTAACGCCGGCGCCCGGAGTCGCCGCGTTCTTTGGCGACCGCAGGAGCCTTTATCTCACGTTTGCCAGCAACCAGATTTTCGCTGTCATCGCGAACGCCGCGAGTGAAGCGGTCGAACCTCAGGCCGTGCAGCGCTTGCGCCAATTGGTCCGCGAAACGCAATCTGACACGCCGGGAGTGAATGCGGGAATCACCGGTGAACCTGTCCTGAACTACGACGAGTCACGACAAGCAGAGCGGGACGTGAATCGCGCGGCGCTCGTGGCCCTCGTCCTCGTGGCCGCGATTTTTGTCTGCGGGTATCATGAAATCCGCCGTCCACTCATGGCCACGGTTTGCCTCCTCGTCGGAATCGCTTACACGTTGGGATTCGCCACGCTCACCGTCGGACATCTCAACCTCCTGAGCATTACACTGGTGCCCATCCTCATTGGTCTGGCCATCGACTTCGGGGTCCATTTGATTTCCCGGTACGAAGAGGAATTGCGCGCGGGAAAAAATCAGGCCACTGCCATCCGCAGAGCGCTGGTGTTTGCCGGCACAGGAATTTTCACGAGCGGCTTTACCACGGCCGGTGCGTTCCTGGCTATGTTGCTCACCGATTTCAAAGGCGTGCGCGAAATGGGTTTCATCTCGGGCGTCGGTCTTCTGGTGTGCATCATCCCCATGATGACTCTCCTGCCCTTGCTGTTGGCGCGCGGGGGAAAGCAGTTGCCCGATGAATCATTGCGGCGGCGTTACAGCCGTCGTGCCGCGATCGAGCAAGTTTGGTTGAAACGTCCCAAAGTGGTGCTCGTCTGCGGCACCGTGCTCACTCTCCTGGCGGTCGTCCAAATTCCTCGCGTGAAATTTGATTACAACCTGATGCACCTGCAAACCGAAGGTCTGCAGGCGGTGAACCTCGGGCAAAAGCTGATGCAGTCCGGATCTCAATCACTTCTTTCAGCCGTGGTCATTGCGGATTCGCTGCCCCATGCGGTCAAGTTGGAAGAAAGCCTCAAAGCGCTCCCGTCGGTGGCGAATGTCAGCTCGATGGTAAAATTCCTGACCGAGAATCAGACGCGCAAACTCGCCACGCTGCGCGAAATCAAAACGCAAATGGTCGGCATCCGCATTCCGACACCGGACACGAATGCGGTGGACGCGACAAGGTTGGATCGCAGCCTCACCTCACTCAGGACGGTCCTCGGCTTTGCCATCGGCAAAATCAAGAGCGAACGCGGTGAGGAAAAACTCGTGACCGAATTGAGCGCGCTGCGCGATGCCGTGGCCAACCTGGAGCGCTCGATGGCGGAAAACCCCTCCCGCGCCGCCGCCAGCTTGACTGCGTTGCAAACAGGGTTGCTCGGCGATTTGCAGGAAACGCTCTCCCTCATTCGGGATCAGGACGCGAGCGGACCGTTGACCGTGCAGGAGATTCCTGTGTTTCTTCGCGAGCGGTTCATCAGCAGCTCCGGTAAATTTTTGATTCAGGTTTATCCGCGCGGCGACGTCTGGCAGCGCTCCGTGCAAAAGGAATTTGTTCAGGAATTGCGGACCGTGGCGCCCGACGTAACCGGATCACCGGTGCAGATTTATGAATACACCTCGATGGTGAAAGAGAGCTTTCAAAAAGCCGGAGCCTACGCCGCCGCCGTGATCACCTTAATGGTGTTGCTTCATTTCCGCCGACTGGGTTCCGTCCTGTTG
>JBEEGQ010000223.1:0-9663 GCA_041166945.1 Verrucomicrobiota bacterium
TGACGGCCATCAATGGGAATCAATGGCGATTGAAGCGTCAACTCCGGCACGGCCATCAGGTCGCTCAAGCGCGTGAAGTTATTCACGAAATTGCCGCGGACCGGGTTCATGCGGGTGCGATTGATCCCCTGCACGATGCGCAACAACGCCAGTGGCACGTTGGTATCGCCGCTGAGCAAATCCACCGAATGCGGCTGCAGCGACACCTCGGACGGATTGTAAATGTTGTTGCCATCGTTGATCAGCACCGTGGTGCGCACTCCAGAGAAGACGGCCGACCACGCGGCCAGGTTGGTCTGGTTGATCGACAGCCGCCCCCGCGTTGCATTCGGGTGAATGGCCGCGGTGAACAAATCCAGCAGGCGCCAGTCGTTGGTCGGAAATGTCGCCTCCATGTAAGCCGCCCCGGCGTGCTGCCACCAGGCGTTTGCGTTCCGCGCCGATCTCAAGGTCGACGAATAGTTGGGATCTTCGCTCTTCAAATAAACTGTCTGCCAGGGCGTCCCCCGATGCACCCGTCCCAGCCAGCCGATGTTGGGAAAGCGTTGGGTCGGAAAATCCCAATAGTCAGGTGTGAACACCCCCGGGTCCTTCTCGGAAAGATCGTAATCGCTCGGGAGCTGGGAATTCCCGTCGCGACCGCCCCACGGATTATAGCGCTGATTTTTCTGGCCCGGCGAAGAGAGCACCGTATTGGTCAATGTAAAATAAGGGTCGCGGCCCTTGAGCCGGATGACTTCATAATTGGTGGCCGGCGGATCGTAGAGGTCATAGACCGTGCTGTGAACGAGCGGATCGTTGGCCTGCCAGGAGCTGATCTGCAACACACGCGCATGCGGGCTGAAGGGCGCCTGCGCGGTGAAAACGTTCGGAGTGTTGTTCGTCAGGAAGTTGGCAAATCCCCGGATCGCCGCCGCGATCGTGCTGTAACCGGATGCGGCCAAATCGCCGTAATCCTGCCACACGGGCGTGGGTTGCGCTCCGTAGAATCCCTGCGAAATATCCAACTGGTTCTGAATGCCGTCGGTAACCGCGCGCCCGGGAATCACGCGGTTGCTCCAAAGTTGCTCGAAAGCCTGGGCCCCTCCTGCCCCCAGTCGGCGATCCAACGCGGCACTGACGTCAAAGCGCGTGTTCATCCGCGTCGAGGTCACACAATCGACGAGTCGCCCATTATCGAACAGAAAACAACGAAACCGGTTGCTGACCGTCATTCCCCAGCGATTGGTCCTCGGATCCTGGAGCGGCTCCGACGGATTGAGATTGTTGAAGACCACAAAACGCGGCGTGGGATACATGTAAAAGACCGAGGACGTCAGCGTGGCACTCGTCATCACCGGCGTGAGCCGATACCCATTGGTCCATGAGGATGCGGGATAAATGGCCGGGTTTCCATTAACTGTGGAGTTAGTGACCGTCAGCCCCGATTGATTCGTCAGGGTGCTGGTCGAGACATTCGCCAAAATCCATTCCAGCGGGCGCGGATAGGAATACTGTGCGTTCGGATAATTTGGATAAAAGTTGGTGACGCCGCCGTACGAATTGAAGATCTCTGCGACGAAGTAGTTCGACACGCTCATGATGAACGTTTGGTTGGTTGAGACTATTTTCCCATTGGCATCCTTGCGCACTTCGAGATTGCGCTTGAACTCAGCGAGGGTGTGCACCGTGAACTCGTTGAAATTGGGGATGCCCTTCCGCGCGCCAAACAGAATCGGGATGTCGAAAAAATTGTCGTCCGTGGAAATGGAATTCGGCGCATTGTCCAGCTCGTACCATTTCAGGCCAGCGTTTGGGTTGGGGTTCTGGATGCGGTCCTTGAAAGTGGGCACGGCTGTGGGGCTCTCCCATACGTAGTTCGTAATATAAATATCATTTCCTCGTCGGTCGAAAAGTGGCCGAAAGACTGTTGGGAGATTCACTAATGCCATACTGGTCTCATTCGACAAGGTTGCCTCGTAGATATTGGCCGTGAGCTGGAGCAATTGGTGGATCCGCGGCGAGTAGAGAGGGACATTGTTCGGATTGCCGCCCACGAACAACGAATTGTTCGTGAACACCGGTATGCCCTCCCCTATTATTCCCGACAATCGAACATTCGTCAGGCCATATGGGAAAAACTCGTTTGTCAGCATGCGATCGGCCGCCGCATTGAAAAACTCGGTCGCCGTCCATGGAACAAAATTAGTCGCAGCCCCTTTCACCATTACAGTAATGGGATTGTTCGTAATATTCCGGTAGTTAATGTTGAGACGATCCTCCCTCTCGGGCACTGAGTCGGTCCCCAACTGCGCCAGTATTCGGTAATAGGTGTACCGGTCCTCCGTGCTGATTTTGGATGACGCATCCGACAGGCGGGCCACGAAACCGGGCAACTGCGAGGCATTCCAAAAATCATGGATCGTGTAGTAATGCTTGTAACTGTCGGCGCCCGGCCACGGAAGGGTCGGATCATCGTTATCCCGGAGCGCCACTGTCGCGGCGCTGCTCCCGAACGGCGCAAACGGCCCGTCGGCGTAGGCGTTGATGTGGTCGAACGAAAAGTAGTTAAGTGGAGGGGCACCGAGCGAGGCGAAGAGAGCTGTCGCGGGCGGAACCCGCCTTTTGTCGCCCAAATAAAACCGGTTCGTCAGGATCTCGTGAGCATCATTGAACGCAGGTCCCTTACTTGGTTCATTCGGACCGGCATTAGAGTTATAAAAATATGATGGCCACCAGGCATTTGCATTCACGTCTGCCAAAAACGCAGCCAGGTTTAGTTCGTAGGTCCCGACGCCCTGGTTGCGAAGGTACCCGCTCAGTCCCACTCCGTTGCCGACATCCTTGGTGTCGTTATGAATCCAGTTCATGTCGAGCGTCCGACCGGCGGGCACTATGATAAACGCGTAGCGGGCAATGAAATGGTTGCTGGACGAATGCGGTTGGGTTGGATCGCGCAGGATGCCGATCCAGACGGGGTCGCCGATGCGCCATTCGGTGATCGGATTGCCGGCGCCGTCGAGGATCGGCGCGTTCAGCTCGTTCGTGCTCGGCACAAACCCGCTCGGCTCGAAACGTCCATTCCGGTTGAGATCCAGGTAAAACCGGTTCTCGACGGCGCTCGGCAGTTTTACGGCCTTGTTGGTCCAGATAAAAACCGGGGGGCTGGCATCCGTCCGCAAAAGATCCAAAGCCGTGGAGGGCGAGACATCTCGCGCGATCGACACCATCAGGTCCGGGCCGGTCACGTCCGCGTTGGTGGAGCCGGACGGCGTCACGTTCCTTTTGAGAAACGAGGAGAGCACCTGCGCCTTGGCCCGCTCCAATACTGCGGCGGCCGCCTGTTCGGAATCGGTCGTATTGACGCTGCTGGTCACAGCCGAAGTTTCGCGACTGGTCAGCGCCAAAAACGCCACGGTCAAGGTGGTGATAACCACCAGCAAGATGAGAGTGATGACGAGGGCGACTCCCTGCTGGCTGCCGCGCGACACAGGCCCCTGGCGAACAGATTTCAGGGCGCCAGCGGCCACAGCGGAACGATGAAAAACGGAAGGGTTCATAGGCAATGAGCGCCGGCGCAATTCATGGGCCTCCACCAAAATCCGCGCCCGCAGCGCGAATGGGAATTCGCTGGCGAAAAACGTGCATCCTCGATGTCTTGTCATCGAGATAACGCTGGGCCCGCATGAGGTCATTTGGAGTCCCGGTTTCGGAGCGGTATTTGAATTTTTCCAGGGTGACAGGCTCGAGCACAGCAAGTTCCAGATCGATAAATGCAGGAAGGGCATTGCTGACGAATCGGTAGCCGATGGTCGTGTTGCCGGACACCACGTAGGGAGCCGGATCACGAGGAAAATAGGGGTATCGATTTCCGTTGGTGTCAAATACTTCGACACTAAAATGAACCACCCCATCGAGCACGGGATGGAAGTTGGTGTTGGGGATGCCCGGAAACCCGCTCACGATGCCGTTGGTGCAAACGTTGGTGCTGAGATCCGCGGGGTTCGATGTGAGACTGTTCGTGACGTATCGATAGAGCGTGCCCACGCCGGTGACGGCATTGCTAAACCGATAGGCGGTGCCTATCCATTCATCGTTCACCCGGCGCACAAAGGCGAAGTCCTGAAGAATATTGTCGCGCCGTTCCCCATTCAGCAGACTCTGACGATACGGCGCGGACCCGCCCGCGAGGACCACGAAAAGATTCGTCACGCCATCAAGATAGGTCGCGGAAATCTCCTGCATTTCCCGCGAGATCAATCCCATCGTCGCGCGGCCCCCCTCCATCACATCGGATTGAGTCGTCCCAGCCCGGAACGCCCGCTGGACCTGGTAAAACATGGCCAGCAATCCCACGATGATGACCGCCAGCAATGAGACGGCGACCATGATTTCTATCAGTGAGAAGCCGGCGCGCCTTCCCCGGATGGAATACGACTCAGCGCATGCCCGCCCGACCGGCATGTCATTTGCGCGGAATGTCGCTTCGGACATGGTCAAATGTTGTAAGGTCACGCGCATCATCGGGTAATGGAATAAAACCAGATGTCCGGGTTGGGAGCATTGAAGGTATGCGCCAGATAACCGCTCACCATCGAGCGATACGTTTTTTGCCGGGTGCCGCGTGATTTTGAATCGGTCACCGGCCAGTTGAATCGCAGTTCAATATCGTAGAGCGTTCCACTGAGGGGCTCGGCTGGATTCGCCGCCCCACTGATCGCGGTGTTGAAGTCGACCGTTGCCGCCGGATCCACAACGACGATCCGCGTCGTGAGACGATATCGAACCGCAACATCCTGCCCCTGCCATTGACTGGCCTTGTAGGCATTTTTCTCCGTTGCCGCCCCGCTCAAGGTGCGAACGATCGCAGTGACCTCGTTGGTCCCCGTGACCGGTGTGCTGAGCAGCCCGATGATCTCCCGGCCATTGCTGAAAACGTTCGGCGCCGCGCCCGGATTGAGATAATAATTTTGGAAGGCGATGCCGTTGATCAAAATCTCGTCCACGTAATTCGTCAGATCGTCCGCGCCCTGCGCTCCACCGCGAATGGCTTCCATCCAATAGGTCGCATCATGGTTGATGATGGTCTCGGCGCGGTTATCTCGCTGCACGTTCAAACCGATGGGCAGCACACCGATGATGGCCACGAGCGCAAAAGCGATCACCGCCAGCGCGATGGCGATTTCGATCATCGAAAAGCCGCCCATGCGGCGTCCGCGTCGTGCGCTGGAAGTGCAGGATCGAAACGTCATTGGATTTGGGGTTGCTCGACCTTCGCACGCCCGGTCAGCCCATCGATGCGAACCCGATTCCAGTTTTGGGTCGAGTTGCCGGCCGGCGATTCCTTGACATCAAATTCGAGAACATTGCCGGTGCCGGCATCGCGCTGCACCAGCACGCTCGCACGCGCCAGATTAACGACTTCATCCTGGATCACACGCGCCCCCTGGCCGTCATGAACGATGAGCCCTCCCTTCGGATCGAAGGCCAGGTGCGGCAGACGATTGGTCGGGCCGTTGGCGGTCGGGAAACGGAACTCCCCAAATTTAAAAGGCCGATCCTGCGGGCTCGTATTGTCCCACGTCCCGAAGGGAATACTGGGGTCCATCAGCCAATCGTTGAATTCCCATTGGGCGATGATGACCCCTTGGGGCAGCGTCCGCCATGGTCCGATGTAACGGTAATGGGGCTGGCCTGGCTGATCGCCCACGGATCGTTCCGCGAACAGGCCATAGGTCGTATAAGGATGCGTCAGCAGGTTGTTCCAGGTTTTGGTGTCCCGCGCATCGCTAATATTATGAGCCAGCGTCGCGATGTTCCCGGGCACAAACAACACGTGGACGGTCGTGCGTTCGCGGATGGCGGTTTGGCGGGCGAGCGCGAAATCGGAGAGCAACTGTTGCGTGGCGCTGGCCATTACGTTCGACTTTTGCAGGCCTTTCATCGCGGGCAACCCGATCGCCGCGAGGATGCCCATGATCGCAAGCACCACCAGCAACTCGAGGAGCGTGAACGCGGAAGTTGGAGCTGCCTGTCGGCTCACGGATGAGGCGCCAGTTGCGGGATGGAGCACAAACGGTTTCACAGGATTACTCCCAGCTCTTGATGTTGTCCTTGTTGACGCCCTGTTTCGCAGGTGCGGACGGATCGGCCATTCCATCCGGTCCAAGTGACCAAATCATCACTGATCGGGGGAGTTCCCAGCTCCCACTGCTCCCATTGAATTCATTGAGGAAGCCGGCGCCACCCAATTGGCGGCAAAATCCATCACACACCTTGTTATTATCATCCATGTCGATGCTGATGATGTAGGGGTTGGCCCACGGATCACGAAAGACCAGATCCGGCCCAATTCCGGGCTGGCTGGGACTCGACACCTCCTTCGCATGAAAAAGAACCAGGTTTCGCGGATTTCGCGAGTGACCCTCGTTGAAAATAGGAGTACCGGAACCGTCTTTAATTTCACGATCCAAGAGAATGGCCATGATGATCGCGTTGTTGGTGTCTATTCCATCGCCATTCAAAATTTGGACTCCGGGAGAGGCCGGCTGGTAACCTGTATTAAAGGTCCCATAGGTAAAGTCTGGATATTTCAGATTGGGACGAATCTCTGCCCCTTTGAACGCCGGCGGCCGCTGGTATTCCGCTTCATACTGTTTGATGGCGGATTCAAGCCCAGCCATCTCCTGTCGGGCCTGGGCAATTTTCCCCTTCGTCTTCGCGATGGCAAGGACCGGCAAAAGGATGCCAGCCAGAATCGCGATGATGGCGATCACGACCAGCATTTCAATCAGGGTAAAGGCGCGTGATGAACGGCCCGAGGGCAAACCCGCGGCGGGCGGCGGGCGAACGACCTGCGATAAAAGCTGTGTGTTCATAAGCTTCATTCCTTCCAGTTGCCGATGACGATCGTTTTGTCTCCGATGACCACCTCCGCCCAAAGATCGTAGCCGTCGATGTTATGCTGCGGGTTCGAGGAATTGTAATGCCACGGGTTGATGTCGCCGCCGGGACCTTTGTAAGGCACCACGAGCATCCAAAGGACCGCCCCATTGGTCGTGATGCTGTTCGTGCCGCTCGGTTTGAGACTCGGAAAAAAATCGGTCTTCGTGCTGCCCTCTCCACCGGCATTCGCAATTCCGCCAATGTTCAACTCGATCCGCTCCTGCGGCCCCAACGGTTCCACCGCCTTCAATTCGTAGAAAAGCGGAGGCAGCGCGACATTGTTGCTGTTATCCGGAGGATAAAACCCCGTCTTCTCCTTGTATTGTC
Organism: Verrucomicrobiota bacterium; assembly: GCA_041166945.1. Classification (GTDB taxonomy): domain Bacteria; phylum Verrucomicrobiota; class Verrucomicrobiia; order Limisphaerales; family JADJPG01; genus DASTLJ01. The sequence goes on from JBEEGQ010000223.1 coordinate 7,252, forward strand.
CAATGATCGTTTTAAGCGCTTCGAGCTCTGCCGTAACCCGTCCGCGCACGCGCTTCTCGGTGATGCCGGGCAGGAGATAAACGACCAATCCGGCCAGCAGGGCGACGATGCCGATGACGACGAGAATCTCGATGAGCGTGAACGCGCGCCGTGAGGTTCGTCGGACAAGCCTCGGGCCGCCGACACCCGGCGGAAGGGAGCGGAGAATCTTCATAATCTCTGACGCAAACCGGGTTCGCGTTCGCGAAATTCGTTTTCCATGCGTTCGCTCAGCCATTGTTTCATCATGCTTTGATAATTGAGATACCGCGACCGCGCGAGCCGTTTGATGCGCGCCAGCATCCGCGGATCCATGCGGAGCGTGATCGTCACCGACTCGGACAATTCGGATCCCGCGACTACGGCGGTTTCCATCAGGCGAAGGTCGGGGCGGTTCTCGGCCCAGAATGACGCCTCGGCTTGTTCGCTGTCAAACAGCGGCACCTCGTCCCAGTTGGAAATCGTGTTCATGAATTGTTCAGTCGACGTTTCAAGTGCTTCCCAGGGTCTGATCCATCTTGCGCTGATGAAAATATTTTTCCTCCGGCTCGAACGGCCGGGCATGAATGACTCGAACCGATTTCCCGTTCGTCCGGTAAACGCTGTAAATGCCGATGCCGGATGCCGAGACGCCCAGGTTGAAATAACGGGCTTGGGCAGAGAAACGGGAGGAATCGGGCAATAACTTTACGGCGAACGGATCTTCAAACGACTCCTCGATGTCCTTGATGGCGATGGACCGGTTCAAGTTGAACGGCGGGTTATTCCAGTCAAAATCCATAAGATCTTAAAAATCAGCAGGCTTTCACTACCCGAATTACAATTCTATCGCTATCTCTTCAGCACCACGTCATTGCCCTGTATATCCACTCAATATCCATTGTGTTTACAATGTATTTACATGATAGATATGGCTTGGACCGGAATCTGTCAACGAGTTTGTTGTACAAATTCGATAGATTTAGGTCGGGCGACCTGCGTAGGCTGGGGTCGCCATGCAAAAACCATTCAGCCGCCGCGCCTTTATCCATCGCTCCGCTCTCGCCGCTTCCGCTGTCGCTCTCCCCTTCCCAGGACGCGTTCGCGCTGCGGAATCGCCGGGCGACAAAATCATCGTGGGCGTGATGGGCGTGAATGGACGGGGCACGGATCACGCCCGGGCATTGAGCGGCATGAGCAATGTGGAGATTGCCTACTTGTGCGACGTCGATTCGCGCGCGGCGGATAAAGCGGCCAAGGCGATCGGGGACAAGGTGGCGCGCGCGCCCAAAACGGTGAAGGATTTCCGCCGGATCCTGGATGACAAGAATGTGGACGCGCTCTTCATCGCGACGCCCGATCATTGGCATGCGCCGGCGACGATACTGGCGTGCGCCGCGGGCAAGCATGTTTACGTGGAAAAGCCGGCGAGTTTCAACGCGCGGGAGGGCGAGCTCGCGGTGGCTGCCGCCCGAAAGCACAATCGCGTTGTGCAGTTGGGCACGCAACGCCGCAGTTATCCTGGCGTGATTGAAGCGATTCAAAAGCTGCGCGAGGGCGCGCTCGGCCGCGTTCTGTTTTCGCGCGGCTGGTATAACAACGCGCGGGCCAGCATCGGGCATGGCAAGGTGGGGCCCGTCCCCGACTGGCTCGATTGGGAACTGTGGCAAGGACCCGCCCCCGATCGTCCGTTTCACTCCAATTACGTCCATTACAACTGGCATTGGTTCTGGCACTGGGGCACCGGCGAATTGGGGAACAACGGGATTCATTCGCTCGATATTTGCCGGTGGGGATTGGGAGTCGATTATCCGGTCCGCGTTTCATCCGGTGGCGGCAAATACCGTCACGACGACGACCAGGAGACCCCGGACACGCACACGGTCACGTTCGATTTCGGCGGCAAAAGCCTGGCATGGGAAGGGCGCAGCTGGCATCCGCGCGGCGTGGAAGGCTCCTCCTTTGGCATCGCGTTTTACGGCGAAAAAGGAACGATGGTCATCGACGGCGGCAACTACAAAATTTTTGATTTCAAGGGAGCCGAGGTGGACAAGGGAAGCGGGCCCTCCTCCGACAAGAGCCATTTCGAAAATTTCCTGGAGTGCATCCGGACCGGCAAACGTCCTCGCGCCGACATCGAGGAGGGCCACAAGAGCACCTTGCTTTGTCATTTGGGCAACATCGCCTGGCGCACCGGCCACACCTTGAACATCGATCCCAAAACCGGCCGCATCCTCGACGATTCCGCCGCCCAAGCCCTCTGGTCCCGCGAATATCGCCCCGGCTGGGAACCCACCGTCTAGGTCAACCCACTGATTTAGTTCAAATAGTAGGGACTGACCCCTTGGGCCCAAGGGGTCAGTCCCTACTATTTGAACTATTTGCCAGGAGTCG
>JBEEGQ010000224.1:0-17763 GCA_041166945.1 Verrucomicrobiota bacterium
GACCGTCCACCGGCAGGTAGGCGGGCAACGGGACGGTGGCCGCGCTCACCATGAATTCGGAGTTGAAGGCGCTGCTGACGCACACGGCGGAGAAACCATTTTGGGAGGCCAGTTCGGCCAGCGCCACGGCAGGCTGCGCCAGCCGGTGCGAGCCCAGTCCCGGCACAATGTAAACGACGGGAGCCTGCCCCGGTTGAAGCCAGCAGGTGAACTCCAATTTGCGGCCCGTCTCTGGTATGCGCACCGAGCGGGTCACCCCCCGGCTGAGAAAATAGGGATCCTTGTAGGTGAAGAATGCGGATTCGAGGGTCTCCGCCGTCGGGACATCCGGCGTTCCCTTTATTTGAAAATCGGCGACGCGGGTTGCCCTCGCGAACGACCATGCAAATTGAAGTTCAGCATACGAATCCATCGCGGCGTGGCTCAGCCGCACGTATTCCTCCACGGAATCGGAGAGATTGTTGTAAAGAACGGCATACGTAAAGTAGGTATAAGGCCCAAGCCAGGTGAGGGGATTGCCCGCCTGAATATGGTACGGCGAAATGTAAAGGAGCGGATTGGAGGCGGTGTCAGCGGCAAAACCCACCGTATCCCGCTCATTGCTCGGGCCCAATATCGGCAGCATTAAATAGCAGCCCGGTTTCCAGCCCCACTGTCCCAGTGTCTGTCCGAAATCGGCGTCGGATTTCGGTATCTTCCATTTCGATCCGACGTCGAAGAACCCGACCAACCCGACGGTGGTATTGCAAAGAAAGCGGTACGATTCATCGCGCGCGCCGCTCCATTTGCCTTGAAGCAGGTTGTTCATCAACCGGCCCGGGTAGGTCAGGTTTCTGCCGACATTGCCGAGCCCCGTTCGAACGGGTTTCACGACGATGAACCGATAAACCCTGCTGGTTGGCCTGATGACGCCATTCATCAACCCTTTGTTGAAAGCCCACACGATGCGGTTCAGCGGCTCGAGCGGATCCGGGATCGCCTGGGGCAGTACGAACGTCGATGCGACGGGGAGATTGGTGAACCCGCCCGCGGGCGGCTGGCCGTGAGCGACGGAGACGAGAAATATCCACAACATCGCCTGCGTCCAACGGCGAAGCGCGATGGCCGGTGCGTGAACAGGCACGTCCTAGAGAATGGTAAGCTGGACGCTGCTCTCGATGATGCCGGCGCCGATGGCGTAGCGGGTCAGTCCGGCGGTGTCGTGGATATCGAGCTTTTCCATGAGATGCTCGCGATGCTTTTCGACGGTCTTGAGGCCGATGCCGAGTTCGGACGCCGTCTCCTTGTTGGCCTTGCCCTCCGCGATGAGCTGGAGCACTTCCATTTCGCGGGAAGTCAGGCGGACCTTGCGGCTTTTCGACATGCCCGCTCGATCCGCCGACTTGAGCTCGCGTTTTTGCAGGCGTTTGGCGACTGAAGGGCTGAAGAATTTGTTTCCCTTTTGCACCTCCCGGATGGCGCGGCAGACGTCATGGGCGGAGGTCTGTTTCAGAAGAAATCCGACCGCGCCCGCCTGGGTGGCGTTCGTGACGTAGGCATCGTCACTGTGGGCCGAGAGCATCAGCACCTTGGTGGCGGGAAGTGCTTTGAGCACCTGGCGGGTTGCTTCGAGGCCATTGAGGAGCGGCATGGCGATGTCCATCAACACCACGGCCGGACGCAGTTTTTTGGCGAGGACGACAGCCTGGCGGCCGTCCTGCGCTTCCCCGGCCACTTCGAAGTCGTCCTCGAGCTCGAGCATTTTGCGAAATCCTTCGCGGACAATCGTGTGGTCTTCCGCGAGCAGCACCGTAATTCGCTTCATAAATCTAAGGTCTGGTTTCCGCTAAATCTTTGGCTGGCTTTGCCGCCTTTTTTGGGCGGCCAGCGGTCAGGGGAATTCGAGCTTCAATTGTTGTGCCGGTCTTCGGCGCGGATCGCACGGCGAACTGGCCGCCGATCATTTCCAATCGTTCCCTCATCCCCAGCAGGCCGAGGTGCATCCGGTTTCGGGAATGTAGCACACGGTCCACCGGAAACGATTTGCCATCGTCCTGCACGGTCATGCAAATGAAGCCCGGGAGCTTTTGGATGGAGACGTCGACCCGGCTGGCTTCCGCATGGCGGGCCACATTGGTCAGCGCCTCCTGCGCGACGCGATAAAGCACCGTTCGCTTGGCCGTGTTCAGTTCCTCCACTCCGGCATACGCCGTCAAACGGGTTCGCAGGCCGGTTCTGGTCGTGAAACTTTTCAGGAACGAATGGAGCGCGGGAACCAGGCCGAGGTCGTCGAGCACGGCGGGGCGTAATTCGCGGGCGAACTGATGGACGATGTTGACGGAATGTTCCACCAGCCGTTGCGTTCGGGCGATATTGCGGTCGAGTCCCTTCCTGTTGATCGAGGCCTCCTTTTTGAGGGTCGCCAGGCGCACGTTGATGCCGGTCAAGGTCTGGGCGATCACATCGTGAAGCTCGCGGCTGATTTTCCGCCGTTCATCCTCCTGGGCCGAGAGGATCTGGCGCGACAGCCGCCGCAGCTGTTCCTGGAGGCGATCGGATTGCTCGAGCAATTGGGAATAGTGACGCTCGCTCTTTTTGAGCGCGGCCTCCGCGGCCTGGCGCTGGTGGATTTGGAGGGTGAGTTCCAAATTCGACACGGCCAGTTCCACGGTGCGCTGGCTCAACGCCTCGATGGATTTTTTCAGCTGGTCCGTGGCTGTCTGACCGCGGCGCTGCGTATCTTCGATGGGCGTTATCGCCAGCGCAAAAAAGGCTCCGGCCGCCTTGATGAGGGCGGCCTGTCGACCGGGCGGGCAGCCCACCAAAACATCCGTCACGAGCGTGTGCTCGTGCAGCTTGGCCAAGTCGAGCGTCTGCAGTCCCGCGGCCAGGGCCTGGCTGCCCAGTCCGCGCGCCGATTCCAGGCTGGTCGGCCGGCCGTTTTTCAGGTGCTTCCGCAACGCGAGCTGATAGCGTCGCGACAGGTTGCGAAGCTGGCGTTTCATGCATCTCTATATTCGCGGGCGACCCGGCGCACCGACACCGCTGACTTTGCCACCAGGGATTGGGTGCTGGCGATTTCCTTTTTCAGGCCTTTCGAATTTCGGCGCGACTCCTGTTTCAGGGAAAGCAGCCGCACGTTGATGCCGACCAGGGTCTGGGCGATTTCATCCTGAAGTTCGAGGCTGATTTTCTGGCGATCATCCTCCTGGGCCGCGAGCACCCGGTGCGTCAGCTGTCGCAGGCCCTCCTGGATGTGCAATGAATCCTTCAACAGGCGGCAATAATGGACGCCGCTTCGCTTGAGGGCGGCTTCAACAGTTTTTCGCCTTACAATCCCGCGCTGCAACTCCCTGTTCGTCGCCGCCAACTCGCGGGTGCGCCGATCCAGTCTGGCGTTCATCTGGATCAGATCAACCTTGCCCTGCCGCGCGGCGCGATGCGTCTCCACGATGGGCGTCAGCGCCTCGCTGAAAAAAATTTCGGCCCTCCTGGTCACTCCATTGCCGGTGGAAAAACGGGGCAGGGCGGCCAGCGCGTTTTCATGGATCCGGGCCAAATCCAGCGTCTCGAGCCCGAGAGCCACCGCCTGGCGTCCCAATCGACACGCGGGCTTCAGCTTTCCCCCCTTGCCCAGCCGCAGATGTTCCTGCAACGCCCGTTCGTAGCGTCGCCCGAGGGCGCTCAACTTACGTTTCATGGTTTATGGCGATCACGCGTGGCTACCAGCCAATCCTCAGTGTGCCGCCCCCCCGCCCGTCTGCCAATGGGGTGAACACCCCATGTTCACTTCAGCCGCGGACGGCGCACCATGGAGCGCCTAATCCATGCAAGCCGTTTCTGAAATCCGGAAGGTCGCCTTCCTCGGCGATTATCTGCCTCGCAAATGCGGCATCGCCACCTTCACTTCCGACGTGTTGTCCGCCGTCGCCGCCGAGCATCCCCACTGCCAGTGTTTTGCAATCCCCGTGAACGACCTCAAGGGCGGCTACGAATACCCGGGGGTCGTGCGCTTCGAGATCGAGGAACAGGATTTGTCCTCATACCAGCGCGCCGCCGATTTCCTCAACATCAGCAATCCCGACGTGGTCTGCGTGCAGCATGAATTCGGAATTTACGGCGGGCCGGCTGGAAGCCATTTGCTCGCGTTGCTGCGCGCGTTGCGGATGCCGGTCGTGACCACACTCCATACGATCCTGAGCGAGCCCGGCCCCGATCAGCGCCGCGTCATGCAGGAACTCATCGCGCGCTCGACGCGTCTCGTCACGATGACGGAGCGCGGCCGGCAGATGCTCGAGCAGATTTACCAGGCGCCGCCCGGCAAAATCGATCTCATTCCTCATGGCATTCCCGACATGCCGTTTGTTGACCCGAATTATTACAAGGATCAGTTTGGAGTCGAAGGCCGCCTCGTCCTGTTGACGTTCGGATTACTTTCGCCCAACAAGGGCATCGAGCATGTGCTCAACGCGCTGCCGTCGATCCTCGCCGAATTTCCCAACGTGGTTTACATCGTCCTGGGCGCCACGCATCCCAACCTGGCGCGCGAGCATGGTGAGGCTTATCGCCTCAGCCTCGAGCGGCTCGCCAAAAAAAACAAAGTTCAGAAGCACGTCATCTTCTACAATCGGTTCGTGGAACTCGATGAACTCAAGGAGTTCATCGGAGCAGCCGACCTCTACATCACTCCGTACCTGAACGAAGCCCAGATCACCTCCGGCACCCTGGCTTACGCGTTCGGCGCCGGAAAGGCCGTCGTTTCCACCCCATACTGGCACGCAGCCGAATTGCTGGCCGAGGATCGCGGCGTGCTGGTGCCCTTCGCCGATCCGCAAGCCATCGCTCGGGAGGTCACCGGCCTGCTGCGCGACGACACCCGGCGGCATGCCATGCGCAAAACGGCCTACAAACTCGGGCGCGAAATGATCTGGAGCCACACCGCCACGCTTTACCTGAAATCCTTCGAAAAGGCCCGGATGGAAGGCGCGGTCCAGACACGAAAATCGTTCGCCACCAAAACGCTGGACCAGGCGCCGCGCGAATTGCCCGCCTTGAAACTGGAACATCTTTCGCGCATGACCGATTCGACCGGTCTCTTCCAGCATGCCATTTTCACAGTGCCGAATTTTTCCGAGGGCTATTGCACGGACGACAACGCCCGCGCGTTCATCCTCGCCGTGTTGCTGGATGAAATGGAGGAAGAACCGGAGAATGTGCGGACGCTTGCGACCACCTACGCGGCGTTTCTGCATCACGCGTTTAATCCCCGCACCAAACGGTTTCATAACCATCTGAGCTTCGACCGGCGCTGGCTCGATGAACAAGGCTCCGAGGATTCCCATGGGCGCGCGCTTTGGGCCCTGGGGATGGGCGTGGGACGCTCGCCTTATCGCAGTTTTCAAGTCATGTCCGGACAGGTCTTCTCGCAAGCCCTGCCCACGGTGACCGCCTTTTCCTCGCCGCGCGCGTGGGCCTTCAGCCTGTTCGGCATCCATGAATATTTGCGCCGGCTCGGCGGGGATCGACTTGCCCATCAAATTCGGGAATCGCTCACGACACGTCTCATGGAACTGTTCGATCGCACCACGCAACCGGACTGGCCGTGGTTCGAGGATGTGTTGTCCTACGACAACGCTAAGCTCGCGCACGCCCTGATCCTGAGCGGGCGCGCGATGGGAACGGCGCCGGTCTTCGAGCGCGGTCTCGCGGCGCTGCGCTGGCTCGTGGAGATACAAACGGCCGAAAGCGGCGATTTCCGTCCCATCGGCAGCAATGGATTTTATCCGCGCGGCGGTGTTCGCGCCGCCTTTGACCAGCAGCCCATCGAGGCGCAGGCGATGTTGTCGGCCTGCCTGGAGGCCTATCGGGCCACTTCCGACTCGTGGTGGTACGACCAGGCGCAGCGCGTGTTCGATTGGTTTCTGGGATGGAATGATCTCGGCCTGGAACTTTATTCCCCATCCACCGGCGGCTGCCGCGACGCGCTCCATGTCGATCGCGTGAACCAGAATCAGGGCGCGGAGTCCACGCTCGCCTTTCTGCTTTCCCTGGCGGAAATGCAACTCGCGCAAAACGCCGACACGGTATTTCATCCACCCGTCTCATAGTCTCGATACACTTTGAAATCCACAAACGTCCAACGCACCAACGTCGTGCTTCACCCCGATCGCACGCGCGTGCTCCTCCGCCCGTTTCTGCTGCCCACCGACCCGCGCGCCGTCAAGATCTGCGCCAACGTCATGGCGTTGCCCGAGAGCGAGGTCGACGCGCTCTGGGCGGAGGTGCAGTCGGAATTCGGAGAACGCCATTCGCAGATTCGGGAATTTCTCCGGCGTCGTTTCGAGCAGGTACGCCCGTCGCTCCGGTCGGATCGAAAACTTTCCGAAGCGAGGGAATACCTGCTGGGCGCGTATTTCAGCCACGAGTATTCGCTCGAGGCGGCGGCCCTGTTCAATCCCTCCATCGTTCCGCATCCGGATCAATCGGACCTGACGCCCGGTTCACTCCGTTTCATCCTGAGCCTGCGCGCCACGGGTGAAGGACACATCTCGTCCATCACATTTCGGACGGGGTTTCTCGACGCCGCAGGCAACGTCACGATCAATGTGCCCACTCGCTATTGCCTGGAACCGGCGCAGGTGCCGAATGTCTCCTACGAAAAGGGCGTGTTCGAGCGGAAGCTGCGGGAGCTGGGGCTCGTCGGCGATTTCACACGCCAGACGCTCCAGCCTTTGGGGGATTGGTTCACGCTCGATGAACTCCGCGCTAGCGCCGCCCGCGTGACGGCAAATTTCGGCGCGCGCGATCAACAGACCGAGGCGGTGGCCCGAAAGACCATGATGCTCGCCCAATCGAATTACGAGGTGCAGTTCCCGCCCGACTCGCGCCTGTCGGAACGCGTGTTGTTTCCCACCACGCCCTCGCAGAGCAACGGCATCGAGGACGCCCGCTTTGTCCGGTTCCAGAATGACGCGGGCCCGCCGACCTATTACGCAACCTACACCGCCTACGACGGCAAGATGATCCTGCCGCAATTCATCGAGACGTCGGACTTCCTGCACTTCAAATTCATCACGCTCAACGGCCCGGCCGTGCGGAACAAGGGCATGGCCCTTTTTCCGAGAAAGATCAATGGCCGCTACGCGATGCTGGGACGGCAGGACGGCGAGAATATCCGGCTGATGTTTTCCGATAATCTGCATTTCTGGAACGATACCCAGCTCCTGTTGCAGCCGAAGTTCCCGTGGGAATTCATCCAGCTCGGCAACTGCGGTTCCCCCATTGAAACCGAATCCGGGTGGCTCGTGCTGAGTCACGGCGTGGGGCCCATGCGGAAATATTGCATCGGCGCGTTTCTCCTCGACCTTGAGGATCCCCGCAAGGTCATCGGCCGTCTCCGCGAGCCCCTCATCAAGCCCAACGAAATCGAGAGGGAAGGTTACGTGCCCAATGTCGTTTATTCCTGCGGCAGCCTGGTTCACGGGCGCCAGCTCATCATCCCTTACGCGATGTCCGATCACGCCACGACTTTTGCCACGCTGTTGCTCGATGAGGTCCTGGCCGGGATGGAATGACGGCCGGTAGGGTTTCACCCCATGGCGGAGCGAAGGTCGGAGGCGCACTATGATCACGTCAGAACTGCGAAAAAAATTCAAATACGAGAAAGCCCTATATCATGTTATACACAATTGCGGTAGTACTGCTCGTTCTGTGGCTGCTGGGATTGGTCACCAGTTCCACAATGGGAGGATTGATTCATGTCCTGCTCGTGGTCGCCATCGTCATGGTTCTCCTCAATCTCATCTCGGGACGGCGTCGCGCCTGAAAAGGGACCGAATTCTCCTCGAAAGTTTTTTATGAACAAATTTGTCTCGATAGGTTTGCTCGTCGGCGGCGTGGTGCTCATCGTACTGGGTATTCAAGCCACCGATTCGTTCAGCTCCGATGTGTCCCGGTTCTTTACGGGGTCTCCAACCAACAAGGCGATCTGGATGTTGATCGGCGGGATTGTCGCCGCTGTCGCGGGGTTCGCAATGACACTCCGGGGCTCGCGACAGAATTAGGAGGCGCGTGGCAAGCCAGGAGACGAGGCCAGAGGTTTGTGCGACCGCCGGCCCGCGGATGCATGCGATCGCCCGGCTCGGGCAAATGGTCCTTTCGCGCGGATACGAACTGCGCCATGTGGCGGCGATCATCGGCGCGATGACCTGGGTCGGGGTGCAACCGGGCTCCTGGGGCCGCGCGGCGCGAAATGCGCTGGCACGCCAAATCCTCGCCATCGGTGTCGAACCGCTCCTTTTCGTGTTCGGCCTCGCGGCGATCGTCGGCATGGCGGTGGTGGGACAACTCGCCTTCTGGACCGGCGCCGCAGGACAGTCGCAATTACTGGGCCCGTTGCTGGTGGCGGTCGTTGCGCGCGAACTGGGCCCCATATTAATCAACATTGTCGTCATCATCCGCAGCGGCAGCGTCATGGCAACCGAACTGGGCATCATGAAAACCGATCGGAAAATTCTCGACGCTGGAGCGCGCGGGATCGGGTCATTGACGTCGTTAATCCTGCCGCGCGTCGTGGGCGCCGCGGTCTCCACACTATGCCTCACGGTCGTTTTCATACTGGTCGCCTTTGCCAGCGGTTATCTGTGCGGAGCCTGGCTGGGAACTGGCAGCCGCAATTTCTGGTTTTTCACCGACACGGTGGTTCATTCCATCCGTCCTCATGACGCGATTGGAATTCTTGCCAAGAGCGTCCTGCCCTCATTGTTTACCGCCGCGTCCTGCTGCATCGGGGGCTTGGGCGCTGGCGGCGCGGTTACGGCAATTCCGCAGGCGACGCAACGGGCGTTGACACGATCCGTCGCGGGTCTGTTCGTCATCTCTGCTGTTGTGTCACTCTTGACTTATTTGTAGGCATGGAAGAATCGTTCAAAATTCGGCACGCCAATGCGATCACCGGCACTTTTGTCCTGGTGGTGGTCGCCGTGCTGGTCGCCGCGCTGGTCTTCGCCGGGCGCAGCCAGCGCTGGTTTATCCGCAATGTCACCCTCCGGATCGCGCTGCCGGAGGCAGGCGCGGCGGGAATCCGGCAGGGTTCGGAGGTGTATTTCCTCGGCACACTCATGGGGACGGTGTCCGATGTCGCCCTGGATGCCTCGGGGCGCCTCGAGGCGCGGGCGAATATCCGCCACGACTTTTTTCTCTTTGTGCGGGCGGATTCGTGGGCGCTGGTGAAAAAAAAATTCGGGGTGGCGGGGGATGCTTATTTCGAAGTGACACGCGGGGCCGGCCAGCCATTGCCGGAAAAAAACGCCTCCATTGTCTGCAAGGAACAGGTTCCCAATGCCATTGAAGCGGCTGTCGAACAAGTCCGCGTGGAGGCGCTGCTCGCGTTCAAAAAACTGAACGGGGGGCTCGATACGTGGACCGCCGTGGGCTCCAACCTGATCACGACACGCGATCGTGTGGATCAACTTCTGGGCCGCGCGGACAGCATTCTCGCCAGTCTCCAGCAGGGCAAGGGCAGCGCGGGAAATTTCCTCACCGATTCGTCGGCTGCGGAGGAGTTGAAGGCGCTCCTGGTCAAAGCCAATAGTTCCATGGACGTGCTTCAGCTCACCGCCCGAAACCTTCAGCACGCGAGCCTCAATGTCGATCTCGCGAGCACCAACCTGCCGGCCATCAGCGATGCCGTGGGCAGGGAGGCGCGCGATCTTCCGGGGCTCGTCCTTCAGACGCAGAGCTCGATGCGTGAAATGGAACGCCTGATCGCGGCGATGCAACGGCATTGGCTCCTGCGCAAATATGTGAACCCGACCAATCCCCCATCGCTCCACCCATCGCCTGCCGTCGACGAGGTTCCCCGCAAACCCGTGAAGCCACAGCGCTCGCCAAAGAATTCGACAAGGTGAGAATCATGCGGGAGGTTCCAGCGATCCCGGCCGCAGGGTAGGGTTTCACCCCATGGCAGGGTTTCCGTTCAGAGCTTAGAATGACCTGAATGACCCGGTGTTTAACGCGTGCTGAAATGGCGCGGCGATGCGCGCGCCATTGAGCCAATCAGTGCAGGCTTCATGTTTCAATCAGCCGGCGGAGCCGCGGACCCAAACACATGTCGAAACATGCACCATGAACTATCATCAGTGAAACCAATGGAACCGCGCCAGCTATGATGTCCTCCCGCCAACGCGACACGGAATTTCTCAAGCAGTGCATTCGGTATGACGACACCGAGGAACGGCATCGGTTGGAGGAACGGATCACGCAGATTCAGGGAGACGAACGGATAGTGCGGCGCGCTGTATGGCTGATGGCACTGCTGGCTGCGCTGGCGATGGCCGGACTCGGTTACTCCGCGGTGTTCATCACGGATTATCCCTTGAACGTTTCCCAGCTGACCACGCGGTTCATCATCAAGGCGCTTTGCGCCCTCGGCGCCGGCTCGCTGGGATGCCTGTTTGTTTTTCTCGGTCTGGGAGTCTTCTTCCGGAGAAAGCTTGAGCAGCGCCGTGAGGATTGCCGGCGGCTCGCCTTGAAAGTGCTCGAATTGCGCCTCGGCCAGCCGAATAAAATTTCCGTGCCGGAAATCGTCAAGGAACAGGAAATTCTCCTCGCCGAAATCGGTATCCCCATCCCGCCCACGAATCATTCCACCATTGAAAACAGCTGTGATGATTTGCACAATTCCAGGAAAGTTCATGAATAGAATTAAGCTCATCTCCGGGATTCTCGAAACGGCACTGTTCACGGCGCTCATCGGGGGGCTGGCTGGATGCGCGGGCGAGTCCCCCCATCGACGCCCGGCTCGAGTCGTTTACATGGAGCCGCCACCACGCGAGATTCGACTGGCGCCGCAACCAGTGGCGCCCCCGGTGACGGTGGGTTATCCCGGCATGGAGATCCGCGTCGAAAGCGACTTCTATGAGCCTCTGACGCCGTATGGACGCTGGGAAGTTGTCGGCGCCTACGGACGCTGCTGGGTCCCCGGCCGGGTGGAAGCCGATTGGCGTCCTTATTGCAATGGTTATTGGCAACGCACGGAAGCGGGATGGTATTGGACCAGCGACGAGCCGTGGGGTTGGGCCACTTACCATTACGGTCGCTGGGATTTCCATCCGCAACTCGGCTGGTATTGGGTCCCGCAAACGCAATGGGCTCCCGCATGGGTTTCGTGGCACGAAGGGGGCGGCTACGTCGGCTGGGCGCCGTTGCATCCCTCTGCCAGGGTTTCCGGCGGGGGTGCCGTGACGGTGAATGTCGCCCTGATCGCTCCGCGTGCATTTGTGTTCGTCGAGCCGCGACAATTTCTGCAACCCGTGCGCCCGTCAACAGTGGTCGTCAACAACACCACGATCATCAACAACACCGTCAACATCACGAACGTCAAGGTGGTGAACCAAACGGTGATCAACGAGGGCCCGCGCACCACCGTGATCGAACAAGCCAGCGGCCGGCCGGTCCAGCCCATCGCCGTGCGGGAACTGCGCCAAAAGGAAGAGGCCCCGGTGATTGCCCGGCGCTCGACCGTTCCAGTGGCTCTCCCGAAACCGCTGCCGGCTCCCGTCAGGACCGCCGTCGTGCCCGCCGAAAACAAATTCCAGGCGGCGAAGCCCACACCGGGCGTGGCTCCAGCTCTCCAACCTCAGCCACACAAAAGCACCGGTGAATTACTAAAGAAACTTCATACCGACTCCCAACCCCCTCCGCAGCCGTCTCCACCCACAGCGCAGCAACCGCCTCCGAAGGCTGTCATCGAGTTGCCCGGGAAAAGTCAACTCGATGCCGAGCGGCGTGCCAGAGAAGCGGCGCAGAAACCCCAGGGGTCTTCACCCAGGAACACCTTGCAGCTCCAGAAAAAGCCTCCCACAGTCCAACCGCCCCCGCCGCCGGTGGAGGAAAAACCGCCAGGCGTTGCGCCCCGTCCCGGCAATGATAAAAAGGCTGCCAAAAAAAATGCCAAGGATGCCAAGGATGCTGAGGACAAAAATCGTGGCAAAAAACCAGAGTTGCCGCCCGTGGAGAAACCTCCGGAACCCAGTTCGGAGTCCCGGTTTTAGCCGGTCGAGTTCGTAAATTTCGAAGTAACTGCGCTGGTGCTAAACGGGGAATCCCCGCGTTAACGTTTTAAACTACAACCAATTATACTTTTAAAATAACTATGTCGATTGACATAATGTAGTTTATGGAGTAATTTGGTTCGGTCGATGCAAATGAACGAACCGAGCCAAATTCAGCTGTGCCCCATCCGCCAAGGGCGCCTCGGTGTTTCGGCGGGAGCGGGAGGCATTCGTTTCGTGTCGGATCCGACCGCGATTTCTCCGCCCTCTCCGCAACCGGTCCGCACGATGGCGCGCTTGCTGGATTCCCTTGAGAATGTTGACGGCTCTCCTCATCTCCTTCGCCGTCCCGGTCTCCGATTTGATCGGGATGGAAATTCCTATGAGCTGCCGTGCTTCGAGTTCATCGGACCTCGCGGTGGCGGGGATCCAATGCGCATTGGAATTTTCGCGACGGTTCATGGAGACGAACCGGAGAGCGGCCTTGGTCTTCTGCGCTTTCTCCAGGAGTTGGTTCAAGTTCCCGATGCCGCCGAAGGGTTCCTGATTCATGCCTATCCCGTGTGCAACCCGACGGGCTATGAAGCTGCCACGCGGTGGTCGCGGAGCGGCAAGGATTTGAATCGAGAGTTCTGGCGCGACTCGCGTGAACCCGAGGTCCGTCTGCTCGAGGAGGAACTTCGACGCCATCGTTTTCAAGGGATTGTGTCCCTTCACTGCGATGATACCAGTCACGGGCTGTATGGTTTTTTGAGCGGGCGCAATGCCGGCGAAGTATTGTCGGCCAGCCTGCTCGAGCCGGCTCTCCGCGCGGCGGAAAATTATCTGCCGCGCAATTTGGAACCCGAAATCGACGGCTTTCACGCGCGCGGCGGAGTTCTTTCCACTTGTTACGACGGGGTGTTGCGAGCGCCGGACGATGGCGCAGGGGCGCCCTTTGAAATCACGTTCGAAACGCCGCAACGCGCGCCGGTCTTGCGCCAAATCGAGGCGTTCAACGCCGCGCTTTTCAGCATACTCGCCGAATACCGGCAACTCCTGGCCCACGCGGCGAACATCTGAGGCACCATCATGACGCTTGTGAATTCCTCCACGCCGGTCGCGCTGGCCCCGACTGCCAGCCGCCGGAAATCGGACCAACTCCTGGGCTACTTCGATTCCGTCGCTGAAGACTCCCGGCATCTTCTCAGCAAAACAGTCCGCAAGTTCGATTGCGGCGAAACGCAGCATGGCATTCCACGCTTTCTTTGGTCGGGCCCGCCGGGCGGCGGCGACACCTTTCGACTGGGAATTTTCGCGGCGCTCAATGGGGACGAACCGGAGGGCGCCTACGCGCTGACGCGGTTCCTGTCCGCGCTGGAGAAGGACCCGGGGTTGGGGCGGGGCTATGCGCTGTTCATCTACCCGCTGTGCAATCCCACCGGGTTCGAGGATAACACCCGCCTGTCCCGTGACGGCCACGACTTGAACCGCCTTTTCTGGACCGAATCCGCCGCCCCCGAGGTGGGCTTTATCGAATCGGAAATCTGGATGCAGGCCTTTCACGGAATCGTCAACCTTCGCAGCGATCCTGGCAGCGAGGGCGTTTATGGATTTGCATCCGGGGCGTTGTTGTCGCAGGCGTTGCTCGAACCAGCATTGCACAGCGCGGAAACTTTTCTTCCGCGCAATCACAAATGCCAAATCGATGGGATCCCGGCGCGACGCGGAATGGTTTATGCCGGCATTTACAACGCGCGCCAAGGCGGGCTCCGTGCAGTGCCGGGACTCGACCATCCGCCCTTCGAGATCACACTCGCCACGCCCCGCGCCGCCTCCATTCATCTGCAAGTCGAGGCGCTACACGCGGCGCTGACCACCATTCTTGCCGAGTTCCGTTATCTCCAGGCCATCGGCCAAAACATCTGACGGACGAGATCGGTTGAGGGCTTGACCGTGGTGGGGGGAAATCTTCACTCTGATCCTTCCATTGAAAATCTTCGTCCCATGTCACCTCGTTTTTCTGTTCGCCATCAGCTTCATTTGCGCGTCGGAACGCTCCAGCGTTGGCCAGTCTTCACGGGGTCCGGGTTTGGATGCTTTCCGAAAGCATGCGCTCACGCATGAGGGCGATGTCGCGCGAGGCGCCCGGCTGTTCGCGGATGATGCGAGGCTCGGGTGCGCGAAATGCCATTCCGTGGATGGCCGCGCCAGCAAGGCGGGACCGGATCTTTTTGCGGTGGGCGACAAATTCGGGCGCCGCGATCTCGTGGATGCCGTGCTGATGCCTTCGGCAACGATTTCTCCGGGATACGACACGGTCATCGTCGAGACGAGGAATGGGGATGAATATCAGGGCGTTCTCAAACAGGCGACGGATGCCGGCCTGCAATTGATGGGCGCGGATGGCGCGCTGATTTCCATCGCCACAGCCAACATCCGGGAGCGGCGGGGCGGCACGGTGTCGCTCATGCCGGAAGGATTGCACGCGGGGTTGTCCCTCCAGGAATTCACCGATCTGACGGAATACCTCGCAACGTTGCAGCAACCCGAGTCCACGCTCGTCAGCCACCATGGCATGCCCCGCCTCATCCCGCTGATCGCCACGCCAGTGACCGACCGTCCGTTTTTCGAGCAGGAACTCAAGCTGCCGCGGGCGAAGGTTCAGACGGGACTGACCGCGTTCCATCCGGTCCCTGGCTCCACCAATGTCTTCCTCGTGCTCCATCAAAAGGGGATGATTTGGATGGTGGAAAAGTCCCCGGCGGGCGAGGTCAAAACTGTGTTCGCCGATCTCACGCGGGAAGTGTTCAGCGATCGCGGACCGAACGGCCTCCTCGACATGGCCTTTCATCCAAAATTTCGCGAGAACCGGAAGTATTACCTGAAGTATCAGGTCTTCGAGGAAAACAAGGTCGCCACGATCCTTGTCGAGAAACAATTCGCCGCGGACTTCAGTCGCGACTCGGGCATGCTGCCGCGCCGGGTGATGAAGATTGTCAGCGTGGCTGAGGACCACAGCGGGGGCTGCCTGGAATTTGGGCCCGACGGTTTTCTTTACATCGTGATGGGCGACACCGGACCGCATAACGATCCCAACGGGCACGCCCAAAACCTCGAATTGTTGCTCGGCAAATTGATGCGCATCGACGTCGACCACACGGGGCCCGATCGGCCTTACGCGATTCCTGCCGACAATCCGTTCCGCGGCCGGTCGGATGCTCGGCCCGAGATTTGGGCGTACGGCTTTCGCAATCCATGGCGCTTCAGCTTCGATCGTCTCACGGGCGATCTCTGGCTCGCCGACGTCGGCCAGGATCGGGTCGAGGAGGTGGACATCGTTCATCGCGGTGAAAACCACGGCTGGAATGTTTACGAGGGCTTCGAACCATTCTCCAATCAGTACCGCAAGGAAGGCCGAAACTTTTCGCAACCCGTCTTCGCCTATAAACGGAAATACGGAAATTCCATCACGGGCGGCTATGTGTATCGCGGCGACAAACGATCGTCCTTCTATGGGGTCTACCTGTGCGGCGATTATACGTCCAAGCGCATCTTTGGCGTCACCCAGGAAAACGGCACGCTGAAAACCGCCCGCCAAATCGGCAGCATCCCTCAAGGGCTCGTCTCGTTCGGCACCGATGAAGCAGGCCATATCTACGCAGTGGGCTATGAAGGCATGGTTTATCAGCTGGATTTCACCGACGCCCGCTTCGATGAACTTAAAGCAGACGGCGCAGATAAAGATTCCCGCTAACGCCCGCAAACCGAATCAATCAGGAACCTTGCCATGCAAATCTCACTCCTTCGATCCGCCGTTATCTGTTTTATGGCATTGGCTGTGCACGGTTCGACCCACGCACAGACTTTAAAGCGGGTGGAGCAGGCTGACTATGGAATGGCTCAGGATGGCTCCCCGGTGAAGCTCATCACGCTCCGGAATTCCAAGGGCATGAGCGCGCAGATCATCACCTACGGCGCCATCATCAAGGAATTACGCGCCCGGGATCGGATTGGAAATTTCACCAATGTCGTGCTCACGACGGATACACTGCAAAAATTCCAGCGAGGTTTTAATGGCGCCGCTGCAGTCATCGGCCGGGTGGCCAACCGGATCGCCGGCGCGCAGTTTGAACTGGACGGAGCCACCTACAAATTGGCCGCCAATGACAGGCAAAATACCATCCATGGCGGACGCAAAGGTTTCGCCCAGGCGGTGTGGACGGTCGAGGATGTTGCGGCAAAGAACAACGAATCGGCGGTGAAGCTTGTCTATCTTGCCAAAGATGGCGAGGAAGGGTTCCCGGGCAACTTGAAAACCTCGGTCATCTACTCTTTAACCGATAACAACGAATTGCGGATCGACTATGCAGCCGAGACCGATAAGCCGACGATTGTAAACCTGACCAATCATGCCTACTGGAACCTGGCCGGCGGCGGGAGCTGCCTCGATAATATCCTGTGGATCCCTTCACAAAGCTACACTCCGACGGATGCGGATTTGATTCCCACGGGGGAGATACTGCCGCTCAAGGGAACGCCTATGGACTTCAATCAACCGACCCGGATCGGCGATCGCATCGAACTGTTGAAGCCCAGGATGAATGGCTACGATCATAATTATATCCTCGCTGATGGAAAAACCATGAAGCTGGCGGCGCGGCTCGTTGACTTGAAAAGCGGACGAACGATGGAAGTGCGAACGACTCAGCCAGCAGTGCAGCTTTACACAGCCAACCATCTGGGACATACGGCGGTTTGCCTCGAAACGCAGCATTATCCTGACGCGATTCATCA
Organism: Verrucomicrobiota bacterium; assembly: GCA_041166945.1. GTDB lineage: Bacteria > Verrucomicrobiota > Verrucomicrobiia > Limisphaerales > JADJPG01 > DASTLJ01. The sequence continues at coordinate 16,809 of JBEEGQ010000224.1, forward strand.
TAAAAACTTCCCATCGATTATCGTCCGTCCGGGTGAGCCGTTGAAAGAGACCACCCTGTTCACCTTCCTGGCGAATTAGACGCACGCCTTCCTTCGGCCCGCGTGCCCACGCGCGGCAATCATCGTGGACCGCTGAAGGCTTGCGCCGGCAGGTCCGCTTGGTACCCTGCCGCCCATGAAATCCTTGCCTCTTCTGTGCTCGGGCCTTTTAGCCCTGGGCTTCCCCATGAACGCCGCCGACATCAGCCTCCTCGCCGAGGGCGCGAAAGTCGAAGTGCTCAGCGAAGGTTACTCCTTCACGGAAGGCCCCGCCGTCGATCGGGATGGCAATGTGTTCTTCACCGATCAGCCGAATGATCGCATCGTTAAATACAACGCCGCCGACGGCACCTTCTCCGACTGGCTCAAACCCGCGGGCCGCAGCAATGGGACCTATTTCGACAAGGCGGGAAATCTCTTGGCCTGCGCCGACGAAAAGAACGAGCTCTGGTCCATCGCGCCCGACAAAAAGGTAACGGTGTTGATCCGCGATTTCGGCGGAAAAATGCTGAATGGTCCCAATGATCTTTGGATTCGCCCGGACGGCAATTTCTATTTCACCGATCCGCTGTATAAACGCGATTACTGGAAGCGCGACCCGGCGAGGCAGCAGCCTGGGGAATACGTCTATTTCTTCGACTTGAAATCGAAAAAGGCTATGCCCGTCGCCACCGATCTGAAACAGCCGAACGGAATCATCGGCACGCCCGACGGAAAGATGCTTTATGTCGCCGACATCGGGGCGAGAAAAACCTACTCTTATTCCATCAAGAGCGATGGCGGCCTGGAGAACAAAACGCTCTTTTGCGAAATGGGATCCGATGGCATGACGCTCGACTCCGATGGCAACGTTTACCTCACCGGCCGCGGCGTGACGGTGTTTGATAAGACGGGCAGGAAACTGACAAACATTCCC
>JBEEGQ010000225.1:0-3261 GCA_041166945.1 Verrucomicrobiota bacterium
CGCTCAAACGCTGGAGAAACGCGTCAGCGACCTGGTCTGGTTCCAGCGCCTCGGCTCAATTGCCGAGGTGAACAAAATCCGCTACACGGGCCCGCCCCCGCGCGTCACCAACAATCCGACCGGCCAGGGAGCCGGCAACGACGTCATCGTCAGCGCCTACACATTCGTGCCGAACAAATATGCGAACGAGAAAATTCCGCTGCTCGTTTTTGTTCACGGAGGCGTTCACGGCGACGTTCACCCGGATGGGGATCTGGCGATTGTTCGAGAACTGCTCGAGCAGGGTTACGCCGTCATCGCGCCGGATTACCGGGGCAGCACCGGGTATGGACGGGATTACTGGCGGTTGATCGACTATGGGGGGTTGGAAAACGAAGACGTGCTGGCCGGCAAAAAATGGATGATCGAAAACCACGGCAATATCGATCCAGATCGGGTCGGCATTCTTGGCTGGAGCCACGGCGGCATGATTACGCTGATGAATATCTTCGATCATCCCGACGACTACAAAGCCGCGTATGCAGGAGTGCCGGTCTCGGACCTCATTGCGCGGATGGGCTACAAGGACGAGGGCTATCGGGATCTTTTTTCTGCTCCGTATCACATCGGAAAAACCGCGGCGGACAACGTCGCTGAATATCGCCGCCGTTCCCCGGCGTGGAATGCGGCGAAGCTCCGGACGCCGCTGCTCATCCATACGACGACGAACGACGAGGATGTCAACGTGCTCGAAGTGGAACATCTCATCACCTCACTCAAGGCGGCCGGCCGGAATTTCGAGCACAAGATTTACACGAACGCTCCGGGGGGCCACGCCTTCAACCGGCTCGATACCCGGTTCGCTCGGGAATCCCGCCAGGAGATCTATCGTTTCCTGGGCAGGGAGTTGAAGCCTCCCAACCCGGTGAAATAAGGAGGACGGAGCCATCGCCTGGGAGAGATCCAGCGGCGGCAGCGCCAGGATAAGATGACCGCGCCGAGTGTGAGGAGCGCCACGCTGCCCGGTTCAGGCACGGCGACGATGATCAATTGGGGCCGGCTGGACTGTGCGGTCGCGGCGCGGGAGCTGAACAGATAACTCACCGTGTTGTCAGCGGCGAAGAGGTGCAGGCTGGCGTTATTTCCAGCGAGAATGTCGGCGGTCAAACCGGATGTTAAATCGAGGGAATAACTATTCGCTCCGCTGCTGCCGCCACTGAAACCAAACAGGCCCAGCGACTGGTCGGTCGCATTGTTGACGAATGTATTCTGGAGAGTGTTGTAGGTGATTCCATTGTTGGCGGGATTGCTGGCATTGCCCGTGCCCTCGAGCCATGAATTGTTCTGGAGGAGTGAAACTCCAAAAAGGCCGGGGGCAATTTCGTTGTAGATGGCATTGTTATGGGGGGACGACGAAAGTTGGAGGGAAACCGATTGGACGAACCACGCCCCCATTCCGTACTGGGCATCGAGCAATCCGCGGACGCCCGACAGGTCGAATCGGAGGACGCTTTGAAATTCACCATTCGGCAGGGTGCCCGCCGCGATGGCCAGGGCGCCGCCCCCGCCGTAGTTGTTATCCGCCAATGCGCCGGACGAACCGTTCGCCACAAAGGCGTCGGCAGAGGCGATGTTGGTGTAGGAGTCGGCAAAGGCGGAGGGGAGGGTGGCTGACACGACGAGGGCTGCGAGCCAAGCGCTCGGGATGGGTGTAAGAAGGTTCATATTCACTTCGCAACGGCATCAAAGCCGCAAAGGATAAGCTGGATTTTATCAATTGTCGCGGGTAGGATGTTGGGAACCATGTTTTGTTCCCCGGGGAACGACGACGGATCGGAGGCCACTGAAGGAGCAGAATCCCGGGAACCAAATCGTCTTTCAATTCTCTTACCTCAAATGAATCACGCAAAGCCCGTTTCGGTCCTGACCAGTTTGTTTCAGGCCGCCGTGTTTCTTTGTGCAGCGCTGGCATCTGGCACCACCCCGGCAGCCACGCTGTGGACCGGCACCAACCTCACTTGGACCAAGTCGGCTTCCACCCCTTCCGATACGGTCCTGCCCGGCAAAGTGGTTCTGACTCGAGCGGGTCGCCAGGTTTTGTACAACACCGCCCTTGGAGAAACCGCCGCGAGCCCTGATGCCGTCGGCAGCGTGAGCCCGGCAGGCACCTTGTGGGCATTCGGAACGTTTGGCTCGCACACCGTTTTTCAGACCATGGAATCGATGCGCAATGGAAATCTGGGCGCCCGTATTCTGAATCAGCCCATGGTGATGTGGATCACCAACGCCAACGATGACATTTTTGTAGCCGTTACTTTTACCGTCTGGGGCGAGCACGGCATTGGCGGCGGATCGGTTTCCTACAATCGCTCCACGCCTCCGCCTCCGACGCCCACGGTGAGCATGACGAGTCCGGCTGCCGGCGCCGTTTTCGCCGCTCCTGCCAATGTCTCCCTGACCGCCAACGCCACCGTGAGTGCTGGCACGGTGACCAACGTCTCCTATTTTGCGGGTGCCTCGCTGCTGGGGCGGGCCAGCGTTTCACCCTTCAGCGTGACTGCGAGCAACCTGCCCGCCGGCTCCTATTTGTTGACCGCGGTGGCGACCGCCGCAGGTATTTCGCGCACCTCGGCCGTGGTGAACATCAGCGTGGTTTCTCCAGTCGCTGTTTCCCTTTCGTCACCGGCGGTGAACAACGGTGTGTTCCACTTCAATTACACGGCCGACGCGGGACTCCGGTATGTTATCCAACGGGCATCCAGCGTCGGTGGCCAGAATTTGTTTGACTGGACTTCGGTGGCGACCAACGTTGCGCCCGGCAACCTTGTCTCCTACTCAGAAACATTGACCACGAATCGTTCCCGCTTTTTCCGTGTCGGCCGACTCCCAAATCCGTGACGGTGCAGCGAGCCGGCAGACTGCCCGGAACATCACCGCTTTCAGCCTGCGCACTCGATGTCTGCCTCGAAGCTGACCATTCTGCGAACCGCGGCTGGCTTGACGCTCTTTGTGGTGGTCGGCGCGGTGGCTTTGTTGATGGGATCCTGTTCCACAGTGGATCGAGCGGTGGTGATTCCACCCATGATCGAAGGCGCGACATTTGTCGGCAACAAACTGTGCGCCGACTGTCACGCTAAAATCACCCGCGGTTTCCCCGCCAGCCCTCATGCGCGCTTGCGTTTGCAAAGCGGCAGCGCCCCCGGCCAGCACGGTTGTGAATCCTGCCACGGGCCCGCCAGCAAACACATCGCGGCCGGCGGAGCGGGCCGCGACAAGTTCATC
>JBEEGQ010000226.1:0-24494 GCA_041166945.1 Verrucomicrobiota bacterium
CCGCCTGGATGTCTGGCTGCACGGACGCGATGACAAGCTGACCGAACTCAAATTCATCAGTGACCGGCTGCGTTCCCCGGGCGAGTTCAGCCCACCCGACACGCTCGTGCTGCACCCCTATGGACGCTTCTGCAACACATTTAAATTTGCAGGAGAGACCGATGTCTTCGAGGCGCTCGAACATGTGGAAAAGTTTTATCCGGTCGACAAAGGCCGCCTGGCCATACGCGGCTTTTCGATGGGCGGAGCCGGCGTGTGGCATTTGGCGGCACATCACCCCGAGGTGTGGGCCGCAGCCGCTCCCGGAGCCGGCTTTGCGGAGACAGCCGAATACACCGGGGCGTTGAAAAAAAATCCACCTCCCGCGTGGTATGAGCAAAAACTGTGGCGACTTTACGACGCGACGGATTACGCGTTGAACCTGTTCAATGTCCCGACGATCGCCTACAGCGGCGAACTGGATAAACAGAAGCAGGCGGCCGACATGATGGAGCGCGCGATGAAGCTCGAGGGATTGAAACTCGAGCACATCATCGGCCCGGGAGTGGCGCACAAATATGAACCGGGGGCAAAAAAGGAACTGGCGCGGCGTTTCGACGAACTGATGGAGAAAGGCCGGGACCCATGGCCTTCGAGAACGGTCCTCTCCACTTCAACGCTCAGATATAACCGCTCGCCCCGCTTGTCGGTCGAAGGGCTGGCAAAACACTGGGAGCCGGCCAGAGTGGAAGCGGATTTCACCGAACCCCATTCGTGGGGCATCCGGACAACGAATGTGACGCGATTCACGATTAGCTCACCACCAGAACTGTTGATTGCTTCCGCGCAAATGCTGAACGTCAACCTCGATGGGACTTCACTGAAATATCAGCCCGTGCCAGCCGCTCTGGACATTCATTTCATGCGCGAGAGGGAGAGTTGGAAAATCGACGCGGATCCACGGCGTTCGATGCCGGGCCGGAGGGAGAAGCGACCGCAACTCCAGGGGCCCATCGACGATGCCTTCATGGAAAGCTTCGCGGTAGTGCCACCGTCGAAGCCGGCGATGAATGGCCAGGTCGGCGCATGGGTTGACCGTGAACTGGCCCGTTTCACAAACGAATGGCGGGCGCAATTTCGCGGCGAGGCGCCGGTGATTGGCGGGACGGAAGAGGCGGCGGCTCGCGCTGCCAGTTTGGGGGCGAACCTCATCCTTTGGGGCGACCCGGACAGCAACCCGCTGCTGGCGAAACTACTGCCCCGTCTGCCTCTGAGCTGGACCCGGAAAGAATTGCGCCTGGGCACGAATCGATTCGATGCAGCGACACATGTTCCCGTGCTGATATTTCCAAATCCGCTCAATCCCGCGCGCTACATCGTGATCAACAGCGGCCCGACGTTTCTGGATTTCGGGGCGGCCAGCAACGCGCAACAGACGCCGAAGCTGCCCGATTTCGCAGTGTTGGATGTCACGGTTCAACATGGCGAACAATTAACAAAGGAGGTGGCGCTTGCGGGGTTCTTCGATGAAAATTGGGAATGGACCGATGCACGCGGCCGAGTCACGCCGTGAAAATTCACAACCTCCTCCAACTGTCCGATACCCAGGAAATGACGAGATGCTTTTTCCGCGCGGGCGTCCCGGGTGGCATCCTTCGGATTCGACGGTTGACGCTGGGCCTGTTCATGGCGGCATGCATGGCTGTGCGCGCCTCTGGTGCGCAGGATGACGAGGTTCAACCAGACTTGAACGCGCTTCGGGCCAAAGCCGATTCGGGAAGCGTGACGGCCCAAATGCAGCTAGCCGATCGGTTTATCGCCTCGGACGACTACACCAACGCGGTGGTGTGGTATCGGAAAGCAGCCCAGCAAGGGGATCTGGCCGCACAACTTTCCCTCGCATCCCTTCTCATCGCCGGTCGCGGAACGGAAAAGAATCCGCAGGAGGCCGCGAAGTGGCTGCGCGCGGCCGCTGATCGCATCGAGAACAAGCCCCCGCCCGCCGCGGCTCCTGCCGCGACGGTCGTTGTCACCAACCTCCCGCTCAAGGGGCCGACGAATGCCATCATTATCACCAGGACCAATCTTCCCGCGGTGACGAACGCCGCTCTAAATGCGACAACGCCGCGACCCATTGTGGCGGTCACGAATCCGCCGGTGGTGACGCGCGTTCCTCGAGCCGGAGTGGCCGTCCCGGAGCCGGCGCTTCAGGAAGTTTCGCCTGTGCTGAAACCGCCTCAGGAGCCGCGCTGATGAGTTCGTCACGCTTGACGGGCCCGCCATCAGCTTCTAGCGTCGTCACAACTGGGGAGCCAACCGGTTTCTGATTGGAAGTCAGGGACGAAGGCTGAGAGGGCGACGCGGGAGCGACGCCGACCCGTTGAACCTGCTCCGGGTAATGCCGGCGAAGGGAAGTGCCTCACGGGCTTCCCCGTTGGCATTCCGAGCGCATCACTGAACCGTATGATCGCGACGAAAGATTCCCTCGAACCGCATAGCAGCGAACAGCTGCCCAACAGCAAACGTGTCTATCTTCCCGGACAGCTGCATCTCGATTTGAGGGTTCCTGTCCGCGAGATCGCATTGTCGTCCACAAAATCGCACAGCGGCGCCATCGAGGTGAACGAACCCGTGCGTGTTTACGACTGCAGCGGTCCGTGGGGGGATGCCACCTTCGCCGGCAAGGTCACCGAGGGTTTGCCCGCCCTGCGCCGAAACTGGATCCTGCAGCGCGGGGACGTCGATATCTACGATGGCCGCCAGGTCCGCCCCATCGACAATGGCTATCTGTCGTCGCAGCATGCGGATTATGCGAGCCGCGCGGAAAAGAATCGGCTGGTGGAATTTCCCGGATTGAAGCGTCGCACGCTGCGCGCCCGCGCGGGACGCATCGTCACGCAACTCGCCTATGCGCGGCGCGGAATGGTCACGCCCGAAATGGAGTTTATCGCCATTCGCGAAAATCTGCGCGGGATGGAAGGGGCCGCCCGATCCCCGGGCGATGCGACCCGGATCAGCGATCTGTCGCGCGACAACGTGCGGAACGACCTGAACAAGCAGCACGCGGGCTCGTCGCAAATTTCACAGTCGAACACTCAAGCCCAGGACTACACGCCGTCTGTTTTTCGCCGGTTCCCCCAACGAATTCCCGCGGTCATAACGCCGGAGTTCGTCCGGGATGAAGTCGCCGCCGGCCGCGCGATCATCCCGGCCAATATCAATCACCCCGAGCTGGAACCGATGATCATCGGCCGGAATTTCCTGGTGAAGATCAATGCCAACATCGGGAACAGCGCCGTGGCATCGAGCATCGAGGAGGAGGTTGAGAAAATGCGCTGGGCCACTAAATGGGGCGCGGACACCGTGATGGATCTTTCGACCGGCAAAAACATTCACGCCACGCGGGAATGGATTTTGCGAAACTCGCCGGTGCCCATCGGCACCGTCCCAATTTATCAGGCGCTCGAAAAAGCGGGCGGGAAGCCCGAAGAACTGACGTGGGAAATTTATCGCGATACCCTGATCGAACAGGCGGAACAGGGGGTTGATTATTTCACGGTGCACGCCGGCGTGCTGCTGCGGTTCATCCCGATGACCGCCCATCGCATGACTGGCATTGTCAGTCGCGGAGGCAGCATCATGGCCAAATGGTGCCTGGCGCATCACCAGGAAAGTTTCCTCTATACCCACTGGGATGACATATGCGAAATCATGGCGGCCTACGATGTGAGCTTCAGCATCGGGGACGGCTTGCGGCCGGGGTCGGTGGCGGATGCCAATGACGAAGCGCAATTTGCGGAGCTGAAAACGCAGGGGGAACTGACCGAGCGCGCCTGGCGGCATGGCGTTCAAGTGATGAACGAAGGGCCGGGTCACGTGCCCCTGCACATGATCGAGGAGAACATGGCCCGGCAGCTCGAGTGGTGCCACGAAGCGCCATTTTACACGCTCGGGCCGCTCACCACCGACATCGCGCCCGGTTATGATCACATCACCAGCGGCATCGGTGCGGCGATGATCGGCTGGCACGGATGCGCGATGCTGTGCTACGTGACGCCAAAGGAACACCTGGGTTTGCCGGACAAGAAGGATGTGAAGGACGGGGTGATCGTCTACAAGATCGCCGCCCACGCCGCGGATTTGGCCAAGGGCCATCCCGGCGCCCAATACCGCGACAATGCGCTATCGAAAGCCAGATTTGAATTCAGGTGGGAAGACCAGTTCAACCTGTCCCTAGACCCAACAACGGCTCGTGAGTTTCACGACGAGACGTTGCCGCAGGAAGGAGCGAAGACGGCTCACTTCTGTTCCATGTGCGGGCCGCACTTTTGCAGCATGAAGATAACGGAAGACGTGCGGAAATATGCGGCAGAGCAAGGCATCGCCGAGGAAGAGGCGTTGAAAAAGGGGATGGAAGAAAAGTCCCACGAGTTCACCGAGAAGGGCGGCGAGCTTTACGTGGGGGCGGCGAAGGGGCATTCATAATTCTATGACTCTATGCATTATTGCGCTCACTGCAATGCTGCTCCTCAGTGGCTGCGTCGCGGATTCGATGAAAACGGCATCCGCCAAAAACTGAACGTCACGAGGGAGGCGCGGAGCAACAACTTCGGCTTGCGCGGGCAGTTCACTCCGGAGGTCGTCGGGGCGGGCGCGACTTGCACGCCATTTTCCAAAAGCGTATTCTTTCGGCCATGAGCACAATTTCAATCAGTGATCTCAAGAAGAAGCCCGCAAAGCAATGGCTCAAATCGGCGGGCAACGATGATTTGGTCATCACTTCCAAGGGCCAACCGGTTGCGGTGCTGCTGCGAATCGCGGCAGCCTCGGTGGAATCCACCCGCGCGCTGGTGCGCAGTGTTCGCGCACTCCAGGCACAATCCGCGCTCCAACAAGCCGCCACTGCCAGCGGCGCAGCAGAACTTTCCATGTCCGACATTGACGTTGAAATCGCCGCCAGCCGTCGCGCCCGCCGCCGGAAATGAAAATTGTGCTCGACACCAACGTCGTCGTGTCCGGCCTGCTCAAGTCTCAAGGAAATCCCGGCCAAGTTCTTACGCTGGCATTGGCTGGGGCCGTGCAGGTTTGCCATGACGAACGCATTCTCGCCGAGTATGCCGAGGTCCTCGCCCGGCCGCGTTTCAGGTTTGACTCAAAGCGCGTCCGCGAAGTGCTAGCCAAACTGGATGTTGACGGCTTGGCCGTTGATGCCAGCGCAGAATCCAACTTGGATTTGCCTGATATGGATGATGAACCATTTCTTGCCGTTGCGCTTGGGTCCTCGGCGGATTTCCTTGTGACCGGAAATTTAGCCGATTACCCGGCCGACAAGCGCCGAGGTTGCGCGGTTGTTTCCCCCGCAGCGTTCATGCAAGGTTGGCGGAAGTTGCATCACGAAGATTGAGATGGATTTACGTCTCGACTCTCTTTGCGTTCCTTGCGTTCTTTCGTGGCCCAAGTTCGGCTTCTCCTTTCGGGTCCGCTCCAAATTCGGGAAAAGTATGAGTCTCCTCGGGTTGACCGCTGCTTCATTAACGGGCTGCTTTACCGGGCGGCTTCGAATGTGACATGGCCGAAACCGTTGGTGCCGGAACAGAAACCGGCGCCGCGATTTTGCTTCTGCAGCAGCGCACCCTTGAAAGTGTCCCGCGCGCCCGTCACCGGATTCATCACAACGCCACTAAACAGGCCGCTTCCGGCATTCAATCCAAAATGGAGCACGTTGTCGGATTGATTCACGACCTTGTTGTCCGTGCGCAGTGTCACGGAGTTTGCGAACTGCATCGAATGGCTGTCGCTGAACGCGACAATGGCTTCGGCGAGATCCAACGCCCGGTGGCCCGCGGCCGGTTTAAAATAGCGCGAGCCGGCTGCCGCAGCATCCAGGCTGAATCCCGCGGGGTAATTGGCGACGTGGGCGAGCGGTGGACGTGTCCAACTTAAGATGCCTCCGACATCCTGTGTGGGGCGATTGGCGAAAGTCTGCCAGCTCAACAACGATCCCCCGCCGCTGTATAACGGGACATAAAGCGGCCATTCACCGCCCCGAGCCAGGGGCACCCGTTGAGCCACCTTGCGGCCGTCGGCAAGCGTTCCGGCAAAAGTCACCCCACCGCCCTGCCCCACCACCACCGTGCCAAATCCATCACCAACGGGCAGCCCCTGATCGGCAGGTGCGCCGGGAATCACGATGGTGTAGCGGCCCGCGAAGGACGCACGATTTGTGACGGCATGAAAACTGGCCCGATCCGCAACAACGCTGGCGACCCATGTGCCGCCGCGGATGCGGCCTTCGATTTCGTCCGGCCGATCCCCCGCGCCCAGGTGCAGTTCTGCAATAAAAGCGACCACCTTGCCGCGACGCACGAGGTTGGTGGCGTTGCCGAGCGCGTCGAACTGACCGGTGAAGCGCAACCGGCTTTTGCCGGAAATGAGCGTGCCCGAATACTTGCCCCGGACATTTCGCGTCAGAGTGAGAAAACCCGATGTCTCGTGACGCACCTCGTCCGATTCATGGAAAAGCCCGTTGTAATTGCCGGCCTGCGTCAGGAACGGATTGAGCTCAAAGCCGGCATTCAACATCAGATTTGAACTCATGACAAAAGTCAGCAATGGGGCGGCGCCCGACACCTCGCCCGTCCAACCGGTGAACATCTGGCCTGCGCCATGGATCGCGCGCACCGAGTAAGTTTCGCCCACGATCAATTCCTGGCCATTCAAGTCAGGCGCAACCACCCCGTTCCCATGAATGCAAATCCCGAGGCGGCTGCGCACCGGCACGTACGGGGCGATTGAAATGTTGAAGCTCGCGCTCGATGTGTTGCGCCCATCGCTCACCACCAGCGTGATGGTGACCGGCCCGCGGCCTGCCGAGGGCGCAACGACCATCACTGTGCGATCGCTTCCCGCGCCGCCCAAAATGATGTTCTCCGTGGGCACCAGCATCGGTTCAGAAGAAATGGCGGACACCACCAAAGCCGCTGGTGAAGATTCCGCGTCGCCGATGGTGAAAGGAATTCGCCCCGTGCTCTCGTTGTGCTGGAGGACGCGGTCGGCCACCGCGGAAATAAACGGCGCCGTGTTCACAACGGGAGTCTCGAGCACCGTGAGAGTGCCGCCCTGCATGCTGCTGCCGCAGGGACTGATCAGTTCGACGGAATAAACGCCCGCGTCCGCCACCGTGACCCCACGGACTGTCAGAGTATATCCATCCTCGCCCGGAATGAGGACACCGTTATGCCGCCAGACACCCGAGACCAGTGCACCGTCAGTGGTTGCCCTGAACGTTGCGATTTCGCCGGCGCGACTCGTGATATCGATGAGCGGCGCGGCTGGAGGAACGGGCCGCACCGTCAGCGTCGCGCACCGGATGAGTTGCGGTTCGCCAGCGGGACAAAAACTTCCGCTCACCCGCACACAATAGGCACCCGCATCCGACGCGCTCACGGAATCCAAAACGAGGCATGAGCTGTTCGCGTTCGGCAATGGCTGGCCATTCCTGGACCATTCATAAGTGGCAGCGCAAACGTCGGCGAGTTCGAGACAAAGCTGAACACGCTCGCCCGAGCAGACCGTTCGATCGGTCGGTTCGCTGATGATTCGGGGCGGCGGAATAAAAACCGTGTTCGTTTGCGATACCGTCGCGGTATTGCCGTGCCGGTCGGACGCGGTCCAGGTGTGAACGACAAAACTCGGGCAAAAACCATTGGTCGTCGTCACGCAGGTCGAGGGGATCAATCCGTCGCTGACATCGAATGCATCGATGACAGCCGGAGGCGGCACGTCGGCGAGGCAGCGATAGACGCCGGCAGCGGGCACGCTGGCCAGCGCCGGGGGAGCAGTGTCCACGATCGTCACGGCCTGGCTACACTGCGCACTGTTTCCGCAGACGTCCGTCGCTGACCACGAACGGATGACAATCACAACCCCGGCCGTTGCGTTATTGGTGGTGGTGGCCAGAATCTTGACGGGCACATTCGCATTGTCGCCCGCGTCGAATCCCACGGGCGCATCAAAGGTCCACGCGCTTCCGGCTTCCACGGATTTGGCTGCGCCGCAGTTCAAGGTCGGTGGCTGGTCATCGGCAACGACTACCGATTGAGAGCAGAGGGCGGTGTTTCCAGAGAGGTCGGTGCCGCGCCAGGTACGGCGGGCAACGAAGCTTCGGCCGCACGTCAGGTTCGTCACTGTTTGAGCCACTGTGATCGTCACTGCTCCGCCGGCATCGGATCCCACCGGCGTGCCGAAAGACCAGGGCGTTCCCAGCCGCACCCGCAAATCGGGCGGGGAGACCAGGGTTGGAGCGACGGTGTCCACGATGCTGACCGACTGGCTGCATTCGGCACTGTTGCCGCATCCATCGGTCGCGCGCCAGGTGCGTGTTACCTTCACTGCTCCCGGAGCGGGATAATTGGTGACCGTGCTGAGGAGCAGAATGGGGACGCTTCCGCCTTCACCCGTGTCCAATGCCGAAGGGGCGTTGAAACTCCACGCGACGCCGGCCTCCACTGTTTTGGACGGCGCACAACTCATGACGGGCGGCTCGTCATCAGCGACCGTGACTGTTTGCACACCGAGCACGCTATTGCCGGAGAGGTCGGTGGCGCGCCAGGAGCGACGCGCGATAAAGCTGCCGCCGCAGGTGCGATTCGTGGTCGTGCCATCCACAGTCAATGTGACCGCGCCCCCTGCATCCGATGCGGTCGGAATTCCAAAAACCCATGCTGTTCCAGCCCGTGCCCGAAAATCCGGCGGCATGACGAGAGTCGGCGACGTCGTATCGAGCACGAGCACCATCTGGCTGGCGGCAGCGGTATTGCCAGCGGCATCAGCGGCGTGCCAGCTGCGAGTCGCGGAGAATGTGGAACCGCGGATCAAATTCGTCACAGTTCCAATGACCGAGATGCCGGCAACCGGTCCGGAGCAGGTATCCAGTGCCACGGGTTCGTCAAAGCCCCACGCCGCGCCCAACTCGACGGTGCGATTCGGCACGAGGACAATCAGGGGCGGTGTCGAATCCTGCACCGTGACAATCTGGGCGCAACGGGCGGCATGACCACAGGCGTCCGCTGTTTCCCAGGTGCACGTCGCGGAGAACAGCCGGCCGGCGCCATTCGTCGTGGTGCTGATAAGAGTGGCAACGAGGGGCGTTCCGTCCGCTGAATCAAAAGCGGTGGGAGGATCGAACGACCAGGCAGCACCGCATTCCACGGTCTTGTTAGGGCTGGAGACAATAACCGGCGCGCCGGCGTCCAGGACCGTGACGATTTGTTTGCAGGAATCCTTGTTGCCGCAGGTGTCCTTCGCCTCCCACTTGCGAATGGCCTGATAACTTCGGCCGCAAAGAGAATTCGTGATGGTATAGACGACATCAACGTCGACATCGCCAGTGCCGCAAAGACTGATGTCGACATTGACTTTCGGTTTGTCGAAGTCCCAGTCGGCGCCCCACGGCACCGTTTTGTCCGGGGCGCTGTCGATATCCACGGCGTCCGCCCTGGCGGTCATCGTCTGCTGGAGAGCGAGAACAAGGAAGAAAAGGAGCCCCAGGTCCGGGAGTCTGCGTTCGCCCAAATGACGAACGCGCCTCGAGATGGAGTGAAAATGACAATACATACGCTGGGCACAATCTAATGCCGGGCGCCTCGATGCGTCAGATGGCACACCTGCGGTCGCTGACCCCGGGAGTGGTACGGCCCGGGTGCGTGCGGGTGCGGAGAAAGGGATAGGGGTTTTACGGAAGGCCGGGACGCAGGAGATTCGAGGGCGTCCGGCCCCTCTTCTGCTTCGGGTCTGTGCGGCCTGCCAGCGTCAACTTCTCACGGGGCGCGCGCCCTCATGGTGCGAGCCGAGCGCGATAAAAGCGGTTGGTGATGCCCGGGTTGGTCCCATCGAGAAATGGGGTGAGCGCGTTGGTCGCCAGAAGATTTGTCAGCGTGGGCCAGTCGACGAGGTTGGTCGAGACTTCGATGAAATAGGACTGATTCGAATTGCCGAGCAGCTTGAAACGCATCGTGCCATTCGAGAGATACTCCGGCTCAGTAAGGATCGGTTGACCCGTCAGGGTGAGAATGGCGGTTTGGCTGAGAACCGAGCCGACCACATTGGTGACCAGAACGGAATAACCACCGGTCTGCGAGCCCTGGATATTGGTCAGGTTCAGTGTGGCATTGGTGGCATCCGGCAGGTTCACACCATTGCGACGCCACTGATACGATAGATTGAAACTGCTCGCGCCGACGGAAAAGCTGGTCGCGCCACCGACGTCGACGGTTCGATTGGTGGGCTGCGTGGTAATGGCGGTGACAGGCCAGACCGCATTGACGAATGTCACATTTGTCCCGTTCACACTGATGCTGCCGGAATTTGTGATAATAAGGCGGAACGTGTTCGAGTCGCTAAACTGAAGGTTGGTCAGGGTGAACGTGTCGTTCGTTGTAAAAAGAACGTTGGTGGCAACCGGGGTGGATCCCCGGCGCCAGATAAAGGTCATCGGGACCGAACCACTGCAATGCACCGTATAGGTCGCGGTGCCGCCCAGCGCGTTCGTCTGGCCGATGGGCGGGATCAGGATGACGGGAGGCACCTTTACGGTAAGCCGGGCTGTCTGGCTGCTGATGGTGGCCACGGCATCCATGACGAGCGCCGCATAATCCCCCTCCGAGCCGAGTGTGACGCTGGGAATCATCAACGTCCCGTTCGTGGCGCCCGAAAGGATGGCCCCGTTAAAAAGCCATTGGTATGTCACGGACCCGCTGCCGGTGGCGGCAACTGTGAAGGTGACATTGGTTCCGGGAACCACGCTCTGGCTGACAGGCTGCTGCGTGATGACGGGTGGCTGATTCAAAATGAGGGAGGCTCCCTGGCTGAGCGCGAAGCCCGCTGCGTTCAGGACGGTGACGTCGTAGATCCCGGCGTTGGCGGACTGTGCATTCGAGATGGTAATGGAATCATTTGTTCCGCCGGAAATCAGGACACTGTTCAAGCGCCACTGAAATCGCAGCGGCGCGGTGCCGGTGGCGGTCACTGCGAAAGTGGTGTTGGACCCAAGCAGAACCACCCGGCTCTGCGGCTGGCTCGTGATCGAGGGAGCGTCAAGATGGCTCGAGGCGTTCCTCGGATCGGTGCCGTCCAGGAACTCCTGGTAATTGCTCCGGCCATCCCCATCCGCGTCGCTCCCCGCGTCACCCGAATTGAATGGATCAAAGGAATTGGCCTGTTCGTACGAATCGGGCATCCCGTCGCCGTCGCTGTCCACAAACGTGCTGCCGCCAACATTTGCCCGGCCCGGAGTCGGTGCTTCCGCGCGCCAGTTGACGGGATCATTTCCGTATTCCACAGGGCGTCGACGCTGGAAGGATAAACCGGTGCCGTCCGCCCCGGGCGGCCACGGATAGGCATCCGCGTAATGCACCAAATCCGCGATCGGGTACGGGACAAAACCGCCGGCCGGTGCATCCGGCTTTTGCAGTTCGATCGCCTCTCCTTGATCGTCCAGATGCCCAAGATAGGGTCCGTGGATCGGCACAGTGGAGGCCAGGCCATAATAGCCGCGGAAAGAAGCCGTCATCGCGGGGTTGGCGACGGGATCAAAACTGACCACCAACAAATAGGAGTGAGAGCTCATCGAGGCGCCCTGCGGAAAATTAAAGGTGACGCCGCCCCGCAATCGCCACGTATTCGTCGCCGCCGCCGGGTCGTAAAGTGGAACAGAGGCCGAGGTGACATTGTAAATCTCGATGTATTCGTCCGAAACGTTTTCCGCGCCGCCGAAATCGGGCGGGTGATGCATGATCTCATTGATCACGAGAGGTCCGACGAGCGGCGCCGTGTTGGCGGCGTTCAAACTCCGCTGGCTTTCTGCGGGGAAATCGGCGCCAACGCTCGTGATGTGGCGTCCGAAAGCGACGCCGTTGGCGGACGCCCCAAATTTTGCAACGGCGCGGTATCCAGTAAGATTGCCGGCGTTGTCCGCCTGCGAAAGCCAGGCCTCTTCACCCCGCAAGGAATCCAATGTGAACGGCACGAGGGAACCGGAGCCGCCATTCAATTGATTCTCATAAAACACGAGAAAGCCGGCCGCGGGCAGAAGCGTTCCATTAACGATTTTATATTTCTTAAAATCCGACTGGTTGTCGCTCAGGTACCATCCGCCGACATTCACAGCGGTCCCCGTGAGATTGGCAATTTCGATCGCGTCTTCGAGGGGCGCGTCGGCATGGGCCAGGACTTCGTTGATGACGCAGTTGGGAAGCGGCAGAAAATTGCTCTCGGCGGGAGTGGGAGTGAGCGGAAAATTGACGATGTTGGTGGCGCCATCGGGAAGGCGGCCCTGCGAGCCGCTCGCCGGCTGGGAACCGAAATAGACGACATCAATTACGCCCAGGGTGGAACTGTAGATCTGGAGGGATTCCCCGTCGCCATCCAGGCTGAAGTTGACGTGATTTCGGCCGTTGGAGGGATGGCCATCGGCGTAGAATCTTACAAAACCTTTCGCGCCGACAAAGCTCAGCGGCGCGATGCCGGATTCCGTCAGGGAGGTCGCCGCGGGACTGTCGGAGAGAAAAAGCCCGGAAAGATCCACCGGCGATGTGGATCCATTGTAGAGTTCGAACCAATCATCGCCGGAGTTGCTGTTGGCAGCCCACTCATTCAAACGCAGCAGCGCGGGGGATCCCAGCGTGGCCACGGTGGAATTTGCGGACCCGGGCGTTGGCGCGGCAAGCAGTGACCACGAGCCGCCGAAGACGCTCCGACCGATCGAAAGATCGGCGACCTGGAATCCGAAGGCGACCGAGTCAACGGGCTGCCCGGCACTGTTGAAGAACCAGACACCCCCCGCCTCAGCATCGAGCGAGCGGCCGGTGTTCAGGAACGGACCAGCATTTGTCGTGGCCGGCAGTTCGTTGTCAAACCACACCACCAAGTGGCCATTCCCGGCGATGCCCACGCCGCCCGGAAAAATCCATGGCGAAGGATCGGCCGGATCCTTGCCCAGCCGCATGCCCGAGAGATCAAACGCCACGGCGTTGGTGTTGCGCAGTTCGATAAAGTCGGCGGTGCGCCCGGCGGCATTGGTCACCGCCGCGTGGTTGACCGCGAGGATTTCGTTCAGCAACGGCCCGGTGTAGGTGACCAGATAATTGCCGGCCGCCGGGCTTGCACTGGCGGGGAAATTCGTGATGGCGGCGCCGCCGTTGGGCACACGGCCCTGAGTGACACCCTGGGCTTGCGGCCCAAAAGAGACACGTTCGATGAGAGCGCCAACGCCGTCGTAAAGCGCTATGGCATCACCGTCGGCGTTCAATTTGAAATCCACGTGATCGGCGCCGGGGTTTTCGTCCGCGTGAAACAGCATGAAGCCGCCCGGGGCGATGAATGAAAGCGCTGTCAGACGGAAGAGGCTGTTGCTGGTGGCCAGGTAAAGGCCCCGCAACGAAATCGGGCTGGCCGTGCGATTGTAAATTTCGACCCAGTCATCGGCGCCCGGCGCGGCATTGGCGAGCCATTCATTGATCGACAGATTGGACGCCGCCGCGAGAGTGACCGCGGCGTTCGCGGAACCCGGCGTGGGCTGGGTCAGGGTCCAGGAACCGGTGCCATTCGGAGATCGCCCGATGGAAAAATCGGCGAGCTGCAATCCAAAGCCGACGGCATCCATGCGGTTGGTATTGGCGTCGAAAAGATAAACCCCGTCGCCCGAGCGGCGGAGCGCAAATTGTGTGTGCATACCGGGCGCCGCTGAATTGGTATCACACCAGATAACCAGGTGACCGCCCGGAGCGATGTTGACCCCGGCGCCAAATACGAATTTGCGCGGGTTGCTGTCGTCCGTGAGGCTCCAGCCGGTGAGACTGACCGGGGTGCCGCCATTGTTGCGCAATTCAATCCAGTCGGGATAGGCGCCGCCGTTGTTCACGGAAGAGATGTTCTCCGCCATGACCTCATTGATCACCACGCTTCCCTGCGGAGGCGGCGGGGTAACAGTTCCAGGCGTGCCGTTGGCGATCGAGCTGGCACGCCAGTTGGCCGCGTCGTCCGGGTCCCCAAATACGTCGATGATCTCCAGCGACGCGCCCCCGCCGGCGGCTGTGGCGGGCCAGCCATGCTGCGCATCATAATCGACCGACCAAAGGGTCTGTCCGGCCGCATTCTTGATGGCGAGTTTCTCCCCGCCGTCGTCGAGCTTTCCACTGAACCATCCAAAGACGGTGATGCCCGGATACCGATTTGACCAGTTGACCGGACTGGAATCGGAGGCCAGCACGACGGCCTGTCCGGGCCCCAGCAGCGTGATGGGCGGAAAAACATAACCAGCGCCATCGATGGAAAAGCTCCCGGCATCGAACGTGGCCGAGCTGACATTCTGCACCTCGATAAACTCATAGGCGTCGCCCCCGATGGGAGCATACATGATTTCCGTGATGCGCAGCGGTGAACCCAGGGCATCAACCGTAAAGGTCGCCTCGTTCAATGCGCTCCAGACGCCGCCGGAAAGTATTCGCGCCTTCACCACCACAGAGTTGGTCAGCGAGACCGGGCTCGCGTAAGTCTGCGCGGACGGCGAAACGGCGCCGGAGCCAAACGTACGGGGATCGGAACCGTCGGTTGTAAAATAGGTCGTGCTCGGTGGAGTCAACGTCATCGCGAGATTAAAGCCGCGTGGAACGAACCCGCCCTGTTGATTGAAAACCGGTGCGGGAACGCTGGGATAAAGGCCGGCGCCGGTGAGCTGGCTCATGAAGATGCCCTGGCGGGAGGGAAAATAGTTGGTCGCGATTCGATTGACCTCGGGCAGCCAATAATTGCTGCGCGCATAGAGGGCATAGGGAGCGTTGGCCCCGGACTGCGAAACGTCCCGGCGATAATCGCCCCAGCGCGCCGATTCCGCGACTATGGCTGGATCGATGGAGGCCGCGCGCGCGAGCCATCGGCCCATCATGACGTTCGTCGTGAGCGCGCCTCCGTTGAACATGTGTTTCTGAACCCGATCGGCGAATGCCAGTTTGTATTCGGGGCTGGCGATGAGCTTGGCGTGCAGCCCGGATGGCAAATCCGTCGTCACCGACACCCGGTTGTCCGCGGGGTCCTCGATCAGCCGCTCGGCGTCCCACAAAATATATTTGAACCGTCCGTCTGTGGAACGCCGCCGCACCGCGTTCCAATTCCCATCGAGACCCCAATCCAGGTTGGCGCCATAAAACTCGATGAGCATGTAATCAATGAATGCCGGCATGTCGAGATAGGTGAGCATCAGGTTGTATTGATTGATGTCCCCCAGGTTCGAGATTGCGACCATGGCGTTGTAGGCCTGCATATCGCCGTCCACGGCCTGCGTTGGCTTCGAAGCAATGGCATCGTAATCGGCCTGCTTCCCCCCGAGGTAGGCCGCCGCATAATTGGCGTCCGCCTTTTCCGAAAACTCATAGAGCCCCCAATAGAGGCCGTTGATATAGAGATGAAAGTGCCGTGTATGCCCGGCGAGGCCGCCCATGGCGCGGAATGTATCCTTGGACCAGGCGTCCCGGATGCGGGATCCGCGGGTCCGCTGGGCGCTGTCCCAGTGCGTCCAGGCGTTGTTGAAGTCCGAACGCAACACGACGGAGTCGAAGCTGGTGAGCGGTGAATCAGGAAAGACCTGATAATCGAGCGAGGCGGGACCCCATGCGCCTTTGAACAGAATTCGAAAGGGATGCTTGGGTTGCTTCTGGGGGTTGCGGGAGGCGTTGCCCTGAATCTGGATGCCGCAATTCACCTGGAAGCCGGTCTCGCCATTGGTCAGGATGAATTCAGCCGAGCACGCGCGTTCCCAGGCAGGACCCCGGTAGAGTGTCTGGCTGTCGGACGAATGGGTATAGAGACCGTTGTTGGTGCCAAACATGTCCTCGACGTTCATCACGATGGAGAGGGATGGCAGCGCGCGAAGGGCCGGTTTCAACAAAGCGGTATAAGCCGTGTTCGTGACGATCTCGGGGTCCATTTCGTAATCGGATGGATAACCGCCCATGATCGTCGCGCCTGTGGGAAAGCCGGGCGGGCTGGCGGGCTGACGCAGGACGCCATCCGGGAAAATATAGGTGTGAGTGGCTGCGAGCGACGGCAGCATGTTGGTCTTAAATGCTGCCGCGCGAATCATCGCGGTGTTGGTGATTTGCAGCGGCAGCGAGTAAACGGTCCCATTGGTGCCCGAGGGTTCGCTGCCGTCGGTTGTGTAGCGCAGGACCGCCCCGGGGAGGGACGAATTGAGCAGCAGGGTGAAGGGCGAGTTGAACAGCCCGCGGTTCACGTTGAAATGCGGAGGCGGCGCGACGCCCGTGATGCCGCTCGTTCCATTCGCCGCGCCTGGCGTGGGAGCCCCGAAATACTTCAAGACGTTCGAAGTGTCGTAGCCGTAGGAAAAATCGTTGCGTTGCTCGGGGTATTCCGGCGCGAACTCCGTCAGCGCGACACGCGGGGAATCCGCATTGAACAGGGCGAGGTAATCGCCAAAGGGATTCAGGCGGAAGCTCGTGTGAAAACGATTGCCGGCGGCGGGAGCCTTGCGATTTTTTTCGGACGCGAACACGACCAGGTATTGGCCGGGGCCGATGTTCGTGGCCGGGAAAGTCCATTTGCCCGGATCATCACGATCGTCTGTGAGCGAATAGCCCGCGAGGTTCACGGCGACGGCGCCGAAGTTGTAAAGCTCGATCCAATCCTGCAATTCGTTGTTTTCGTCCTTCAATCCATTGGGATTGATCGAGGAGGCGAGAAATTCATTGATGCGAACGCTGGCCAGCCCAAAGGCGGGATTAAGAGTATAAGCCCATGTGCCTCCGGCAAACGCGTTCGGTGCGATCGCAAAATCGTGAATGCCATGATTGACGGCCCATGACAACTGGACGCTTCCGCTGGCGGGCTGGGGAAAAAGGAACCGATAGCGGGCGCCGCCCAAGGATGTCAATTGTCCCGCCGGAACTCCATTCACGAGCAAATCCGAAGCATCCAGCCCCGCCACGAGTTCACTGAACTGCACGTCGATTTGCGTCAATTGTCGAATAGTCACTCCCCCCAGCGGCGTCACGCTCGCCACTGTGGGCGGGATGGTATCGACGAGGTTATACTGCCAACTCGATGCCGGCGCGGTGGCGTCGAAGCGATTGGGCGGCATCGCCAGGTCAAAAATTTGATGGTTGGTGTCCAAGCCGATTTGCACCGTCCCATAGAGTGGCTGTGCCTCGAGAAAAAAAGTGTAAACGGCATTCGAGCCGGACATGCCGACTGCGGAGGCAGCACCGTTGATGAGCAAATCCTCGAAGGTGATCCCGGTGATGGGCTCGCTGAATGTGACCGTGACCTGGGTCAAATTGCTGATCGTAGTCGAGGCGGCGGGAAATGCGGACTGGATGGCGGGCGGAGTGGTATCGGCTGCCCGCAACGAAACGGAGGCAAACAAAGCCACGGCGAGGAGGAATTCGCGCGAATACATGGGTTGATGGGAATCAAAGCATGAAATGACGCCGCACGCGAGCAGGAACTCCGGCCCGCCACAGAGAAATACTCAATCAAGGAGTGCGAACCCTATAAAACCTATAAGTCGGTGAGGGTGCGGGATCCGACAATTGAGTGGTGCCGCCGGCCCCCGCCGGGAACGTAGCCAGTGTCGTCCAAGCCCCTGCATCCAGGGTGTTCTTATATTCCACTGTGTAAGCCCTGCCAGCGGCCGCGGTGAAACGAAGGACTGTCGGGCCGGCGCTGACGATCGTCAGGCGCAGGACACTCGATGCCAACGTGGGATCCGTTCCTGCCAGGAATTCCTGGAGATCCGTCATGCCGTCGCCGTCGAAATCTCCCGAGCCCGTGCGGTTCAGATTGCCAAAAAATTGCAATTCCCAAGAATCCGCCATCCCGTCGCCGTCGGAATCGGCCCCGCCGGAGGGCCCTGGATTCGGGACGCCGGCGGTCCAATTAATGGGATCGTTTCCGTATTCGTCAGGATTCAGCCGCTGCAACGAAAGGCTGTTTCCGTCCGCGTCAGGCCACGGTGCCACGTCAAAATATTTCACCTTGTCGACAAGGACCTGGGGGACAAACCCGGCGTCGGGATCGGGCGGCTGCTGCGGCGGGTCGGGCCGCACGAGTTCAATGCTGTCCGAACTGTTATCCAGTTTACCGCTCCACGGACCCTGAATTGCAGCGGAGGCTGAGACCCCGTATTTGGAACGGAACGCGGCCAACTGCGAGCCATCGGTGAGCGGATTGAACGGAACGACCAGCAGAGTTCCCTGCGCGGGAATGCTGACGTTCGGTGGAAACACGAACGAAACGGCATCGCGCAGCCGCCAGGTGTTCGTTGGAAACGACACATCATAAAGCGGCACGGTTGCGCCCGTGATGTTCCGCAATTCGATGAACTCATTGAGGACATCATCATTGGTGCCCGAGTCGGGAGGGTGATACATGATTTCACTGATGACGACCGGGCCCACTTTCGGGCTGGAGTTGGCAAGCCCGCCGCCCAGACGGAAATCGGCCAGCGTCTCGGCATTGTCGGCGCCGAAGCTGCGCGCGGCCATGGCCACGAAATGTTCCTCGCCAACACTCGTGATGTAGCGTCCGAAGGAGACGCCGTTTTGTGCCGCGCCAAAGTTCACCTGGGCGCGCTGGCCCGTCAGGCTACCCGCCACGGTGCGGGCGAGATAAATCTCATCGCCCTTGGCCGAATTCAGGGAGAACCGCGAAAAGTTATTGGAATCGTTGAACTGATACTCGTAGAAAACCTTGAATCCATTCGCTGCCAGCACCGTGGCCGGAGGAACCTGGAATTTGCGGAGGTCATGCTTTTGATCACTCAACCACCATCCGCTGATGTCGAGCGGCGCGCCGGTCAGATTGCGCACTTCGATGGCATCCTCGAGCGGCGGATCGGTGTGGGTGAGGGCTTCATTGATGGCAACCTCCGCCAGCCGCACATAATTCGGATCGCCCGGAGATCCGGTTCCGGGAAAGCTCACGATGCTGGCGGCGCCATCGGGAAGGCGGCCTTCGGAGACGCCCAGAATTTGTTCCCCGAATGTAACGCCGTCAATTTGAACGCCCGCCGGCGTCGAAATGCCCAGTTGTTCGCCCGCAATTTTGAGGCTGAAACTCACATGCTCCGGCCCGGCGGCGAGATTGCCGTCGGCTTCGAATCGTTGAAAGCCGTAGGCGCCGATGCCGATGAATGAGAGCGGGGCGATCGGATGACGCATCCGGGTTGCCGGCGTCGAGATATCATCCGTGAGAAACAGGCCACCCAAGGCAACCGGCTGGGGGTTGGGATTGAAGATTTCGAACCAGTCGTCGCCGCCATCCGGATTCGCCATCCACTCATTGACACGAAGGCTGGAGGCGACTCCGAGGGCGACCGCGGAATTGTTCGCGCCGATGGATTCCACGCAGAGCACCCAGTTGGTGCTGCCGTTGGGAACGCGGCCAATGGAAAAGTCGGCGGCCTGGACGCCGTATAAAACCGAGCTGATCAGTCCCCCGCCCGTCGCAATTTTGTCGAAGAGATAGACTCCCTGGCCGGTGGACTTGAGGCCGAAGCCGGCGTTGTTGGTGCCGACCGGAATATCCGGATCGCATCGAAACGATCGGAAACCGCCTGCCGGCACGATGCTGCCGGATGGGAAAACAAATTTGCGGGCCGTCGCCGGGTTGTCTGTGAGGCTCATGTCCGCCATGTCGATCGGGGAGGCGGTTGGATTGTAGAATTCCACCCAGTCGGGCGTGGAACCGTCGGGCTGTTTTTTGTTGATGTTCAGTGCGAGCACTTCGTTCAACACGATCGTTGAATTGGGCGCCACGATGGACGGATTCGGGCCGCCGGGAGTGGGCGTATAGAAAAATGCATAATTGGGTGAGCCATTGGGCTGCCTTCCCATCGAGACGTCGTTGAGCTGAGGCCCGTAAACCACGCAATCGATCATGCTGAGATCAGCATTCATCAGGCCCAGCATTCCCACTTCCGATTGTAGTTTGAAATTCAAGTGATCGGCCCCGGCCGAAGGATTGCCGTCGGCGATGAATACCGCATAGCCGCCACCGGCGATAAAGCTGAGCGGAGCAACGTCGTGACGCGCCGGATCGCCGATGGGACTATCTGTCAGGTAAAGGGCGCCCAGCGCCACGGGCAGTGGGTCGGGATTCAGCAGTTCGATGAAGTCGTCGGGGGAAGTGGAATACCCGCTGGCGAGCCATTCGTTGATTTTAAGCGTACGGGGTTCGCCGAGTTGCGCTGCAATGTTCGCCCCCCCGAAGGTTGGAATGCAAAGCGTCCACTCACCGCTCGCCATTCGACCAATCGAACGGTCGGCGAGTTGGGGACCAAATGTGACGGCATCGAACAGCATCCCGTTTGCAGCCGTGAAAAAAACTTCATCGCCATTTTGTTTGAGCGAGAAGCCGAGGTGAAAGCCCGCCGGCGCGGCATCGCTGTCCGCAAACAGCACGAGATATTGCCCGGCTCCCAGTGTGGAGCCCGCAGGGAACGTGAATTTGAAGGGATGATCGGGTTCATCCGTGAGCCCCATGCCCGCCAGAGAAACGCTGTTCGAGCCCGGGTTGAACAGTTCGACGAGGTCAGGGAATTTGGAACCCACCGGCGCCACGCTGTCGTTCCGCGCGAGGATCTCATTCAGGCGCACGCTCGGCACCATCGTATTGACTATCCAGGCGCGGGAGGAGGTGACATGCGCGGGAATGGAACCGTCCAGCGGGTAAACGAAGCTGTCATCCTGATACGCGTCCGCGTCATTTTTGCCCGAGACTTGAACCGAATGAAGTCCGGCCGGCAAGCCGGTCAGGGTGATGCGGGGGGACGTTGTAATGGATGTCTCGCTGCTCCAAGCGCCGCCATCGAGCCGCCACTTGTAATGGGCATAACCCCACTCGTATGGATTGTTGCCCCAATTAAATGTGCCCCCAGGGACGACAGTGATGGATGCATTGGGATCGCTAAGTTTCCCCGAGGGTTCGCCATACACCAGGATGCCCCGCGGGTTGAGGCCGCCCTTGTCGAACCCGCCGAGCCCGGTGCCGAACGCCGGGGACCCCGCCCGTGGCGTCAACGCAGCCAGCACCGTCCGCCAGTCGGCGGTGAGCGGATTGGTGATCAGCGACAAGTGCAGCAACGGATCCGCGACGACGTTATTCGAGCCGGGCCCTGTCCATGCCACGGGCAGCAGGTTGTTCTCGAAAATGACCGTCAGGTTCGAGGGGTTGTAGTTGACGGCGAGGACGGGCGAATCCCAGATGATATTGCCCGCGATATAGGCGCCGGCGCCCAACGACGGATCGGGCAGCGGAAGCGCATCGTCCGTGAAATTAAACGCGCCGATGTCGGCCGCGAGGCCGCTCCCATTTTCCTTGTTCACATGGACCAGCGTGTTGTTGACGAATGCAAACCGGCCTCCCTGCTTGTTCAGCACCGCATGGTCGACGTCATAAAAGAGGTTGTTGATGATGGTCCACTCGGAGTATTGGCCGGCGAAATCGAGCCCGCCGGAAATGGCGCTCGCCGTGTCGAGGGCCGTATCGGTGCGGTTGGTATCGCGGTGGGCATGCATGAAGATGTTGCCCTCGATCCACGCGTCGGTGCTGTCCAGATCCAGGTGGTCATCGCCCGCTCCGTCGAAAATATTGCCAATCACCTGAAGAATGGCGCCGGGCCGCTGGCCACCGGTGAAATCAATCGTGTCGTTGAATCCATAAGTGTGGCCGAAATAATTGCCGCGGAAAATGCCGTAGCCTCCGGCCGGAATGCCGTTCACACCGTGCAACATCTCGGGGGCGGTGACGGCGAATGGATAAGTTGGAAACAGGGAATTTTGCACCACGAACGAACTCGCGTCGAATGAGATGTATTCCTGCGCCGGAACGTTCGCGAAGGTGAGGTGATCCATGAAGACGCGGGAATTGTTGGCATGAATCTCGGAGGAATGTCCCCCAATCGTCGTGCCGGCGCATGAATCGAAATCCACAAAGGCAAGCCGGCTTTCAGTCGCCGCCCCGATGAAATCCAGCGACCCCCAGTTCACCGCCGTTCCCGGCACCCGCGTGAATCGAATGTGGGCACCTTCGCTGCCTTCCGCCAGCAAGCGGCCCGTGCCGCTGATCGTGATCGTCACACCGCTGTTCACATACACTGTCGTTCCCGGATCGATCGTCAACGTGGCGCCGGAGCCGACGGTCATGTTTCCCGTGACCTGGTAGGGTCCGCCCGCAGCGGTCCAGGACGTGTTGCCGGGAAGGACTCCGGAGACCGTTGCGATGGACCCGTCATCGTACCAGACGTCAATCGCGGTGCGTTCAAGCTCGAGGCCATCCGCATCGAAAGTTTGTATCACGACACGGTTGACTCCTGGACGAAGGGTGATGTTCGCGGACCATGAAGCCTGCCAGGCGGTCCAGCTCGCCAGCTGCCCGGCCACACGCACCGACCGCGTCGAAATGGCATTGGCGCGGCCATCGAGCGAAAGCGATGCGGACGGGGACTTGTAAAAGCCGCTGACCACCGGGGGGAGGCTGGCGGGCGTGATGGTCAGGCTGAGGGGGATCTGCGACAAAACTTCGAGGCGCCGCGCCGCCGCGAAATTCTTCATGCCGGTCACGATGCTCGCGGGCACCGCCCAGTTGCCGAGGGCGTCATCCAAAAGTTTGTTGATGTTGGTGGGAACAAACGTGGTGGTGGACTGATGATACAATTCCGCGAAATACAGCGGCGCGAAATCGGGGAACTTCAAGAACCGGTTGACCTGATTGTTGGCGGTCGCGCGGAAAACACTAACGGGACTGTTGACGTTCAGCGGAAACGGATTGTCGCCCTGGGCCAGGTCGGTGTCGTGATCGTGGGGCAGGATGTAAAACAGGCCGTCCTTCATGCCGCGATAGAGGGAATAATCGTCCGGCTGACCGTCGCTCCCGATCGATGTCTCGTTGTATCCCAGCAACGAGAGCACCGCAAAATAACGCATCCATTCCTCGACGTTGACGATCTGGCGGACCGCGGCCACGTAATTGGCGTCATTGGTAAGAACGGGCGGTCCCTGCAGCGTCGCTGTGAGCCGCATCATGTCCGTGTAATCATTCTCACTGGCATTGGAATCCTTGAGATAACCCGCGCTGACATAGGATCCCGGGTTGGATCCCAGATAGCTCAAATCCGCTGCCGGCCGTGTGCAGGTATAAAGGTTGCCTTGAGGATCGAGCGGAAAATGCTTGCCCGCCCAATCGCTGTCCCGGCTTTCGAGGTGAATATAAGACCCGTATTGGCGGCTGCCGCTGCTGGCGGCGTTCGTGCCGTGATAGCGAACCTGCACCGCGATGGCCTCTTCGGAATTCAGGCCCGCTTTGCGGGCAATGATGCTGCCGGCGAGTTGAGAATGAGTGTATTGGGTGTTCAGGTTCAGGCCGGTGACACCCTTCCACTTCCGATCGCTGGGAATCTTGAGCCGCAAATTGGGAGGCTGGACCCCGCGACTCCCGGCGCCACGATGGCGAACGCCCACGTTGTATCGAACCTGGGTCCCTGTGGCGTCGGACGTGATGAAGCTGCCATTCATCTCGGCGTTGTTGCCCGGGTTGCTCGTGTTGATGGCATCGAGCGTCGCCGTGTCCGCCGCCGTCATGATGACGCGATAGATGGGTTGATTGGTGGAAATGACTTCGTCGCTGACTTCGTAAAGAGCGTTGGCCCCCTGGGTCGCCGAAGCATCCGTCGGCCCTGGCCATGTCCGAGCGCGCGCATCGGAATCGATCGCGCGCACATAAAAATCGACCACCGTCAAATGCGACTGCGGCGGCAAAAACACGCCGTAAACCCCGTCTCCAGCGATGCCGTCCCCGTGCAGGCCGTCATCCGCCATCGGTGACGACGTGAATCCGCCGGTGCCCGTGCGCCAGAAGAGCGTCGCGGAAAGTCCGGTGGTCAATTCGTCCAGAAGGCGGGCGGTGATGGTCACGGTATCCGAGCTTTTGGGAACGGCGGGTGAGTGGGCCGTTTCGATGATCAAGGGGGCGATATTCGTCGAGAGAACCGAGTTGGTCCGGCCCGGGGTTCCGTTCACCGTCACACTCGAGGACCAGTTCTGGCCGTATTTGCCGGGAAGATTGGGATTAATCAACTCGAGGGATTTTCCCAAACCATCGTGATCGGCGATCCAGGCCCATCCCGGCGAATATTGAGGTGACACGCGGCGCACCGCCCAATCGCCATCGTCCGAGTAATGCACTGCATCCATGCGCTGGCCCAGGGCGTCGTCGAGATTGATCGGGTCATCATTGTTGCTGAGCTGGCCGGCCCAGCCCCCGACGACATTGGCCACGGCCGGATATTTTGCGCTGAACGCACTCACATTGGCCGCGACGACGAGGTAGGAACCCGCGTTGATAGTGACGTTGGGGAAGGAGAACGAGATGCCGCCGCTCAACCGCCATCCGGCCAGCTTCACCGCGGTGCTGCCGCGATTGTAAATTTCGACATATTCCTCCGAGGC
>JBEEGQ010000227.1:0-5936 GCA_041166945.1 Verrucomicrobiota bacterium
CGGCGGCCGCAGCTCGCGGCTCTACCAGCAGGTCCGACAGAGGCGCGGACTCGTCACCTCCGTCGACGCCTGGACCTACAGCCCTGGCAATCCGGGCCTGTTCGGAATGAGCGCGGTGGTCGAGCCCGGAAAGTTCGAGGCCGCGCGCGACGCGATGCTCGCCGAACTCGAGGCGATGAAATCAAAGCCGGTTCCTAAATCCGAGCTGAACAAAGCCGTCAAGCAGTTCATCGCCGGGACTCTCGCCAGCCGCAAAACCATGCAGGGACAGGCGCAGGATCTCGGCGGCAGCTGGATGTCGGCCGGCGATCTGAACTTTTCAGAACGATACCTCGAGGCGGTCAAAAAACTGGCGCCTGCCGATTTGCAGCGGGTCGCGCGCCACTATCTCACTCCCGAAAATCGAACCTCTTACGTCCTGCTGCCCAACGGCACGATCCCGAGGCAGTCCCATACGCTCGTCCAGCACGCTGACAACCTGGTTCAAAAATTTGAGCTGCCCAACGGCCTGCGTCTTCTCGTGAAGGAGGATCATCGCCTCCCCTTCGTCGAGTTTCGCGCCGTGTTCAAAGGGGGCGTCATCGCGGAAACCACCGCCAACAACGGCATCACCGCGCTCCTCGCCCGGATGCTCCTGCAAGGAACGCGCACCCGCAGCGGTGAACAGATCGTTTCCGAGATTGAATCAGTCGGCGGCCACATCGACACCTACGGGGGAAACAACAGCCTAGGTGTGAACGCGGAGGTGATGAGCAGCGATTTTGTCCTCGGGCTCGATCTGTTGAGCGACGTGATTTTGCACCCGGCCTTCCCCGCCAAGGCCCTGGCGCTCGAAAAGGAAATTCAAATTTCCAACATCCGTTCGCAGCGGGACGAGCTGCTGATGAGCGCCAGCAAACTCATGCGGCGCGATCTGTTCGGCAACGCCGGCTACGGGTTGCACGCATCCGGCACTGAAGCCAGTGTCTCCGCGCTCCAGCGCGACGCGTTCCAAAGGTTTCATGCGGCGCTGGCGATCCCCAACAATTGTGTCCTCGCCATCTACGGGGATATCCAGGCCGCCGCCGTGCGCGCCGCCGTGCAGAAAAAGTTCGGCGCCTGGAAAAGTGGCCCCCCCGCGCTGGCCGCCGTCGTCGCTCCCCCCCTGCCCTCCAAGCCCAAGCGGACCATCGAAACCCGCGACAAAAAGCAGGCCGTGATGCTCCTCGGGTTTCCCGGAACAACTCTCGACTCCCCGGATCGGTTCGCCCTCGAACTCATCCAGGAATCGTGCAGCGATCTCGGCTCCCGATTGTTCCTGCGGATCCGCGAGAAACTCGGGCTCGCCTACTACGTGGGAGCGCAGAATTTTCTGGGACTGGTCCCGGGTTACTTTGCGTTTTATGTGGGAACGGCTCCTGAGAAAATTGACCTCGTTGAAACGGAATTGCGCAAGGAAGCCGAGTCCCTGTGCAGCCACGGCTTGACCGCGGAGGAACTCAAACGGGCAAAGGCGAAGATCGTCGGTCAGAAGAAAATTGCCCGCCAGGACATCGGAAGTTATGCGGCCACGACCGCCCTCGACGAACTCTATGGCCTGGGCTGGCGCCACACGGACACCGAAGACGCCCATTATGAAGCGGTGACCCTGGCTGACACGCGGGAGATCGCGCGCAAATATCTGCGTCCCGAAGCGCTGGTGATCGCGATTATCAAGCCGGAGTAGGCTCCGGCCGGCCGCGCGCCACCGTCACGCCGCGGCGGCTTCGTGGTGAACCCAGTGGAACGCGTGCTGGACGAGCTCCGTGGCGTTTTTGAGATTGAGCTTGGCCTTGATGTATTCGCGGTACGCTTCCACGGTGCGCACACTCAGATGCAACTGCCCCGCGATTTGCCGGGTGCTGTGGCCTTCGCCAATCAACCGGAACACCTCCAGCTCGCGATCCGTGAGGGTCTCGATCGGGGAACTCACCGCCTTGCCTTTTCCGGAGGCCATCTGTTGAAGCATCTTGGCCTTCATTTTTTCGCTCAGGAAGATCTCGCCGATCAGCACCTTGCGAATGGCGGTCAACACCTGCTCGATGGCTTCCTCCTTCATGATGTAACCGAGGCTGCCGGCGCGAAGGGCGCGTTCGGCATAGAGCGATTCATCGTGCATCGACAGGATGAGGGTGGGCAGGTTGGGATAGCGGGCCTTCAAATTCTTGATGAGCTCGATGCCATTGCTGCCCTTGAGTGAAATATCGATGACCGCGATGTCGGGCTGAAGGGTGCCGACCAGTTCGAATGCCTTGGGGCCCTCCTCGGCTTCGCCACAGACCAGCATGTCGGTCTCGGCGTCGATGAGCCGGCGGAGCCCGGCGCGAAGGATGGGATGATCGTCCACGAGCAGCACCTTGGTTTTGGGCTTGCGATTGACCACCGGTGCGGCTTCGACCTCGGCCTTGTGAGCTTTGTCGTGAGCCTTCGATTCGCGCTGCTGTTTTTCAGTTTTCATCATTAATCGGATTGAAAGTACAACTCACCGCGGTTCCGCCGCATTCCCCGGCCGTAATTTCGAGGCTTCCCCCGACTTTTTGGGCGCGATAGGTCATGATGCGCAGACCCAAACCGCTGCGTTTTATCCCGTCCTTGGGCAAACCAATGCCGTCATCCACTATACCTAATATCAGCCGTCCGTCCAATCGTTGCAGGCGAATGGTCACTCGGTTCGCCTTTCCGTGCTTCACCGCGTTGTTCACGGCTTCCTGCGCCAGCCGGAAAAGATGCGTCGATGCCACCCGATCCTTGACCACCACGCCCTCCTCGCATTCCACGATGCACGAGATGTTGAAGAGCTGCTCGACCGTCCGCGCCAAATCCTTTAACGACGGAGAGAGGCTGTCGGATTCCACCTCGACCGGAAAAAGTCCGCGCGCCAGGTTGCGCGTCTGGGACAGCGCCTCGATCACCAGCTTGCTGATCTCGGCGGCCTCGGCGGCTTCCACAAGCCCCTTGGCGGCCAGGTTTTTTTCGAGGGCCCGGCTCAGGAACGAAATGCCGGTCAAATGCTGCCCCAGCCCGTCGTGAATATCCTGCCCGATCCGCATCTGCACCCGGTTGCTGCTCTCCACAACCTCTTTCTCGAGCGTCTCCCGATCGGTCACGTCGCGCACGACGACAATCACGTCGCCGCTGCCGCCCAAGGCCAGGCGCGCCTCGAAAAACCGCAGCCGGCCGGGCAGCAGATATTGGCAGGAAAATTTCTGCATCGTGCCGGTGCGACACGTTTTCTCCACGTAATGCATCGCGAGCTGGGCCAGTTGCGTCGGCAACAGTTCCATCAATCGCTTGCCCGCCACCCCGTCCGGCGTCAGAAGAAATTCGTTTTCGGGCGGCGCATGAAAACTCAGGATCAACCCATCCTTCCGTACTTCAAATACCAGGTCCGAAATCGTGGCCAAGAGCGCATCCTTGAACAGTTCCGCTCGTTGGAGGAGTCCGCGCAGAGTCAGGGTGTCCGTCTTGCCCTCGCATGAGGACCTCCCCTCGATCGCCGGGACCGAGGAGGCCACGAGGCCGCCGGGCTTCGGAGAAGCGGAACGGGATGAAACGTTGCCAAATTCTCGGGGTGTCATTCTTTTCAAGACGGGTATTCCCGCCAGCAATCCGCGTCGTCTGAACAAATCATCGGCACCCGGCTCTCAAAACCTTAACCGGAGCGCCACCCGCGGTGGATCCCTCGAGGTGCCCATCTCACGCGCCCGGATACTCCTTTCCCGCCCTTCGGGCACCCTGGCCAGTAACGGCCAAACAGGAACGCCTCCTCTCCCCCTCCCTCTCCTCCATTTCCGAAATGGAGGAGAGGGTGCCCGAAGGGCGGGAGAGGAGGATTCACAGCTGACGTTCCGGTGAGCAGATTTTTTCTTTCGCTGGCCGTGTCGCTCCGCCTAAGTTCATCCACCATGCCACGCCCGCATTCCTACAAATTCTGTTTCGGCCCCTGGAACCT
Source organism: Verrucomicrobiota bacterium (assembly GCA_041166945.1). GTDB lineage: Bacteria > Verrucomicrobiota > Verrucomicrobiia > Limisphaerales > JADJPG01 > DASTLJ01. Next base: position 3,971 of record JBEEGQ010000227.1, read on the forward strand.
CAGCGAAGGACAGGATCCCTATGGGCCGCCCGCACGCCCCGCCCAATCCTTCGATTGGAAACTTTCGCAACTAAAGAAACACGGGTTCGATGCGATGATGTTTCATGACGACGATGCCGTCCCCGACATCGACAGCAAATCCGAACGCCGGATAATCCAGGAGGCACGCGAGTTGAAAAAACGGCTCGACGGCGAAGGCATCGCCGCCGAGATGGTGGCGCCGCGGCTGTGGTTTGCGCCGGAGACGATTGACGGCGCCTATACGAGCAACGATCCGAAGCACCGCCGTTACGCCATCGATCGCAGCCGCCGTTCGCTTGATATCGCGCGCCTCCTCGGCACCGATCTCATTGTTTTATGGCTGGCGCGCGAGGGCACCTACATCCGCGAATCCAAAAACGCGCGGCAATGCCTCGACTGGCTGGTGGAGGCATTCGACGCGATGCTGGCGCATGACAAACGCGCGCGACTGGCAATCGAGCCGAAGCCGAACGAACCGATGGATCACGCCTACCTTCCGACCATCGGCCACGCCCTGGCCATCGCGCAACAGACCCGCGACCCGCGGCGCGTCGGCTGCCTGATCGAGAGCGCGCACGCCATCCTGGCCGGCCTCGATCCGGCCGATGAAATCGATTTCGCCTGCTCGTTCAACAAACTCTGGTCGCTGCACCTCAATGATCAGAACGGGATGAAATACGATCAGGATCGTCCCTTCGGCTGCACCAACCTCCGTTCCGCATTCGACCAGGTTCGCGCGATGGAACGAAATGGCTACGGCCGGCACGGAGAGCACGTGTGCTTCGACGTGCATCCCTTTCGCACGACCAAAACCGGCCACTGGATGAATCATCTCGTCAACAGCCGCCGCACCTTCCTGCTGCTCGTCGAAAAAGCCCGGGGCTTTCCCGAAGCGCGCGCCAGGAAACTGGTCGCTGACCGGAATTACCAGGACTTGGATCAGCTGGTGATCGAGCATCTGATGGGAGTTTAAATCATCGCGGCACCGATTGAATGAGTCCGTCCACATCACCCGACTGGCCCACGTTCAGCCTGCTCTTTTTCGCCAGCGCGCCGGCGGAGTTTGAGCAGGATAAATTTGAGCTGTTTCGGCAGAGCACCCGTTTTGCCGACGAGCACGGCTTCGAAGCGGTCTGGATTCCCGAGCGCCATTTTCATGCGTTCGGCGGGATGTTTCCCAACCCGGCGCTCGCCGGAGTGGTGCTGGCCGAAACCACCCAGCGCATTCGGATCCGTGCCGGCAGCGTGGTGCTGCCCCTCCATCATCCCATCCGCGTTGCCGAAGAATGGGCCGTCGTGGACAACCTCTCCCATGGCCGCGTCGACATCTCGTTCGCCGTGGGCTGGAATCCCAACGATTTTGTGCTCGCGCCAGCCGCCTACGAGGATCGAAAGCGCATCACGTTCGATGGCATCGAGTCGGTGCGCCGGATGTGGAACGGAACGCCATGCGAATCCAAAAACGGCAGGGGCGAAACGACGCGCGTCACGGTGCATCCGCTCCCGGTCCAAAAGGAATTGAACATTTGGCTCACCTGTTCGGGCGGCCGCGAGCGATTCGTGGAGACTGGCGAGAAGGGATACAATGTCCTCACCGCCCTGCTGTTCCAGAGCGTGGATGAACTGGCGGAAAAAATCGCTGCGTACCGGCAGGCCCGGGCGGCGGCCGGACACCCGGGAGCGGGCCGCGTCACCCTGATGCTCCATACGTTTATCGGACCTGACGAGGCCACTGTAAAACAGACCGTTCGAGAGCCGTTCAAACATTACCTGGAGAGCTCGACGGACCTCTGGCAGGTGGGCGAATCGCGCTTGAAAGACATGTCGCCTCGCAAAAAAGCCGACCTCCTCGAGTACGCCTTCGAACGGTATTATCAAAAGACCGCGCTCTTGGGCTCGCCGGAAACGACCGCGAAAATGGTCGAGGCGGTCGCCCGGGCCGGCG
>JBEEGQ010000228.1:0-8793 GCA_041166945.1 Verrucomicrobiota bacterium
CCGTCACCGATGCGTTCCGCGTCATACATTCCGATGGGGACGGTTTAAGCGGATTGGTCATCGATAAATTCAGCGATGTCCTGAGCATCGAATGCCATAGTTTTGGAATGGCTCAAAGGCTGCCGGGCTGGCTTCCGCGCCTGCATGAGAAGCTCGGGACCACGCGCGTCGTTTTCGAGGTGGACCCAAAAGTCGCGCGCCTCGAAGGCATCTCTCCAAAAGCAATTCCCTCCGACACCCTGCGCTCGGTTCGCATTCGTGAGCACGGTGTCCGCTATGAAGTCGATTTTGAAACCGGACACAAAACCGGCTTCTTTTGTGATCAACGCGAAAACCGCAGACGGCTTGCCCGGCATACCCGGGATAAGCGCGTTCTCGACCTGTGCTGCTACACGGGTGGATTCGCCCTGGCCAGCAAGATACTGGGCAGCGCCGCGGAGGTGACCGGGGTGGATCTCGACGAAAAAGCCATCGCGCTCGCGAAATCCAACATGAACCTGAACCAGACCCGCGCCACGTGGGTTCAGTGTGATGCCTTTTCGTACGCGCGCCAGGTCCAGCAGAACGGCGAGACCTGGGATGTCGTCGTGCTGGATCCCCCCAAGTTCATCCTCTCGCGCGACGACGAGGAGGACGGCATTCGTAAATATGAGGATTTAAATCGGCTCGCCCTTCGGCTGGTGCGCCCCGGCGGGCTCTTCGTGACTTGCTCCTGTTCCGGGCTCCTCTCCGCGGAGGAATTTGAGCGTCTCGTCGCGCGCGCCGCGCATAAGGAGAAAAAACGCGTTCAATTCTTCGATTGCACGGGCGCCGGTGGGGATCATCCCGTGCTGTCGAATTGCCCGGAGAGCCGTTACTTGAAGCTCCTTTGGGCTAGACTCATTTAAGGGAATACAACGGAAATCCTAGGCGTTGAACTCCGCCCAGTGTTCCTCGATGAACCTCCGAATCTGCGGACGCCGGCTTCCCAACACCGCCCCAAAATAGATATTGGCGGGCAACAACAAGCCCAGGACCAATCCCGCCAAATCCATAAAGATCCCTCCGCCCAGCCGCATCGTCAGGTTGAAAATCAAGGAACAGCAGCCCAACAGCAGCACCAGGTGAAACAATATCTTGTTGCGTGACCATTGGGTGCATCCACCCCAAATCGAGACCAGTTGAGCGAACGTCATCCGCTTTACCTCGGGCACCGACATCGCAAAGAGACCGGCAATTTTCATGGCTGGCGTCGACAATACCGCAAAGGGATGCTCCGGCAAGGATCGCTTGGATTTCTCTGAGCCCTTTCATTCGAAAACCACCGGGCGCCTGAAACAATTTCTGGCGCGCCATCTTGATTTCCCCCATCGCCGCCCGCTCGATCGCCCTGGCACATTAATGTTGCCTTAATCTTGCATCGCCTAGAATGGAGCTATGAATAGAAAATGCCCGGGCACATCGAGACGGACCTTTCGGAGTCGCGTGGCGCTGTGCCTCGTGTGGGTCGGAGTCCTCCTTCTTTCGAGTTCCTCGATGTGGGCCCAATCCCCTTCGCCGCCGAGACAAAATGATTCCAAGGGGCCGCCGCCTTCTGAATTCGACAGGCCTCCAAACGGTGGAAATCCCTTCGACCCACCTCGGAGTTTTGGGGGACCCCGGAATGGCGTTCGCCAGCCCCGCCAGTTGGTGGGCCAGTTCGACAAGAACAACGACAAACGATTGGATGCCGTGGAAAGGAAGGCGGCACGGGAATTTTTGTCGCGCGAAACGGCGGATGGTTCGCGCCGAGGCCCCCGCCCGATGGGCGCCAATGACATGCCCGAACCGGCAACTGCCGGTCCACGAGTCGATCCCGCAGACGTCCAATCCGCCGGGTCCGCCCCGCTCTACGCGTCGAACATCGTACGAACCTTTTTTCTTAAATTCGAAAATTCCGACTGGGAAAAGGAGCTCGCTGATTTTCACGGCACCGACGTCGAGGTCCCCGCCACATTGACCGTGGATGGGCGCAGCTATCCGGATGTGGGCATCCATTTTCGTGGCGCCTCCTCCTACATGCGCGTAGGGGAAGGCCACAAACGCTCCCTCAATTTGTCGTTGAACTTCGCTCATCCAGAACAGCGACTGGCTGGCTACCGGACGGTTGAATTGTTAAACTCCCATGACGATCCCACGTTCCTGCGCACGGTGCTTGCCTGCCAAATCGCGGGTAATTATATGCCGGCTCCGAAGGCGAATTTCGTCCGGGTTGTCATCAACGGTGAAAGCTGGGGCCTTTACGTCAACGCGCAGCAATTCAACAAGGATTTTGTCCAGGAATGGTTTCATACCACGAAAGGCGCGCGATGGAAGGTGCCCGGAAGTCCGCGCGGACAAGGAAGCCTCGCTTACCTGGGCGATGATCCCGCTCCCTACAAACGAATCTATCAACTCAAATCGGGCGAGGACCCCAAGGCTTGGACCTCCTTGATCCGGCTGTGCAAAGTCCTCAACGCAACTCCCACCAACCAGCTCGAGCAGGCGCTGGCGCCCTTGCTCGACATTGAAGGCACCCTGAAGTTCCTGGCATTCGAAAATGTCCTCATCAACAACGATGGCTATTGGGTTCGCACCAGCGACTATGATCTTTATCAGGATGTCGCCGGCCGCTTCCACCCGGTTCCCCACGACCTTAATGAAACCTTCATGGCTCCGAGTGGCCCGGGTTTTGGCGGACCCTCTCGCGACCGACGTCCCGGAGGACCCGGCGGCGTCGACAATCGTCCGCCCCGGCCGGGCGGGCGGGATGCAGCCGGAGCGGAATTCAAACCAGCTCCCAAGGTGGACGGCGTGAAACTCGATCCCCTCGTCGCCGCCGCGGATCCCGACAAGCCGCTGATTTCCAGGCTCCTTGCAGTGCCCGCGCTACGGACTCGCTACCTGGGATATGTTCGCGAGATCGCGGACCGCTGGTTGGATTGGAAAAAACTCGGGCCTGTCGCTACTCATTATGAGGCGCTCATCGAGGATTTGGTAAAGGCCGACACGCGCAAGCTTTCGTCCTTTCGGGACTTTCAGGCGGGCATCCGGGAGAAAAATCCGGCGGCTGGCGAGGCTGCGCGCGTGCACCCGATGAGCCTGCAAAAGTTCGCCGAGCAACGGCGTGCCTATCTTTTGGAATGGGGAAAAGCCAGCGCCCATTAGGACATCGCATCACAACGGCTTTCGGGGATCTTTTTGCGGCGCCCAAACTGTCAATGCGCTCCATGACTGCTTCCTTAGAACTCGCGCCTTGATACTCATCGCGCCAGTCACCTCGACAGGATGGGTATAACGACGGGCGTCGGAATGAACTTCGCCGCTCATTGGCACCCGCGGATCGACGCCGTTCGTGGTGAAGTAAATCGGATCCCCGCGAGGTGAATTCAACGCGATGCGTCGAGCGGGGAGGTTGCCATCGAGCCTTTCCTCGATCAGGGGTGCGTCGATCGTTGGATAAAGACCCACGGCTCGCAATTGGCCCAGCACGATCTCTGTTCGTCGTGGAAAGTAATTCGTCAACAGCCGCTGCTGTTCGTTCATCCATTCCCGATCACGGGTGTAGGGGGTTCTGCGCCGAAAATAACCCCAACGGGCGGATTCAGCGATCACAGCAGGATCCACTTGTCTCGCGCGCTGCATCCAGCGATCGATGCAAGCCGCGGGAGTCAGTGCGCCGTCTCCAAACAGGGCTTTCCGTGCGCGATCCGCGAAAGCCAGGCAGAACTCAGGGTTGCCCCGAAGCTCGTTGGCGATCCGAAAGGGGGTCTCGTACGGATCGCTCACCGTGTCTTCATTCACGTCGTGCAACAGTTGTTCGCCATCCCATACAACAAACTGGAACAGGCCCCCGGGTGTGCGGCGCCGAATGGCATACCAGTTCTTGGTTTCACCCCAATCCTGGTTTCCTGCAAAATAGTTCAGCAACAAATAATCGATGTATTCGGTCACATCGAGCAACCGTTGCAGCTTTTCATAGGAACTCCGGGTGGAAAGATTCCGAAGGGAATTGAGTTCGCTGAATCGATCGAGCGTTCCGTCCTTGGCAACCGATTCGTTCACCACGTCGAAGTCTTCCGGTTTCCCTCCGAAATACGCGGCCGCAAAATGAGCGTCAGGTCGTTCAGTGAAATCGTAAACGCCCCAATAGAGTCCATCGAGAAACAAATGAACGTAACGATTGTGGGGCGCGACCCATCCCATCGCGCGGTGTGAATCCTTCATCCACGCATCCCGGGTTCGCTGAGCTCGCGGGCGTGCCGCGGCATCCCAGTGGACCCATGAATTGTTGTAGTCCGCCCGCAACACCAGTGTGTCAAAATTCCGCACGGCGGAATCGGGAAAGACCGGATATCTTAACTTCGCATCGCCATATTTTTCCTTGAACACCAGCCGGAACGAATGCTTCGGGGATCGGTTCGGAATGCGATTCATGCCGCCCTGAATGCGAAGGCCGCAATCCATCTGAAACCCCGTGCTCCCGTCCTCGAGGATGAATTCTGCTGAACATTCCTTTTCCCACGCCTCACCATGCTGCGTGGTGTTGAGGTATAACCCGCGAGTTCCAAACAATGCCTCGGGAGCGCAGGTGATCGAGACCACGGGCAGCGACTCGAATGCCTCCAGAATCCGGTCTCGATAGGCCGGATCATTCACGACCCGCGCGTCCATCCGATAGGCCGGCGGCAGTCCGTTCCATGATTCCGATCCCGCCGGGAGCCCGTGCGGGCTTTCCGGTTGACGAAGAATTTGATCCAAAAAAAGATAACTGTGCGTCGTGATCCTTGAAACGCGGCGTCCTTCCCGAAATACAGCCGCCCGCAGCAGCGTCGTGTTCGTGATGGAGAACGGCCCCACATAATTTGTCCCATTCGTCAGACTGGGCGCGCTGCCGTCCAGGGTGTAACGAACCGACGTTCCGTCGCGCCCCGCCGCGAGAGTCAATGAAAATGGGCTTTTATGAAATCCCCGGGCAACGCTGGCGATGACTGGCCCCCCTTCGAGGGCGGCCAGCGCCGGCAGAGCCCAAAGAAATAGAAGGCACGCCGCAATACGCGGGAACAAAATCGGCCGGCGCTTCTGATCCTCAGTTTTGGAGGCCATAAACTGATGATGAAAAGAATTCACGAAAAATGAAAACTGAAACGCGTTGCGCCCTGAGAGCCACCGTTTCGGCGATCACCCTGAACGCAAACCGCGTGGCGTGCAAACTTCACCCGCGATGACCCCCTCGTTTGCACGTTGCATGGAATCGCACAGCGACAAAAAAAGATTTCAAGACCGAACATCTTGAAACGGAACGCAGTCAGGTCGCGGCTGGATCGTGGCACGGTCGAAGCTCGAAATTCTGTGCTGTTCAAGAAAGCGCAGCGCTTAAGTCATCGACCGTTTATTCACGTCTGCGCTCTCAGTCTTTATATCCACAACCACAACCTGACAAAAGGACTCCAATGAAATCTCTCGCTTCGTTCTCTCCCCCATCCGGTATATCACTCGCTAACATCTGTATTTTGGTCGCCGCATTTACGCTCTGCCAGTCGCGCGCAATGCCTCAAACGCGATCGTACGTCGGTGGCAGTTATGCGGAAAATTTCGACGGCATGGGTCTGGGGACCTCGGTGCCTGCCAATTGGTATTTAGGGATTGGCGGGGCGGCCGATGGAACCGGCGTCGTTGTGAGCGACGGTTCGGTGGCGCCGCTGGCCGGCACGCTCGGCTACAATTTTGGCTCGACATCGAGTGCGGGCGACCGTGCCCTGGGCACCATTGCCATGAGCGGAGCACGCAATATGGAGGTGCGGATTCAAAATGACACAGGACGCGATATCAGTTCGTTTTCTGTTGCCTACGATGGTGAACAATGGCGCGTCGGCACCCTGACCAGTCCGAGCGGTTTGACCCTTCGTTATAGCGCGGACGGAACAAACTACGTGGACATGGGCTCGGCCTTTAATTTCACCGCCCCGCGTGTTGCGGTCCCCCTCCTGCTGGAAAACGCGGCATTGGACGGAAATTCCGCGGCCAATCGAGTTGCAGGAATCGGTGGCACGTACGCTCCGACGAAGGCCGTTCCCGACGGTGGAACTATTTACCTGCGGTGGGTGGATGCGGATGACGCAGGAGCAGATCCCGGCCTGGCCGTGGATAACTTTACGTTCATGGTGGCCGCCGTGGGAGGGCCGCCCTTGGCCATTCGGGATAATCACAACAATACAGTGACCGTCAGCTGGGATCTGACCACGAGCGTTTATGTGTTGGAGTCCAAGCCGGATCTTTCGAATCCGGGTTGGGCGCCGGTCACCGATGGCGTCGACGTCCCTACGAATGGAAGACACAACGTGACAGTGAGCACTTCGGCAAGTCCGATGCGCTATTTCCGACTGCAACAAGCTGTGGGAACTCCGTGATGGACAAGGCAGCGGCCGGTGGATGAAATGAAGCGGAACTATGCTGAATTGGATTTTCATCCCGGCCGTTGCCCTTTTCGCCACCGGCTGCGCCGCAGTTTCAACAATTCCCGCTGCCTCTTCAGTGCTCCCCGCCAGTGCCGCTGCCGCTGATTTCCACAGCGCGACAGCGATCAAGTTGGAGCGCGGCAATTTTGTGACCTTGCGAACCAATGTCACCGGTCAAAGCCGAGGATTTGCCCTCCTGGGAATCATCACCATCACTCCCGCGAAATTCACACGCGCAATGGACATGGTTTATCAAAAAGCAGACATCCAGACGGGCAGGGCTCAGACTTTCGTAAATATTCTGACCGAGAGGTCGAGCACCTTCTGCCTCCTCTTCTCGATCCCGAAGGTTTCGATCCGGGCGGATTTAATCGAATTCACCCCGGTAACATCGGAATCTCCACCACCCAAGGGCGTGGGAAAAACCGAGGCCAGCCCTTGATGCGAGCTGTCTTTGATCTTAACGGGCTCGGACGACGGGCATTTTCATTTCAGGCAACGGCGCGTTTTTGACAAGCTTGACCGAGCGGATTGGCAGTTCGGATCGGCTCACCACCAGGCGAAAATCGGCCCCGGCATTTTGACGATTCTCAAACAGCGGGGTCGCCAAATAGAATGTCGCCTCCTGCCAGGTCTGGCTTCCACTCATGCGGAGAGGTTCGGAATTCGCATAAACTCCGTTGTCATCGTCATACTGGATCACCAGCCGCCCGGGTAATCCCACCGCTGAGGCGCGATCGAAATACTCGACGATAACGAGAGCGTTGGTGAACGGCGGTGTTTTTAGGGCAGGATCGATTTGGAGATAAAGGTACGCCTCCTGCCGGCCGGCTTGGCGGATTAGCCGATAACAATCCAGGCCCGCCACATTGCCGGAGGCGATTTCGCCATCAGCCCCCTCGGTGTTGACCGGCGACAGCCCGTTCGTTTCGCATCGGGAACTGAACAGGATCTGGGCGACAGGTTCGGGGGGCACCACTTGCGCGGCCCGATAAGGCGGGAGCTTTTCCAGGCGGACGACCGAACGATTGGGATTCAAAGCCGTGTAAACCCCCGGAGCGTCGATATTTGTAAAAACGCTTTCACTGCGTTGCCAGGTGAGTGTGAATGCCGCAGGCGTCAGCTCCCATCGATACATGGGAAACAGAGTGCCGTCCTTGTTCATAAACGTGTGATCCGCGTAGAGCACGATGAAGAATTCGTTGCGACCGTCATTCAACTTGTAGCGTCCCGGTATGTCGGCCTCTCGGAGCTCGGCAAAACTTGACGGGGATTGCGAATGGCCATGGGGCAGATGAATGAAAACAAACCAGCTCGTGACCGCAATCGACCCCAGCAGGAGGACAATGAGGGCACCCAATAGAATTTTGATCTTTGTCGAGCTCATGATGTGAAGAGTGGTATTGACGAGGTCGAGGGTGGATGCCGGAGCCGACGCGTGAGCGGCTGCTGCCAGACTGACTGAAGCCGGCGCTGCTTCAATCGAATGGACCGCCAGCGTGGCGGCAATGGCGGTTGTCGACAGGCCCACCCCTTTTCGCGCGAGATTGTTTCTCAGTTTTTCCAGGGCGCGGGACACCCGCATCTTTGCCGCCCCTTCGGTGATTCCCAGGATCCGGCCCACCTCCGCCATGCTTTTGTTTTCAAAAAACCGGAGGACAACCGCGTCGCGGTCTTTTTCCTTCAACACCCCCACGGCATCATCCAGAAGGGGAGCCACGGTTCTCCAATCGTCATCCGAGCTGGGGGTGTCCGATGATAGATGCATGTGTGCCTCCTGTTCGCGGCGGATGCGACGATGCCGGCTTCGTACGGCATTGGCCGCCGTCAGCCGCGCGGTCTGATAAAGCCATCCGGCCAGGACCGTCCCTGGCGGCAATAGTGCGGCCTTTCGGGCCAGGATAATGAACACCGCCTGGGTGATTTCCTCGGCCTCCTGGGACGGGCAATCCCTTCTCGATGCCACGGAATACACAAGATTCACATGGCGCTCGACCAACTGCCTGAAAGCATCCTCGCTTCCCTGCGCGACGTATTCCCCCAGCAAATCCATGTCATCTGCGTGCTGCATTCACTAATAAATGTGCGCCGATGCCCAAACGGAACATTTTATCTTCGCTTCGCTTCCAGCATGGCCCGGACAAGGACTTCATCATGACGCTGCCCTTCCCAAAGGGGTCAGTCCCTACTATTTGAACTTTTTAATCATTTAGTTCAAATAGTAGGGACTGACCCGAATGGCGCTTAGATAAGAGTCAAGATTTCCGGGGGTTGGCCTTCCAGTAGCGGGTGCGGTGGGGAATTTCTTTGAACTGGCGTCTGGGTTTGTTGAGTAGTG
>JBEEGQ010000229.1:0-3284 GCA_041166945.1 Verrucomicrobiota bacterium
CGCTGCAGCCGCAGCGAAATTAGAAAGGCCACCAGCATCGCCAGCAGCAACACCACCGCGGCGATCAATCCATACTGCGACAGCCGCGCCCGCAAGGCGTCCAAATTCGACTCGATGTACACATAGCCAATGAGGTTGCCCTGGTGGTGAATGGGCTTCTGTAACATCAGCCGGTCCCCGGTGAACTGATGATCCACCCCGTCCAACGGCGGGGGCAGAATCAACCGGGTTTTGCCCGGACGCCGGTAGTCTGCAAAAACGGCGCTCTTCGCATCGAGTATCCAAACCCCTTCGATGTTGGATTCTCCGTGAAGGACGGACAGATTTTCCGCGGCGCTCTTGCGCTCCCCAAATTGCACGGCGGCGACGTTGTTGTTCGCGATGATATCCGCCAGGGTTGAGAGATTCTTGACCATCGCCTCGCGAAAAGTGAGCACCTCGAAAAGCACGAACCCGGCGCAGGCGAGCATGAGGGCCACCCCGGCCGTCAGCATCACGACCACTGTCTGCTTGGTCTGAAGCGACGCGCCACGAAAACTGACGGGATGGCGGATCTCGTCACTCATACCTGCCGCGCACGGATATCGCCAGGCGAAGGACGCTGGCATTGATGCGCAATTTGGCGGCCTTCGCGGGATTGAGGTTTATGGAAAACCGGATGGACTCGTCGGCGAAAAGAAATTGCACCTCGCCGCCGTGATCGAGGAAGTCATCGCGTTCGCCGACGGTCAGGATGGGCAGGCCGCGGATCTTTTCAAGAAGCTCGCGCTGGCGGCGTTTTTCCGACGCCGGCACGAACAACAAATGGCATTGCTTCAAGTCTTGATCGGCGGTGAGACGCTTCACAACGATGGATCGGCCGTTCATCGTCTGTGCTGAGAAGGTTTTTTCGAGGAGCGTTCCAAAGGGATCCCTGCCGACAACGCCCACGACGAGGGGCGCTTTCGGAGAGGCAAACGAGGTGCCGGGCCACTCGGTGAAGCGCGCGAAGTTCAGCAGCAGGGCCGCCTTGATTTCGTATTCCGACGCCGATTCGCGCTGCGCCCGCAACCCGGCAAAGGGCGACAGGAAGAAAAAAGCGGCCAATACGCTCGCGCCCACCGGGATCGCCCTCCGACGCCGGACGGGCCGGCATCCTTCGGATGAGGTCGGCATCGTGCTCATTAGAAGCGCCAGGTCAGCTTGACCCGGAAAGTGCGGCCGTCCTGGCGAATTAAATTCTGCAAATGCTCCGACCCTGCCGGATGCGCGTAATGCCGATCCAACAGGTTGTAGATGCCCGCCGAAAATTCGAGTCCCTTGACGATCCGTTGTGAGAAAAGCGTTGCATTGGCCACCCAATAGCCGGGCGCATCGCGGCCATTCAAAGTCCTGAGCTCGCCGAAATATTGAAGCTCGGCGCTGGCGAAGATTTTCTCAGCGAGAATCGGGATCGCCAGGTTCAATTTGGCGAGATGATGCGGCGAGCGCGTCAGCCATTTGTCCGTCCGTGTGTCCCTCGCATCCTGGTAGGTGTAACTCGAGCGGAACCGGATTCCGGACGACCAGTTTTTTTCCAGCTCCACCTCGCCGCCAACGGCCCGCACCCTGTCCAGGTTGACGAATTGAAGCAGGCCATCGGCGGGATCCGTCCGGTAACTGATGAGATCCTTCGTTTCATACTGAAAGCCCGACAGCGTGAGATGGAAATCGTGCGGCAACAACTGGCGCCATGCCGCCTGGTAGGTCGTGATCGTTTCAGGCTCCAGCCCCGGGTTCGCCTTGGTCGTCAGGCCGCCGTCGTTGTAGTAAAGCTCACTTGGGTTCGGGGCCCGAAACGCCGTCCCGTAAATGAACATGAGAACGGTCGAAGGGACTGGGGAATACATGACTGAGACCCGCGGGTTGACACTCCGGTTCTCGTCACTGTCCTGATCGAAACGGACGCCCGCCGTGAGCGTGATGTTGGTGCGCAACTCAATTTCGGCCTGACCATAAAGGCCCCAATCCCATGAATCACGGCGGTCCTCCAGGTAGATCGTCCGGGGTTCGATGTTAAAATTCCGCAAATCCTGGCGGATATTGTCCCGGAATTCGGTTCCCAATGTGAGGGTGTGCCGATCCCAAAGTGTCCGGCTCGCCTGCGCTTCGCTGCCCCAGCTTTCACCCACAAATCTGTCCCGGTTCAACACGACAGGCGGCGGCGGATTGGAGGCGGAATAAGCATACGTTCCGTCGTAACGCGAATAGTCGTAGTGAACACGGGCCGATACATCCCAGGTCCCGCCGAGACTGCGCGCATATTTCAGGTCCGCAAACGCCCGGGTGTCCACAGTCTGATTTCGCGGATCGTTGAAGACCACGCTGTACGAGCCGGTGGGGATCTCCTTTTCGCGCCGGTTGTAGCCGCCTTCCAGGGTGAAATCACGCCAGGTCGTTGTGGTGAAAAAACTGTGAAATGTCTCCCCATCGACGCGATGGGCAACGCCGTTGTTGGACGCCGGAGAATTGTATTCGCGATAGAAGAGGCTGTTGGCGCCCGCACTGTCGAAATAACTTCCGGAAAGGAGAACTTCGATCCCGTTTTCAAATTTCTTCCCCGTGCTGAAGCGGCCCTTGTAGGTGTTGAAACTGCCGGCTTCGACGGACGCCTCCGCTCCATCCACCTGCCGCCCGGTGCGGCTGATCACGTTGATGACACCGAAAAATGCGTTGTTCCCGTAAACCGACGAGCCAGGGCCGCGAACAATCTCGATGCGATCGATCAAATCGACATCGAGGATAAAATCGTTTCCCAGGAGGGCGCTGTCCTGGACATTGTCATTGAGCCGGTGACCGTCGATCAACACCAGGATATGCGAGTTATAATCGCCGCGATTGAACCCGCCGATGGTGAGGTACGAATAATTGCGATCGTAGGCGACAGACAAGCCCGGCATGCTGCGCAGCGCCTCGGCCAGGTTGCGGTGACCGTAAAGTTTAATCTCCTCGCCCGTGAGGATGGAAATGCGCGAGGGCGCCTGGGCCGCGTCCTGCCAGTATCGTGAAGCCGCGTAAATGCTGCCCACCTTCAAACCAATCAATTCCTCCATCGTCAAATCCGAAATCGCGCGCGCGCCAGGCGGCGGGGCGGGAGTGGTATTTTCCTGCGCAGCGGCATTCGGCCCGAGGGACGTCACCAGAAAAAAGGCCAGGCAGATTGCGACGAATGATGCCGTGCAAACCGGGGGATGAGTCGACGGCAGCGCGCGCGGCAAAACACGATGGCTCGCCGGTGCCCTGGAATGGTTGAAATTCGAGCGCCG
>JBEEGQ010000230.1:0-4091 GCA_041166945.1 Verrucomicrobiota bacterium
TGGTGACCCATCGACGAAACATCCGCAAAGATGTTGCTCGCCTTGTCTTTCGGCCTTCGGTAGAAGAGGCGCCAGTCGAAATGCACAAAAGACCGAACGATGAAGTCTGAATCGTCCCTGCTCTTCAAGATTGCGGCGGACGAAAGTGAGTTTGAGGCGATTCATCGCCTCAACTACAAGACCTTCGTGGAGGAGATTCCGCAGCACGAACGCAACGCCGAGGAGCGGCTTGTGGACAAGTTCCACAGCGAAAACACCTACGCCATCTGCCTGGCGGGCGATCGCCTCGTCGGCATGGTTTGCGGGCGGTCCAATCGTCCCTTTTCGCTCGATAAAAAGGTGCCGGACCTCGATGCGCATGTTCCAAAAGGATACAAGATTCTCGAAGTCCGCCTGCTGTCGGTGGAAAAGGAATTCCGCAATGGGTTCGTTTTTTCCAAGCTCGTCGGATTGCTGGCCCAGCATTTTAAGGACCGGGGGTATGACCTGGCCGTGATCTCCGGCACCACGCGCCAGCTTCGACTTTATAAACATCTCGGCTTCATTCCGTTCGGCCCTGTTGTAGGCACCGGGGAGGCGCAGTTCCAGCCCATGTACCTGACGCTGGAAAAATTCATCCAGATGGCCAAGGCCCTCTCCCCTCCCAATGGGGACGTCGACAAAATTCTTGCCAGTTACCTTCCCGGCCCGGTCGGCGTCCACGATGAGGTCCGAAAAGCCTTCGAGAAAGGACCCGTTTCTCACCGCTCGGACGGTTTCATGGCCGACTTCAAGGCGACGCGCCGCCTGCTCCTTCAATTGACGGGTGCGAGGCACGTGGAACTGCTGATGGGGTCCGGCAGCCTTGCCAACGACGCGGTGTGCGCGCAGCTCTCGCTGCTGAACGAACCCGGCCTCATTCTCAGCAACGGGGAGTTCGGCGATCGCCTCGTTGACCATGCGACCCGGCAGGGGTTGAAATTCGAGGTCTACCAGATGGAATGGGGCGAACCTTTCGATCTGGCGCAGATCCGGCGGCGGGTGGAACGAATCCCCCGGGTGGGTTGGATCTGGGCCACACATTGTGAGACCTCGACCGGCATCCTGAATGACCTGGCCGCCCTGAAGGCCCTCTGCGCGCCGCATCAAATCAAGCTTTGCCTCGATTGCATCAGCTCCATCGGAACGGTGCCGGTGAATCTTTCCGGCGTCTATCTGGCCAGCTGCGTCAGTGGCAAGGCGCTCGCCTCCTTTCCGGGCCTGTCGATGGTGTTTTACAACCACGAACTTTCCTCCGCTCCGCAGGCACTCCCCAGATATTTGGATCTCGGCTACTACGCCGCCCAGCAGGGCGTTCCTTTCACCACGTCGTCGAACCTGGTCTATGCGTTGCAGACGGCATTGAAACGCATCGACTGGCCGGAGAAGTTTTCACAAATCGCGGAAACCGGGGCCTGGCTTCGCGCGAAATTGAAGCAGTTGGGCCTTCAAATTGTCGCGCCCGATTCCCACGCCGCTCCCGCTGTCGTCACTCTCGCGCTGTCGCCCGAAATTGCGTCGCCGGAAATCGGAGGCCTCCTCAAGGAGGCCGGGTATCTGCTCTCCTACAACAGCGGGTATCTGCTCCAGCGAAACTGGATTCAAATCTGCCTGATGGGCGAGTGGTCACGCGACCATCTCGAGAAACTTCCCCAACTCGTCGCCGATCTTTGCGCCGCAGCCCGTGCGCGAAAAAAAGACAAACCGTCCCTGGCGTCGTCCATTCGTTGACCGCCGTAGCGTTCGATGTCCACCCTCCAGGGTGTCCGTCCCCTGGCCTGGAATGAAACTTTTTCTCCGTTCCCTGTGCCACGCTGGAGCCTTGGCCTTGCCGCTCTGCGCCGCTGGTGCTGACCTTTCCAATCCTGCCAGCCGGCCGGCGGGCGTCCCCAAGCCCGGCGTGACAGCGGGCATCACAAACGTGACCGCCATCCGCCGGCCGCTGGTGCCTGTGGTTCTGTCGCCGGAATTGTTGCCGGATCGCCGCGTTATTTTTCGCGTTCGCGCGTCCAACGCCAGCGAGGTGACCATCACCGGTGAATGGACCAATGGAGTGAAACAGTTGGCGAAGGACGCCTCGGGTGTCTGGAGTGTGACGCTCGGACCGTTGGCACCCGACCTTTACGGCTACAGCTTTTTCATCGACGGTTTTCAGACACTCGATCCGGCCAATCCCGCGGTGAAACCGATGCGCTCGGTTCGCACCAGCATCCTCGAAGTGCCCGCAGTCGATCCGCTTCTGCACGATTTCCAAAACGTGGCGCATGGCACGGTGCGGCAACATGCTTATGGATCCAGGGCGAACCTTCGGCATCTTGTCGTTTATACCCCGCCGGGTTACGACATGGCTCCAGCCAGCCGTTACCCTGTGCTCTACCTTTTGCACGGGTCAGGTGACAATGAAAGCACTTGGACCGGCATCGGACGCGCGCATTGGATCGCCGATAACCTTCTCGCGAGGGACAAATGTCGTCCGCTGATCATCGTGATGACTGACGGACATCCGCCCGCGTCTTCAGGAACCGGGACTGCCCCTGAATCCCGAGGGCAGGCGCTCGCTGCGTTTCAACGCGATTTGCTCGAGGAAACTCTTCCTTTTATCGAAGCCAACTACCGTACGCTGCCCGGGCCGACCAATCGCGCCATCGCGGGTTTTTCCTTGGGCGGGGGCCAGTCGCTCATCATCGGCTTGAATCATCCTGACCTTTTTGCGTGGGTGGGAGGCATGAGTGCCGCCATGGGCAATCCTGCCGAAACCTTCAGGTCGGCGCTGGCGGACGCGCCGATCACAAATGGCCGGCTGAAACTTCTCTGGTTTGCATGCGGCAAGGACGACTTCGTTCTCAAGTCCAACCAACAACTCGATGCACTCCTGGCTGCGCGCGGCATCCGGCATGAATTCGCGGTCACCGAGGGAAGCCATGGCTGGCCGGTATGGCGCCGGCATCTGGTGGATTTTCTGCCCCGGCTGTTTGCAAAGGATTGAGGAGAGATTCGCCGGATCTATGGGCGCATAGCGCCCGCAACACCGGTTGTGGAGGGATGCTCCTCCTCTCCCGCCCTTCGGGCACCCTCTCCTCCATTTCGGAAATGGAGGAGAGGGAGGGGGAGAGGAGGCGTTTCTGTTCGGCGGTTACTGGGCAGGGAGGGGGAGAGGGGGTTGCAGGGCGCATTTTTCAATCCTTTCCGAATGGTGTTCTGGAAAATCCCGTTCGTAGCGTTTTAAAAGGGCATCAATGCTGCCGGACACGATGTAAATTTTCCCGCGTATTTTGCGCGTCTCGCCCGGCTTGAGCCCGCCCAGGCGAAAATCGCTGTGCAAGCACCGGCCGACTCCCTGGAATAATTCCTGATACGGCTCCCATGCCGTGGCGAAAATCATTTTCTCATCCGCGCTGAAACAGCCTATCAACCCGTTGTCCGGCACCAGCGGACTGAGCGGCCGCGGGTTGACGTCGGTGCGCGGGACATCTGCCGGACACCAGACCTGGCCCGGTATGTAGCGGGCCTGGGTTGCCCACTGTCGGGTGGGCATGCGCGCAGGTTTTCCATCGAGAAAAATGAATGCACGGGCTAGATAATCGGTGGCGTTGCTTGCGGTCTTTTCATTCAACCCGAGAAAGCCGCTGAGCCGCACACACGGTTGCGCCCAGTGCGCTTCGGATCGCGCGGTGCCTGGATTGAAGGCCTCGAGTTGGAAATCCACTTCGTCATCTTTCGCCGTAATGGTGTGATGAACCGTGACCCCATCCTCGAGCGTATCTTTGAGCTTCAAAACTTTACCGTCCGAACTGAGCGACAAAAGTTCATTGGTGTGCCGGATGATAGTGTGCCGCACCCAATCCGCATCCGTGGAGTCCGCACGGCAATAAGCCTCCAAATAATGGATACGGATGTCACCCGGGAGACGGGCACCGCTTATGGTCAGCCAACCGGGTTCGCGGGCGAGCGTGAGTCCATTGGTCGAAATCTCGGCACTTGGAAAAGAAATCTTCCCGGACTTTTTTGCGCTTATTTCGTCCTGTGACGCTTGTTCTGGAGGGACGTTCCTCCTCTCCCGCCCTTCGGGCACC
>JBEEGQ010000231.1:0-11758 GCA_041166945.1 Verrucomicrobiota bacterium
GCGTCACCGGCGCTCCGTGGGTGCGCGGGATCGACCCCGCCTTCGAAACAAACGTCAGCACCATCGCCACCAGTATTGTCTCCGGCGAATTGATGCTCGAGGGCGACAGCATTGTTCTCGGAAGCGAGCTGGCGCATAACCTGCGCGTCCAGGTCGGCGACCGGCTGGCGATTTTTTCCCCGCGACATCTGCAGGAGATGCGCGAACGGCAGGGTCAAACGAACGAACTGCTCATCACCCCCGGCGATTTTACCGTGCGCGGCATCTTCGACGTCGGCTATTTCGAGTACAACGCCAACGTGGTTCTCACCTCCCTGCGCACCGCGCAAAGCCTGTACTTTACCAACAACGCGCGCGGGAAAGTGCATGGCCTGCTGGTGATGCTTCACAATCCCTACGAAGCAGGTCCCGCGCGGCGCGAGCTGCGCGAGGTGCTCGGGCCGGAATTCGGAATCAAGATGTGGACGGAGGAAAACTCGGTCATCCTGACGGCGCTGGCGGTTGAAAAAGGGGTCATGTTCTACATCCTGCTGTTCATCGTAATCGTGGCGGCGTTCGGGATCATGAACTCCCAGATCACGTTCGTGGTCCAAAAAATGCGCGAGATAGGAATGCTCAAGGCGCTCGGCGCCACTCGCGCCCAGCTCATGGCCCTGTTCCTCGGACAGAGTTGCATCGTCGGGATCATCGGTGTCGCTGCCGGCCTCGGCCTTGGCCTGCTCATGCTGGAAATTCGAAATCCCTTCCTGCGCTTCATGAACCGCACCACGGGCCTCGAGCTGTTTCCCGCCTCGATTTATAATTTCACCGATTTGCCGGCATTCACCTCGCCATGGGATGTCGCGCGGATTTGCATGGCGGCCTTCATCATCTGTGTGCTCGCCGGCCTGGCGCCCGCCTGGAATGCGGGACGGCTCCGGCCCGTGGACGCCCTTCGCCATGAATGAATCCCCGGCCCAGTCCAGCCCGGTGCCCCTCCTCGAAGCCCGAGGGCTTCACAAATCCTACGTGCTGGGACGGCGCACTCTCGATGTGTTGCGGGGCGTGGATCTGTCGGTCGCCCGGGGCGAATTCATCGCCCTGCGCGGCGCGTCGGGCGCGGGCAAAAGCACTCTGTTGCATTTGCTCGGCGGCCTCGATGCCCCCAATCGCGGTGAAGTGCGCTTCAACGATCGCAGCCTCGCGGGCCTCGACGGCTCCGCTCTTTCCATCTGGCGCAATACCCATGTCGGATTCATTTTCCAGGCCTACCACCTGTTGCCCGAACTCGACGCGCTCGAGAATGTCTGCCTGCCCGCCCGCATGTCCCGGGTCCCCGCGGAAAAGGCCGGGGCGCGCGGACGCGAATTGCTTCGCCGGGTTGGACTCGAGCAGCGGGTCGATCACAAGCCCTACGAATTGTCGGGCGGCGAACAACAACGCGTCGCCATTGCCCGCGCGCTCATCAATGATCCCGGCCTCATCCTCGCCGACGAACCGACCGGGAATCTTGATTCGCATACCGGCGATGAAATCATTCAACTCCTCTGCTCGTTGCGCGCGGAACGGCAAGCCACTCTGGTCATCGCCACCCACGACGCCAACATCGCCTCTCGCGCCCCGCGCGTCATCGAATTGGTGGACGGCCTGATCGAAAACCCTTCGGCCTGATCCACTGGCCTGCGCCCCTCGTTACATCACGGAAAACTTCAACACCGTCGTGCTGCGCCAGGTGGTTCCCGGCCGCAGCACCACCGTCGGGAACTGCGGTTTGTTGATCGCATCCGGATAATGTTGTGTCTCGAGGCAAAAGCCCGCATGCCGTCCGCACACAATTCCCGCGACGCCGGTGCGTTTGCCGTCGAGATGATTCCCAGTGTAAAGCTGCACGCCCGGCTCGGTCGTCGAGACCTCCAATACACGGCCCGATTTCGGCTCCTCGACGCGCGCGCAGAGAGTTCGTTTCCCGCCCCCTCCGTTGATCACGAAATTGTGATCGTAACCTTTGGCGAATGATTCGAACTCAGCGATCCGTTCTCCGAGTGGACGCGGGCGCGTAAAATCGAGGCCGGTGCCTTTCACGGATGCGATCTCTCCGGTCGGAATAAGGCCCGCGTCCGCCGGCGTGTAATGGTCGGCCTCGAGCCGCAGCACGTGGCCCAACACATCTCCCCCTCCCGCCAGGTTGAAATAAGAATGATTGGTCAGGTTCACGGGCGTTGCCTTGTCGGTCACCGCCTCATAGTCGATGCGCAATTCGTTGTCGGCATTGAGCGAATAGGTCACCTTTACCCGGAGCGTGCCCGGATAGCCCTCCTCTCCATCGGGACTGGTATAGGTGAATTCAACCGAGACCTCGCGCTCCGTCGCCGGCAACGCCCGCGAAGCCCAAACTTTTTTATCAAACCCCTTGACCCCGCCATGGAGATGATTCGCACCGTTGTTCACAGCCAGGGAATATTCCGTGCCGTCGAGGGTAAATTTTCCCCTCGCGATTCGGTTGGCGACACGGCCCGCGATCGCGCCAAAAAAAGGATGGCCCTTCGTGTATTCCTCCAGCTTGTCGAACCCCAGCACGACATCCCCGGCCTTGCCCTGCCGGTCGGGCACCCACAACTCCGTGATGATGCCCCCATACTCCATGATCTTGACCGTCAACCCGCGGCCATTCGCCAGGGTATGAATTTTCACCGGCGTGCCATCGGACAGGACGCCGAAGGTTGCGGAGTTCAACGTGGGTTTATTCATCGGGGTGGAATGTGTGGAAACCGTTTGACAGCCGCCGCCGGCCGCGAACATCGCCATCCCCAGGGCGCTCGCCATGCACCGATGGAGGATGCGTTCATTCCGTGAAGTCATGCGCGGCTGGCACCTGACCAATAACCGGGCGCGCCCGCAAAAGGCAAATCAAACTTGGCGCATTGCCACGCAACGAAAGGTGGGACACGCTGGAGCGTCCGGAGCAGCCATCGGTCATCCCTGGATGCAGAGCAAAAAAACAACTTCCGCCTCGCTGTCCCGTCCGGCTTCTCCATCCCGCACGCCGCGTCGGATGGCGCTGCTGGCCGCCATCGCCGTGGCCTTGATCGCCATCGCTGCCGGTCTTCGCCCGTGGCGCTGGTCCCGCACGGTCCCTCCCGCGGACAGCCGCCGCGAAACTGCCGGAGCCAACAGCGCGTTCGCTCTCACCATTCCCAATCAAACGCCCGCGCCTGCTTCCGCCTCCGCCGGGATGGTCTGGATCCCCGGCGGCGAGTTCTCGATGGGCAGCGATGTCACAACCGAATCTTTGTGCGGCGTCCCGGGCATCACCCGTGATGCCCTGCCCGTCCATCGCGTTTATGTCGATGCGTTTTGGATGGATGCCACCGAGGTCACCAACGAACAATTCGAAAAATTCGTCAGGGCGACCGGCCATCGCACGGTCGCGGAACAAATTCCCACGCGGGACGAGTTGCCCGGTGTGCCTGAGGAAAAACTGGTCGCCGGCTCGGCGGTGTTCACCCCGACGGACGGCCCGGTTTCGCTCCAGGACGTGCTTCAATGGTGGACCTATGTGCCCGGCGCGGACTGGCGGCATCCCAATGGACCCGGCAGCGACATCCGGGGCTGCGAAAAATTTCCAGTGGTACACATCGCCCATCCCGATGCGGAGGCGTATGCGGCCTGGATGGGCAAACGGTTGCCGACCGAGGCGGAATGGGAATTCGCCGCGCGAGGCGGATTGGCGGGGATGTCGTATGCCTGGGGAAACGAATTCAAACCGGGCGGAAAATTTGCGGCGAACATTTACGAAGGCTTGTTTCCCGTGAAAAATGGGGATACCGGCGCGGACGGTTTCAAGGGTCTGGCGCCCGTCGCGCAATTCGCACCCAATGGCTACGGCCTTTATGATGTGGCTGGCAACGTTTGGGAATGGTGCAGCGACTGGCATCGGGATGATTATTACGCAACGCTTGAGGCGTTGGGGGGAGTGCCGCGAAATCCTCAAGGCCCCGCATCCGGCTTCGATCAGCAGGAGCCCGGGCAGCCCAAACGCGTCCAGCGCGGCGGCTCGTTCCTTTGCACCGATCGCTACTGCGCCCGTTACCTTGTCGGCACCCGAGGCAAGGGCGAACCCCGTACCTCGAGCGATCATGTCGGTTTTCGCTGCGTCAAACCGATCTCCACGATTGCGCAGCAAGTTCCCGTTCCAAAAAATCTCCGTTCACAAACCGACCCATGAACAAACGCCGACTTGCCCGGGAATTCTCCGTCAAACCCGGCTCCCAGGTGAACCTGGGAAAATACAAAACCGATTGGACCGGCACCCTCGAGGCCAGGAAACTCGGCAAGGAGAGCTTGAAAAAACAGGCATTGAAAATCCTGACCAAAAACCGCGAGGCGCTCGATGCCGCCCAGGAATTGCTTTACGCCAGCAACACCCACTCGGTCCTTTTAATTTTTCAAGCCATGGACGCCGGCGGCAAGGACGGGACGATCCGGCACGTCATGTCCGGAGTGAATCCGCAGGGATGCCAGGTTTACAGTTTCAAAAAACCTTCAGAAGAAGAGCTCAGTCACACCTTCCTCTGGCGCTCCATGAAATGCCTGCCCCAGCGCGGCCGCATCGGAATTTTTAATCGCTCCTATTACGAGGACGTGCTGGTCGTCAAGGTGCACCCGGAATTGCTCAGCCTCCCTACGGATGAAAACCCCGACCGAAAATTCTGGGAGGCCCGCTATCAAGACATTAACAACTTCGAGCAACATCTCGCCCGCAATGGCACGCTCGTTCTCAAGTTCTTTTTGCACGTCTCGAAAAAGGAGCAGAAGGACCGTTTTCTCGAACGCCTCACCCAGCCCTCCAAATATTGGAAGTTTTCGCCTCAGGACATGACCGAGCGCGGCTTTTGGAAACAATACCAACGCGCTTACGAGGAGGCCATCGCCGCCACGAGCACCCGGTGGGCGCCATGGTTCATCATTCCAGCGGATCGCAAATTTGTGACACGCGCGCTGGTCGCGGACATCATCGTCGGAGCGATCTCCCGGCTTCGCTTGCAATACCCGTCGGTCTCCCGCGAGATGAAAAGCGCCATACTCACCGCGCGAAAGGAGCTGGAGGGAAATGCGCCGGCAGCGGGGAAAAACCGGCGGCGCCGGGCTCGAAAGGATATCCCGCGCGGCCGCATTCCACACGTCGGTTGAATTAATTTACCGGGAATCCGGCTTGCGCAGAACCAGCAGCGAATTGGCGACCGTGTCTTCGCCCTGGCATGGACTGTTCATGATCCGGCCATTCATCCACATCTGGGCGGACTTCCCGCCGTCGAGGTTCATCGCGTCGGTGCAACCCAGTTGCGACAGATACTCGGCGAGCTCGGCGAGTTTCATTCCCGAGGACAAACCCGGCTGGCGCCCATCCACAATCACCAGGTAAACATGCGTGGCACTCCACCCAACAGCCGCTCGCGGATGACGCTCATACTTTGAACGCTGGCTCCAGTCGGAGGCCGATCCCGGCGGCGGCGTTCTCAACGAAAATGGCTTTCCGTCCCGGATGAGCGCGGGACCGCCCCCGATCGCCACTTTCACGCCGGCCATCGAGGGTGTCGTCGCCGTCGAGAGCTCGAGCTTTGCACCGATCTCCAATTCAGGCAGGCTCGCCAGGAGATTCGGCGGGATCGAGAGCACGAGGGACCCGGCCGACAGGAGACTGTTGCCTTCATTTCGAATTTCGCGAACGCGCGCGCGATAGGTCGCCCCGGCCTCGATCGGCAACCAGGAACCTTCCCCCTGTTTCTCGAGAACCAATTCACGTCCGCTCGACGCGCGCGTCGATGGCCCATAGGACGGCGTATAGAGAACCAGCCTGTTGGTTCCGCGCCGCTCATTAAAACCGAACGGGCTAGTCTTCCCATCGGCCCATGTCACCTTGAAGTCGCCCTTCACCTCATCCAGATGAGGATTATTGCCGCTGTCGAACCAGGTGCACACCGTGTCCGGCGCGCTCATCAGTTCCCCATTCACAATGTGCAATCCGCGCGGATCCCCCGCATACATCGGGTTGTCGCGAAGATAAAAATCGCCGTTCACGCCGGCGATGGCATGCCCGAGCGCGCTCGGGACGGAACGCGCCTGGTCGGCGAGAAGGCTGACCCCCAAAACTTTTCCCTTCGCGTGCGGCGCAAAAAAAGCCAGCTCCTTGCGGGAGCGATCAATCTTCAGAATATGAATCGACCACGGCTCGCTGGGAACCCTCTCGTTTCGATAAGTCACGCCGGGCTCGGAATTCCCAGACGCCTCGGGCGTCGCTGCCGCCGAAGCGGGAACGCCCCTATCCGGCTTCGCCGACCGGGTGACAGGGCCAGCCGCGCCTGTCAGCAACGCGACCGCGACCGCTGCCACGGCCAGAAATAACACGCCTCCCGCTGCACAGATCGCAATGACCGCCGCGGGCGTCCCCTTTTTTTGCGGCGACGGCAACACCGGAGGCAATGCGGGTGGCAGAATCGTTGGCAGCGAGACGGGCGCAGCGTTGGATACGGGAGGGATTTCGGACGGACCGCTTTGGTCGGCAGGCTCGGGGTTCACGGGCTAAATTCATACCCAGCCGCGACGTCTGCCGCAATCCTGGAATTTCGATCCTGCGGACCGCGGGTCGCCTCTGCTGCATTTGAACCACAGAGGCACGGAGACACGGAGGTGGGGAAAAACACGGCCGGATGTTCCGGTCCGCTCAGCTTTTGCCTCAGTGCCTCTGTGCCTCCGTGGTTTATTTCCGCTTCATTTGAACCACAGAGGCACGGAGGCACTGAGGTGGGAAAAACCCGGCCGGATGTTCCGGTCTACTCAGCTTTTTCCTCTGTGCCTCTGTGCCTCTGTGCCTCTGTGCCTCTGTGGTTCATTTTCGCCGCATTTGAACCACAGAGGCACGGAGACACGGAGACACGGAGGGGGGAAACCCGGCCGGATTTTTTCGATCCGGTCAGCTTTCTCCTCTGTGCCTCCGTGGTTCATTCGGTTTGCATTTTCGATTTCATTCGAACCACCGAGGCAGGTCATTTTTGAAGTCGGAAGTGGGCTTCTTCGATGAATTTTTGAGCGCGTTGGTTCGCTGGGTCCAGCCGCAGAGTCTCCTGGAATTCGCTAATGGCCTCGGCGAAGCGGCCCGCTTTGGCCAGCGCAACCCCCAGGTTGAACCGCCCGTCGGCAAAATCCGGCTTGAGCCGCGCGGCCTCCGAGAAGTGCGCAAGCGCCGCGGCGAATTGTTCCCGGCGCGCCAACTCCAGAGCCAGATTGTAGTGCGCTTCGGCAAAATTCGGATTCGATTTCGTCGCGGCCTCAAAGTGCGAAGCCGCCTCGGGATCTCCCATCGCCGTCAACGCGTTGCCGAGATTGAAATGTGCGACGGCATTGTCCGGCTTCACGCGCAACGCCTCCCGATATTGCGCGGCGGCCTCGACGTTTTTTCCCTGGCCCGCCAGCAGCTTTCCGAGATTGATGTGCGCGGCGCCATTGTTCGAGTTGCCACGAAGCGCCTCGGCATATTGTTCGCGCGCGTCATCGAGGCGACCCTGCTGGGCAAGGGTCTGTCCGAGGTTGACGCGGGCCTCGGCGAAATCCGGCTTCTCGCGCAGGGCGGTTTCAAATTCACCGACTGCCGCTTTGGGATCGCCATGGCTGGCGAGCGCCAGCCCCAGGCCGTTGCGCGCCTCGACGGAGCGCGGCCGTCGATTCAGGGCCTCGCGAAAATATTGAATCGCCTCGGCGCTCCGCCCGCGCGCATCCAGCGCGTATGCCAGCCCGTAATAAGCGCGCTCCTGCCGCGGCATCAGTCCGATCAATTGGCGCCACTGCTCCTCCGCCGCCTTGAAGTCTCCCGCTTCCTGGAGAAAACGCGCAAAATTTTCCCGCAATGTCCAGTCCCCCGGCTCGCGCGCGATCGCGCCGGTGTAGATCGCCGACGTGGAGTCGAATGTATCCGGACGCAACAAGGCATGCAGTTCGATCGCCTGCTGACGCCATCGGGCTTCGCGCGCCGCGGCGCCGATTTGGGCGGTGAACGGCGGCTGTTGGACGCGTCGCAACATTTCATCGAGCACCCGCGCCCGATCCGCCACGGTGTACGCCAGGCGCCGCGCACATTCGTCGGACGAAAGCATCGAAGCGACATTCGTCACCCCAAGAATCTGCGCGGCAAAGGTGCGTCCCAGCAGATAATTGCCCGCGAAATTGAAATGCACATGCTCGTAGAAAAATTCCTCGCCCGCGATGCCATTGGTGCTGTGACGGTCCATGAGTTCGACCGCGTCGAGGAACCGGCTCGAAGCATTCCGCGCAGCCGTGTGGCGAATGATGCCGTTAATGCGGGTGTCGGCCCGAAACCGCAACGTGTCGAGATCGCGGGCGCGCTCGAAGTTCGCCCGAGCTTCAATCCCCCGCCCCAGGGCCTTTTGACACCGGGCCACCTGGAAAAAGACCGCCGCGGAATTTGAAAAATAACGCGGGGTGCCATCGAGGATCTTCAACGCCTCCTCGAAGCGCCCCTCATCGGTGGTCTGCGTGCCAGCCGTCACGCGCTGTTTCCATTCCGCCACTGGGCCATTCGTCTGTGCATCGAGACTGGCGGACGCAAATGGCGGACAATCCTTCAGGTTGCTGGCCACCGTGCTGATGAGCACTTCGGCGCCGGATTCCCGCCCCAGCCGGATGATCTCTTCAAGATTGCGCTCAAAATTCTGGTAGACTCGCGCCATTCGGGGATCCTCCAGCGCGACCTGTTGCTGGAGGAACATCTCCATGCCGTCCCAGGACCGGGGCCGGCCGGAAACAAACTTCCATTTCAGCCCGTCCAGGAACTGTCCGAGCCGCGTGGATTTGGCGGCAAGACTCGCGCGCAATATTGCCGTCGAGGGCGTCTGGCGCCCGAAAACTGTTCCGGCGCCGAACGGGCCGACGACCTCGTTGTTGCCCATGTAAACGATCCACCAGTCGCCCTGTTTGTCGGCGCAATCCCGGGCGATGCCGCGGATCACATGGGAATTGATCGCGGTGACGGCCACATTGATGACTTCGATCTTTTTGGCCGGCATCGCATCGCGGAGCAGGACCTCCAGCACGCGCGGGAAACCGAATGCCGGCTCGGGATCCCCCATCGCGGCGGATTCGCCCAGCACAAAGACGCGAAACGTGCCGGGTTGCTTTATCGCAGGGAGAATCACCGGTTGAGGCGAGCGCACCAGGCCCGGCGGAAAAAAGCGGCGCGCAAAATCCGGATTCTCCAGGTACACCTCCCGCCCGTCGAAACGGCCTTTCAGAAAAAAATGTGGCGAGTTGCCATAGCCGAAAAGGCGCAGGAGCATCTCGACGACCAGCAAGGCCGCGAATGGCAGCGTGATGGCGATACAGCGGAACAGCCATTTGCGTCGCGGGCCGCGACCGGGACGTGCAGTGCGAAACGTCGCTGTTTCGTTGGACTGCTTCGCTTTCAACGCCGGCAACATAGCAGGAATGGCGCCCGGCAGGAAAGACCGGGACGGGGTCAGTCCCACGTTTTGATAACCGACCACCTCCCCAAAGGGTCCTGCATCGGCATGTTCCTTCTCATCATGCGCCCCGCTGGGGCGCGGGGTTTTTCGGATCGCGATCCGGTGGGTGCGCCCGCCGGGGGGCGGCCTGCCCACCGGCTACCATCATTTGTCCCTTCGGGACAAGGGGTCCGGACGGGGTCGGTCCCACGTTTTGATAACAGCCCATTCTCTCCCAAAGGAGCCCGCATCCGCATGTTCCTTATCATCATGCGCCCCGCTGGGGCGCGGTGTTTTTTCGGAACGCGATCCGGTGGGTGCGCCCGCTGGGGGCGGGCTGCCCACCGGCTATCATCATTTGTCCCTTCGGGACAGGGTCCAGACGGGGTCAGTCCCACGTTTTGGTAACTGCGATCACTGGTCCTTTCGGGCCAGGGGATCCACTAAACGTCCGTCGGATCGAATGTTCAACGTCGATGCTCCTTGCGGAATCACGGTAATGGTTTCGCGTCCTCCCGGCCAACGCACGTGCAATGAGCGCGCAGGCATAGGCAACCCCAGCACCGCAATCGCGCTGTCGCAGGAACACCATCCACTCCCTCCGTGCAACTCGCGCGCCGCCCCGAGGTGGCCGTCGATAAACTCCACCCGCAACACCGCACCAATCCCCTGCGGATTTCCGGTGTCGCCGCGGAGATGCACCCGCAGACCCGGCTGAGCGGTCGCATTTCGAAAAAGGCGCGTTGCCCCGTTATTTTGTCCCACAACCAGATCCACCCGCCCGTCGCCATCAAAGTCACAGACCGCCGCGCCTCGTTGTTCCCCGTAAATCTTCAATCCTGTCACCCCGCCGTCGACCGCTTGGAAACGGCCATGGCCGTCGCCACGCAATAAAAGGCCGCGGCCGGCGTCGAGGCGCGAATGTTCGGGACGAACGCCGAAAAAATTTTGCGCCAGAAAAAGGTCGTCGGTTCCATCGCCGTCAAAATCCGCGACGCAGACTCCAAAAACGGGGGCGTGTTGGGCGTGGATCGGAAGCGAACGGACCTCGAAATGATCGCCGCGATTGAGGAACACCGTGGAATCGAACCAATTCGCTTCCAGCCTCGCCATCGTCATCCGTCGCGGATTTTTCACGAGCACCTCGGCGATGGACGCCCGCGCGAGGGATTCCGCAGTGGGGAATCGCTCCTGCAACCACGGAAGGTGGCGCGCCAGCTTTTCAAGGCCCAACAATGGCACCTGGGCCTTCGATGCCTCATCATAAGCGGCCTCCATGGCGAACATGGAACCGTCCCCAGAAAGATCGCCATACAGCAGCTGCACGGGACGCGCGGAATAACGTTTGAAGCGCGTGTTGCGTCCCCAATTGCCCGCCACGATATCCTGCCGGCCGTCGCCGTCGAAATCGCCCGTTGTCACCCCCGTCCAAATTCCGCGCAGTCCGTTGAGATGGGCCGCTGGCAACGAGCGGCCGTCCTCGGCTCCGTCGGCGGTCGCGAGGAACGTCAGCGCCGGATCCCAGGCCTCCAGTTTTCCTCCGCGGTTTCGAAAAAATCGTAGCGAACCCCATTCGCACGAGACAATCAGGTCGGCCTCTCCATCACCATCGATGTCGCTGAACACAGCGCCGTTGACGAGACCAATGCCGGCGAGCGAGTCGCTGTTGTTCGTATCCAACCGCCAGCCGTCGCTTTGCTGAAGGAAGAGCCGCGACGACGAAGGCTCCGGCCAGCGGCCCGAAATACACCGTCCCCCGATGAACAGATCGAGCGATCCATCACCATTCACATCGGCCATCGCCAGAGGACCTGTCGCCGATGCGGTTGTCGGAAATAAATTGTACGTTGGCGGGAACCATTTTGAATTATCCCGCGGCGCAGTGGGATAGGCGATGACGGGTCCGCCAGCGTCGCGGTTGTCGAAAATATCTACGGCCCCCGCGAGCAGCGTGAGAAAGCCAGACGCATTGAACCAGGGGAGGACGCTCGATTCATTGCGCGGCGCGGGGAGGTCAAAGGATGCGTTATGAAGTTGCTTGAATCCGGTCATGGCGCCGTTGCGAAACACCGCGAGGGCCGATCCCCGTCCG
Organism: Verrucomicrobiota bacterium; assembly: GCA_041166945.1. Taxonomy (GTDB): domain Bacteria; phylum Verrucomicrobiota; class Verrucomicrobiia; order Limisphaerales; family JADJPG01; genus DASTLJ01. The sequence continues at coordinate 11,584 of JBEEGQ010000231.1, forward strand.
CCGGCAATCACGAGGTCTTCGCGGCCATCGTTGTCGATGTCGATCCAACTGACACCCGGCCCGCCCGTGCTGAGTTGCGCCGGCAATGCGGGTTGAAGGATGAAATCGTCCGGAGCTGTCTGCGCATGCGAATGGCCCAGCGGGACCTCTGTAAATTGGGGAAGAACGATGGCGC
>JBEEGQ010000232.1:0-18108 GCA_041166945.1 Verrucomicrobiota bacterium
CCGTCTTTTCGTCGGGCATCGCTACGCTCGCCCTCCACAAAGACGGGTGGTGCGGACAAGGAGATTCCTGTTTTGCTAACTACGCCGCTTCTCCTGTTTTGCTCGCCCCGCGACAGCGGGAAATTCCCGGCGCGAATCTTCGGCGCGCAGGATAGAAATCTGCAGGCCTACGCTGCGACCTCGATATATCGCGCGCGAACCTTGCGGCTGACAAAAAAAAGATTCGGGCAACAGACGCCAAGGAGGTGGGGGTTGGGGAACCCCGCTGAAGAAACGTTCTGCGGCCCGAATCAAAAAGTTAAAGAACAACCCGCGCTGACGCTACACAAGCACGGCATCGAATAAATGCCGACATTCCAGCCATCCTGCCATCCGTAGCGTTACTGATTCCCGTCTCCGCCCTTTACGCAGTTCCCCGTAGCGCAGACTGCCAGTCTGCTGTATCGCGGATTTCCAATCCGCAGACGCCGGGAATGGCCTTTCGCGCCAGGATTATCAAGTGGTCTGCCGACTGGAAGTCGGCGATACAGCAGACTGGAAGTCTGCGCTACGGCGCCGAATCAGTTACGGATCGGACGGCCGCGGACCACCGGGAAATGCGTTGGTCCATTCCGCGGCTCGGATACAAGTCTGGACTTTTCCAGCTCAATCACCTATGATTTCGGTCATCTCCTGGCGCTATGTTGTACATTCTCCCTCCCGCATCGATCCCTTCGCAAATTCCAGCCGGGGCTGTTTTACCAGTCGTCCGCCCGCGTCGCTAATCTCCTTTGCCGACCTGTTTGGGATTTTTTGCGCCGATCATCGTAACCCGATTGTAACAAATCATGCCGGAACAACCCGAGACCGCCACCACGGTAAACACCCGGCCCCCGCAGAATAATAATATGAAAAAGCAAAACTTTCGGCTCATCGGGTTTTTCGCATTGTGGGCCTTCGCATGGATGACCATGCCGGCCCGCGCCGCGTCGGTGGGCGCCGGCGGTTATACGAATGATTTCAGCGTCCAACCGACTGCCGCGGACTGGTCGAGTTTCTCGATCGCGGGGGCGGCTGCGGACGGCACCACGGCGGCCTACATCGATGGCCAGGTGCAAACCATCTCTGCGGGGTCGATCGTTTCCCAAACCGTTTCCGATCCCACTTTGCCGGCTGCCTTCAACACTCTGGCCACCTGGAGTTCGGGAGCGTTTTATGTGCAAACCCGGCCGACGGGCAACCGGGCCACCTTATTGATGTGCACCCTGGTTAACAACCTGGGTGTGGCCGCCAATGCCGTGACTCTGAGTTACGATTTCACTCCCGCAGCACCCAATGGCGACGAAATCTCCGGTCACAACGCCTATTACAGCCTGAGCGGAGCGGTGAACAGCTGGGTTCCGATCCCGTCGTTTTCGTTTGCGACCAGCGCGGGAAAATTGACCGCCAACTTAACCCTGAACTGGCCCAGCGGCAGTCCGCTCTACATCCTTTGGGCCGACGACAACAGCGTCAACAGCCCGGACACAGCCAACCAGATTGATAATTTCTCGGCGAGCGCCACCCCCGCCAGCCAGACGCCGGCGATGATCACGAGCCAGCCGCAGAACCAGGCGGTGGGTGAATTGCAGCCGTTCAGCTTCACCGTCGGAGTCAGCGGCAATCCGGCCCCGGCGATCCAATGGTACACGAACGGCGTGGCGATTCCGGGAGCGACCAGCGCCACCTATCTGATCCCCAACACTCCCTTGCACTATCATGGCCTTCAATTCCATGCAGTCGCCCAAAACGTCGTTACCAACATCACCTACATAGCGCCCAGCATGGCGGCGACGCTCACCGTCAATGCCGACACGACGTCGCCGGGAGCGGTGCGTGCGATCAGCTCGCCGCCGACGACGGTCTCTGTGGAATTCACCGAGGCTGTTCGCGCCGACACGGCGAATGTGGCCGCCAATTATTCCATCACGAGCGTGGTCGGCAATCTGACGGTGTCGAGCGCGCTGCTTTCGGCGGGAGGTTCGAACGTGGTGCTCACCACCAGCCCGCAAACCCTCGGAGCGAGCTACACCATCATCCTGAACAACATCCGGGACATCTCGACCGCCAGCAATGCGATAGCGCCCAACAGCACCGTTACTTTTTCCAGCGTCGCCTTTACGCCGGTGGATGTCGGCGCCCCTCAGCCTGCCGGATCGGTCACCGCTTCCGGGAACGGCTACAACATTAGCGCGGGCGGCCTGGACATTGGAGGCGTCTCCGATCAATTCACCTTCAATTACCAAACGCTCACCGGAAACTTCGACGTCAAGGTGCGGCTTGCGGGTCTGTCGCTGGCCGATGTCTGGTCGAAGGCCGGCTTGATGGCGCGCGAAACGACTGCGGCCGGCAGCGCTTTTGCCGCGTCCCTGGCGACACCCGGATCGGGCGGCGCATTTTTTGAGTCACGCCCAACGACCGGCGCCGCCGCCACCAGCGCCGGTTATTTTCCGGCGAACTTCCCGAACGCGTGGCTGCGGCTGCAGCGAAACAACACGCTGTTCACCGGCTACGCCAGCGTCGATGGATCGAGTTGGACGCCCTTGGGCTCGATGACCGCCGCGCTCGGCAATACGTTGCTCGTTGGCTTTGCCGTCAGCAGCCACACCAACGCCGCACCCTCGACCGCCCAGTTCCGAGATTATGGGCAGGTGACCGGCGCGACCGTGAGCACGTCACCCCTCCCCATCGAGCCTCCCGGATCCTCGAGCCGAAAAACTCCGTTCGCCATCACGGAGATCATGTATAAACCCCGGCCTGCCACCTCCTCAGGCGGGTCCCTGGAATTCATCGAGATCTACAACTCCAACCCTTTCTTCGAGGAGATCAGCAATTACAAAATCCGGGGGGAGATTGATTATACATTCGCGCCCAACACATTCCTTCAGGCCAATCAGTACATCGTCATCGCCGCAAACCCCGCCGCGGTCCAGTCTTACTACGGCATTTCAGGAGTGCTCGGGCCATGGGACGGCGTCGGAACCAATGTCAGCTGTTCGACCAACATCGTTGGGAATGTCACCAATGTCACATGCGTGACAAACATCGAATCCGGCCATCACCTGAACAGCTCGGGAACCATCAAGCTGATCAACAACAGTGGCGGGGTGGTCCTGGAGGTGCCTTACTTAAACGATGGAGGCTGGCCGGTCGCGGCCGATGGCACCGGCCAATCGCTGGTGCTCGCCCGGCCCTCTTATGGCGAAGGTTTTCCCCAGGCATGGCGCGCCAGCGACCAGCCGGGAGGATCGCCCGGCCGCTTCGATGGCTACACTTTCAGCCCGCAACGAAATGTCGTCATCAATGAATTCCTCGCCAATTCACAGGAGCCGGACGTCGATTTTGTCGAACTCTACAATCATTCGAATGTGCCGGTTGAGCTGATGGGCTGCGCGCTCTCGGATGATCCGGCGACCAACAAGTTCGTCATCGCCACCTCCACCATCATTCCCGCCCGCGGTTTCGTGGTGTTTCTTCAGACGCAACTCGGCTTCGGACTCGGCGCGTCGGGCGACGCCATTTATTTTCGCGGGCCCGGCGGCGCCGTCCTGGATGCCATCAAATTCGAGGATCAATCCCAGGGCATCTCGTCGGGCCGCTATCCGGATGGCGCGGAGGATTTTTATCCCCTCAAAGGCCCGACCGCAGGCTCCTCAAACACCAACATCCTCATCCGGGACGTAGTCATCAACGAGATCATGTACAAGCCGATTTCGGGCTCGAGCGACGATCAGTTTGTCGAGTTGTATAACAAGGGAACGAATCCTGTGAGCCTGGCGCGATGGAAGTTTACCTCCGGGATCGGGTTTACATTTCCATCCAATGCCGTGATCGCCCCCGATGGCTACGTCGTGATTGCGAGGAACCTGACCAATTTTCTGGCTCATTACACCAACCAGAATCCCGGGTTAAACTCGACCAATGTGTTAGGCAATTTCAGCGGCAAGCTCAAGGCCGGCGAGCGCCTGGCCCTCGCCATGCCGGAGTTGAACCTCGGTTCAACGACCAATTACTCGACGAACGGATCGGTGATAACCACCAATGTCGCCATGGCCACCAACACGCTGCATGTGGCGATCGACGAAGTGACTTACGGCGGCGGCGGCGCCTGGGGCAACTGGGCGAATGAAGGCGGCAGCAGCCTCGAATTGATCGATCCCCGCGCCAACCATCGCCTCGCCCACAGCTGGGCGGACAGCGATGAAACGCAGAAGGCGCCATGGACCTCCATCGAATGCACCGGCAACATGGACAACGGCGCCGACTCGCTGATCTACCTCGAAGCCTACCTGATGGGCGAGGGCGAATGCCTGCTCGACAACGTGGAGATGTTTGCGCCGCCGGCGGGAGCCAGCGTCTGCACCAACGGAACGTTCGACGGAGGGCTCTCCACATGGGTGTTGCGCGGGGATCACAGTCGATCCACCTGGGAACCGGCCAGCGGCTTCCCCGCCGGCGGGCCCTGCCTGCATGTTCGCGGCAGCGCCCGCGGCGATTCCATCATCAATCGCCTTCGTGTTCCCATCTCCTCGTTTTCCGCCAGCGGCCCCTGCACGATTCGTTACAAGGTCCGCTGGCTGCGCGGCTGGCCTGAGCTGCTCGTTCGCACGCATGGCAATTATTTTGACTGCGTCGGCCGCATGTCGATCCCGGCCAATCTCGGCACCCCCGGCGCGCGCAACAGCCGCGCCATTTCCAACGCCCCTCCTGCCATCTACGAAGTTCGCCACGATCCAGTCCTGCCCCTGGCAAGCCAGGGTGTGGTCGTCACGGCGCGACGCTACGATCCCGACGGCGTTTCGAGTCTCGCGGTCCGTTATCGAATCGATCCGGCGAGCGCTCCTGCGACGTATACTTACTCGACGCTGTCGATGACCGATGACGGCCTGGGCGGCGATGCAATTGCCAACGACGGAATCTATAGCGCGACCATTCCCGGCCAGTCAGCCAACACCCTGGTCGCCTTCCAGGTCGTGGCCTCGGACACGCGCGGAGCCGCAAATCTCTTTCCGGCCCAGGATACGAGCTATCCGCGGCCCTTTGAATGCCTTGTCCGGTTTGGCGAGCCAATCCCCACCACCGCCTTTTGCACCTACCGCCAATGGGTGACGGCGGACAACGTGAATGACTGGACCGTTCGCCAGGCCAACAGCAACGAACGCATCTATGGCACGTTTGTTTACGGCAATTTCCGCGCGGTCTATAACATGAGCGTCAAATGGGCCGGGAGTCCCTACCATCAATTCACCGGCTCGCCCGTCACCACCGCCGCGCATTTTTCGATCGAGCTGCCCGCGGACGACATGGTTTTGGGAACGGCGAACTTCAACAAGATTCACGCGCCGGGCAACGGTCCATTCGGGGATTCGCCGTTGCAGAGCGAACAGACGTGCTACTGGTCGGCCCGCCAGCTGGGATTGCCGTGGGGTTACCGCCGCTTCGTGAATATGTTCTTCAACGGAAACCGCCGGGGCGGCACCACCGCCATGATGGAGGATGCACAAACACCCGGCTCGGAAATGGTCTCCGAGTTTTTCCCGGACGACCAGGACGGCGATCTGTTCAAGCTGCAACCGTGGTTTGAAACCCAGACGGAGTCAGGCACCCAGACCATCAATTTCGTGAACGAATCGTGGTGCACACTTTTGAAGTTCACCACGCTGTCCAACAATGTGCCGGTGTATAAGAACGCGCGCTATCGCAACAACTTCCTCGTCCGGGCAGCGCACGGGACCGCCAACGATTATTCGTCGGTCTATTCGTTGATCGACGCCGCCAACAGCGCGCCGCCCAGCAACAGTGTTCTTACCGCCGCCATGTCCAACACCGCGGACATGGAGGAATGGTTTCGCATCTTCGCCATCGAACACGCATCCGGCAATTGGGATTCGGTCGGCGCCCAAAATGCCCAGAACATGTATGGCTACAAACCTGCCCATGGCCGCTGGACACTGATGATTTGGGATTGGAACATCGTCCTGGGCGCGTCGCCCAACGGCTCGTGGGGACCCGGATTGAACCTTTTCGTCGTGACACCGGGCAATCCAGGCCCGGCCGATACCACCATGCAGGGATTTTATCTTCATCCGCCGTTTCGACGGATGTACCTGCGCGCGCTCAAGGAAATCTGCAATGGCCCCTGGCAGGCCGCGCAGGTTGGTGCGGTGCTCGATGCAAAACATCGCGCCATTCTCGCCAGCGGCATCATTCCCTCCGCCGATCCCAGCGGCATCAAAGCATTCATCTCCCAGGCCCGATCGGGCATCCTGGCCACCGTCGCCACCGAGGACGCCGCCGCGTTCAAGATCACCGGCACCAACATCATCAACGCCAGCTCGAACCTCGTCACGCTCACCGGTGAAGCTCCCGTGGAAGTGCGGTCGATACGCATCAATGGGATCGATTATCCTGTCACCTGGACGAGCGTCAAAACATGGTCCATTCGGCTCGCCGTCACCGCGGCCACCAATCTCCTGAACCTCCAGGCTTTCGACGTCCATGAAAATGCGCTCGCGGGTTTTAACACCAATGTGACCGTCAACTTCGCGGGCACGATTCCGGGCCCGTCGGGAAATGTCGTCTTCAACGAACTGCTTTACCAACCCGCCGTGCCGAACTCTTCGTTTGTCGAACTCCTGAATGTCTCCACCAACACCGCCTTCGACATGAGCGGGTGGTTCATCAATGGCCTGGATTATTCATTCCCCAGCGGCACCATCATCGCCCCTCGCCAGTTCATGGTGGTTACGAAGAGCATTCCGGCGTTCGTCTCGGCTTTTGGCTCCGTCGCCGCGCCCATCGGGGAATTTGAGGGTCATCTCGATGCGGACGGCGAGACATTCACCCTGATCCAGCCAGGCACCACGAACATCCCGGCGGTCATCGTGGACAAACTTCGTTACGAAAACCAATCGCCCTGGCCCGTCACCCAGGCCGGCACGGACATGTCTCTCCAACTGATCGACGGTCAACAGGACAATTCGCGCGTCAGCAATTGGGGTGTGAACCGCAGCCCATGGTCTTACGTGACCTATACGGGCCTCATCCAAAGCAATGGCACCTCCTTTCTCATTTACATGCCGCTGGCCGGCGGAGGGGATGTTTACATCGATGACCTCGTCCTCGTAACGAACACCATTCCCGAGGCCGGCCCGAATCTTTTGCAGAACGGCGGATTCGAATCGCCGCTGGCCGGGACCTGGGCGCCTCTCGGGAACCACGCGACCAGCGTTGCCAGCAGCAATTTTGCGCACTCGGGCTCCAGCTCCCTCCATGTGATCGCGTCGGGCAGCGGCGGGGCGTCGTCGGCCATCCGGCAAATCCTGGCGCCGTTTGCGACCAATACCATTTGCACCCTCAGTTTTTGGTTTCTTCCGACGACCAACGGCACCGCATTGACGATGCGGACCACGCCCGGCAGCAGCTTTAACCCGTCGCTGCCCTATTTCAACATCCAGCCCCGCCTGCTGCCCAACAGTCCCGGCGCTCCCAATCAACTCGTCGGGATTCGTCCTGCATACGATCCGTTGTGGCTGAATGAAGTGCAGCCCAACAATCTCACGGGTCGCGCCGACAACCATGGAGAACGCGAGCCCTGGATCGAACTCTACAATGCCGGCCCCGGCACCTTGGACATCAGCGGCTATTATCTGGCCAACAACTATGAGTCCAACCTGACCCAGTGGCCGTTTCCCGCAGGCACAACCATCGGAGCCGGCGAGTTCAAAATCCTGTGGGCGGACGGGCAACCGGGTCAAAGCGCGGGCACCAACCTTCACACAAATTTTCGCCTCGAAACCGGCGGCGGATCGCTCGCGCTCGTGCGCCTCGTCAGTGGCCAGCCGCAGATCACCGATTACCTGACCTATCCTGCCGTCGGGCCCGATCTTTCCTATGGCGATTTTCCGGATGGCCAGCCGTTCGACCGACAGACGTTTTTCACTGTCACCAGCGGCGCCGCCAACAGCGCACAGGATGTCAATGTGTTCATCAACGAATGGATGGCTTCCAATCAATCTTTCATCGCCGATCCGGCGGATGGCAACTTCGACGACTGGTTCGAATTGTATAACGCCGGGTCCAGCGCCGTCGATCTCACCGACTATTACTTGACCGACAATTTGGCGAACCCGAAGCAATACCGCATCCCCGCCGGTTATGTCATTCCATCCCGCGGTTTCCTGTTGGTTTGGGCGGACGGCGATACCAGTCAAAACACCACCAACCGCGCTGATCTGCATGTGAATTTCAAGCTCACCGGCAGCGGCGAATCCATCGGCCTTTACGGCCCCAATGGTGTCACTCCCGTCGACAGGCTCACCTTTCTGGATCAGACGAACAACATGTCTGAAGGTCGCTTTTCCGACGGGGCGGCCAGCCGGTATTACATGACCACGCCGACCCCCGGCGCGCCCAACACCATCGGGCTCGCCAACAACGCGCCCACCATCGACGCCATCCCCGATCGCATCCTTCGCCTTGGCCAGACCTTGAACCTCACTGCGGTGGGCCATGACACGGATTTCCCGGCGCAAACATTGTCATTCACGCTGGATGTTTTTCCCGCAGGCGCGGGCATTTCGAGCGGCGGCGCCTTCTCGTGGACGCCCTCGTCCGCGCAGGCCCCCAGCACAAACGTCATCACCGTCCATGTCGGCGACAATGGCGCGCCCCCGTTGGGTGCCACGACGACCTTCAATGTGTTCGTCCGTCTGCCGCCGGTGGTTTCCATCAGCAACAATGGCAGCGGCCAAATCGCGGTGGGCTTCGATGCCATCGCCGGACGCACGTATCGCGTGGAATGGAAACGGCATCTCGACGATCCCTTCTGGACTCAGCTGGGCGCGCCGGTGACAGCCACGAGCGACACGATTGTCGTCCATGACAACATTGGTCCGGATGGCCAGCGATTCTATCGCACGATCCAGATCGATTAACGCTCTCGTATGTGGAGCGCGCCTTTGTCGCCACGCGCCCCCTCGCCGCCTCTCGCGTGCTTCGGGCAATGTCGCGAAGCGTTTGGAGTGCGGTGACTTGTCACCGCTTTGCGCAGGCGACTTGTCGCCGTCGAATGCTGAAACGCCCGCCACCACATGGATTCGGTGACGGGCAGGGAGGGGGAGAGGAGGCGTTTCTGTTCAGCCGTTCCGCGTCAGGTCCGTGGTGACTGGAGACGCTTGAGGAGTTTCATCGTGGCAGCCGTGCGTCCGAAGTAATCGTGCAGCCGATTGTATTCGGCATAAAGCTGGTCATACACCGCCTTGTGTTTCCGGTTGGGCTGATAGGTGTGCCGGCTCGGACGGACCAATCGATCTGTCGCCTCGTGCATGTCGGGATACAATCCAGCGGCCAGCGATGCCTGCAGCGCAGCCCCCAGCGCGCAGGTCTGCGGCGAGGCCGCCAGTTGAATGGGCCGGCCCGTGACATCTGCATACGTCTGCAACAACAGCGGGCTCTTTTGCGCGAGGCCGCCGCAGGCAAACAGCTCGTCGACCGGCACCCCTTTGCTGGTGAACGCGTCAATGATTTTGCGCGTGCCAAACGCAGTGGCTTCAATCAGGGCGCGATAAATCTCATGCGGCCGCGTCCGCGTCGTCAGGCCCACCAGCACACCGCTCAAATCCGAATCCATCAGGACAGAGCGGCAGCCAGCCCACCAGTCCAATGCGAGCAATCCGCTCTCTCCCGGCCGCAATTTTGAGGCGTGCGATTCGAGAAGTTCGTAGACTGACACTCCCGCCTTTTTTGCCTCCGCGCCCAACGATGCTGGCGTGCCCTGCTCGACATACCAGGCGAACATGTCCCCCACTCCAGCCTGTCCGGCTTCATACCCCCAATAGCCGGGAACCACACCGTGTTCCACCACGCCGCACATCCCTTCCACCTCGACGCGCGAATCGCCAATGACGAGATGGCAGGTGCTGGTTCCTAAAATCATCACTAGCTTGCCCGGGATGGTCACTCCGCACGCAGGGACAGCCGCATGCGCATCGATGTTTGCCACCGCGACGGGCGTTCCCTCGCGCAGTCCGGTTTTCGCCGCCATCTGGCGTGTGATCGCCCCCGCCTTCGAGCCGGGGGGCAGCAGGGGCGCATCCATTTTCTCGGCAATGACATTTTCCAGCTTCGGATGAAGCGCGCGAAAAAACTCCCGGCTCGGATAGGTCCATCGGGCGGATCCCTCGGGCGCGGCGCTTCCTTCCGGCCGCGCCGGATGAACCCACATTGCCTTGAAACCCGCGGCGGAAAGACCACGCCGTTCCTCGCCGCAAAGCTGCCAGGTGAGCCAGTCGCCCGCCTCGATGAACCGGGCCGCCGCCGCGTACACCGCCGGGGCTTTTTGAACCGTCTCGAGTAATTTCGAAAAAAACCATTCGCTCGAATACCGCCCGCCGTACGCCCGGATGAACGGTTCATTGCGCTGGCGCGCCATCTCCATGATGCGATTGGCCTCCAGTTGGGGCGCGTGATGTTTCCAAAGCTTCACCCACGCGTGCGGATTTTTCCGCCATTTCTCATCGAAACAGAGCGGGGTGCCATCCGCCTCCACGGGCAGCATCGTGCACGACGTGAAGGCGGTTCCCACCCCGGCAATCTGGTCGCCATTCACACCCGCCTCACGAAGCACAGAGGGAATCACTGCATTGAGAGCCGAAAGATAATCAGCCGGATTTTGCAACGCGGTTGCCGGTGGCAGCCGCTTCGCATCTCCAGGGAGCGTCTCTTCAATGACCCCGTCCGGATACTCGTGCATCACGGTGGCCACCTCGGTGCCGCTGGCCGCATCGACAAGGAGTGCGCGGGCCGACAAGGTGCCAAAGTCGATGCCGAGGAGATACCGGCCTTTGCGCTTCGAGGTCATGCGGCGAGAATAGTCCCAGCCTGCGAAAAATCAGAAGGCCAAAGGTGAGATCGCGCGTTCAGATTTTCTCCACCCGCGCCACGCAGTTGTAGTCGGGCACGCCGCCCATGGTTTCGACAACACCGCGGCGGATGATGGCGTTCCCCTCCGGCCAGTGCACCTGGAGGTTTCCCCGCGCGATCGGCGCCAGGAACACGCGGCCCTCCAGCCTCCCCATTTCGTTCACGAGCGCGACGCGGTCCCGCTGGCACATGTGCAATGCCGCCGCGTCCTCTGGATTCATGAAGACCGCGTCGCGCGCCGCGCCCGTCAACGGATCTGTCTCCCCATAGATCAACGTGTTGAATTGTTTGCCGCGTCGCGTGCTCACTTCAAACGTTCCCTCCGGGCGCGCCAGGTCCGGCGCCGGCACCGCGCGAAAATGCGCCTTCCCATCGGCCGTCTGGAATTTTCCGTCCGCACAAAGATGCGGACCGCCGTATTGGAACGCGTCACCGGTGCGGGCCAGCCGCTGGATGCCGTAATAGAACGGGACCACCTCGGCGATCTCCTCGCGGATGGCTTGTGCCGTTTCACATTTCAACAGGGCGGCGCGCGCCGGGTCGACCGCCGCAGCCAGCTCGAGCAGAATCCGCCATTCCGATCGCGCCTCGCCGACCTGTCGCGGAATTTCGGGACTGAAAACGATCCGCCGTTCCGTGATCGTCTCCGTGCCGCCGCCCTCCTGCTCGTAACGCGTTTTGGCAGGAAGCAGGATCACCTCCTCGCGCGGTTCGATGAACATCTGGTCGGTCAAAATGATGTCCTGATGCACGCGCAACGGAATGTTTTCAAGTGCGCGCGCGACATGGGCGGGATCCGGCAGCGTCCTGAGAAAATTGCCGCCCAGGCAATACAGCACGTCCAGCTCGCCTCGCGCGCCCGCCTCCACCATCTCCGTCGTCGTCAACCCCGTCCAGTCGGGCACTGGAAAACCATACTGCCGCGCCAGGGTGGACGCGTTTTCTTCATTGATGGTTTTGCCTCCCGGAAAGGCCGTCGAATAAGCGCCCATTTCCGCGCCGCCCTGCACGCCGCTGTGGCCGCGGATCGGCATCAGGCCGCATTTGTCGCGGCCCACCCAGCCTTTCAACAGGCCCAGGTTGAGAATCATGGAGACGGCGTCTCCGCCGTAAACATGCTGGGTGATGCCCATGCTCCAGACCAAAACCCCGTTCTTCGCGTCGCGAATCAATTCGGCAAATTCCTGCATCGCCATTCGATCGAGACCCGCCTGGCGTTCGAGCGTGACCAGATCCATCGCTTCCACAGCAGCGCGGAGCGATTCGAATTCACGCGTGTTCTGTTCCACCCAATCCCGCGCGAACCAGCCGTTGGCCAGCAAAACCTTCATCACTCCGTACAGAAACGCGATGTCGCCCCCTTGCGACACGGGAAACCAGAAATCCGCAATGTCCGTCCCGAAAATCGCGCTGCCCGCCGTGCTCGGAACCCAATACTTCATCATGCCCGGCTCGCGGTACGGATTCACCATCACCACCTTCGCGCCGGTCTGCTTTGCCTCGTGCAGATATTTTGTCGTGACCGGCTGGTCGTTGGCGGGATTGGCGCCGAAGAAAATAATGAGGTCGGTGCCCCACCAATCCTTGTAGCTGCACGTTGTGGCGGCGACGCCCAATGCTTGCTTCATGGCACCGGTCGATGGCGTATGGCACAGGCGCGCGGCGTTATCGACGTTGTTCGTTCCCAAAAAGCGCGCCACTTTTTGCGCGGCATAATACACCTCGTTCGTGACGCCCCGGGACGTGACGAAAAATCCGATGCGCCGCGGATTTGAGGCGCGGATTCGCTTTGCGATTCGCTCGTAGGCTTCCTCCCAGGCGATCCGCCGGAACCCGCGATCGCCCTGTTCGCGGACCATCGGATGCGGCAGGCGGCCCAATTCACGCAACTGCGCGTTATCCATTGTGCGCATCAAGGTCACGTCGCCCAGTTGCGCCACATCGAGGGCGGGCATCGTATTCAGCCGAAGCAGATTCAGCCGCGTCATGCAAAGATGCACCCCTTCAATGGTCCAGTCATGCAACCCCGCCACCCCGAGCGCGCACCCGTCGCAGACGCCACGGGTGATGACCTTCCATGCGTACCCCAGATTATCGCGGTTGATCCAGAGAATGCGGATCATGTCGCGGAAATGTTTCGGCTTTTTCGAGCCGATCCCGAACGGCACGAGCGCGCGCCAACGGTCCCCCCACGATTTCACGATTCGATGCGACATGCTCCGCGTCATCAAAACAGCCCGAACACCGCACTGTCAACGCAACGCCCCTCGATCCCACGACGTCACCTCCTCTCCCGCCCTTCGGGCACCCTCTCCTCCATTTCCGAAATGGAGGAGAGGGAGGGGGGAGAGGAGGCGCTTCTGTTCAGCGGTTATTGGCCAGCCCGCTACGTCACGGACAGGATGCGCCCTTCCTGGCGGGCGCCCGCCAGGTCGAGTTGCAGTTTGTCGCCCCGCTTTTTCCCCTGGAGTTGCCCGCCCAGCGGGGATTGCGGTGTGATGACGAGGACCTCCTTCTTTTCATGCAACACCTCCGTTCCGCCCGCGCGGGGACCGATGAAATAAAGAATCCGTTCGCGATTTTGTTCCACCTCGACCAACGCGCCCATCTCGATGGGATCCGTCGCTGTAAAATCCCGCGCCTCGAGCTTTTCGAATGCCTCGATGGCGGCCTCGATTTCGGCGGCCTGTTTGGACTGGCCCCGGGCCAGATAAGAGGCTTCGAGGCCACGGGTGTCATATTTGTTCTCGGGCTTGCTCTGTTCGTGCGTGGCTTCGGAGCGCGCCGCCTGCGCCGCGCGAAAGTAGACCTCGAGCTCGTCCGCGAGACGGGCGATGATTTTTTGGATGAGACCGCGTTTGTTCATGCGAAAGGATACAAAGTGTGCCCGCGGCTTTCAAAGGATGCAACAGGAGCGACCCACGAGGCAGGCTCGAACCTCGTTTCTCCGGGAAACACGGCTTGTTTTTGAACAACTCAGCGGTTAGGCTCGTCAACCGATAAGTTAACAGCCGCCTTCTTATGAACAAATCCTGGCAAATCCCCCGAAGGACATTTTTACGCGGACTCGGCACCGCCATCGCCCTGCCCATGCTGGACGCCATGATTCCCGCGCGCGCCCTGGCCGCCGTCACTTCCGGAGCCGGTTCCTATCCCCGGCGCATGGCTTACGTTTATGTGCCCAACGGCGCCAATATGGCTGATTGGACGCCCAAGGCTGTCGGCACGGATTTCGAACTGCCGGCGATCCTGGAGCCGCTGAAAGCCCAGCAGCAAAATCTGCTCATCCTGTCGGGCCTCGCCCACGACAAGGGCCGGGCGCATCGCGACGGCGCCGGCGACCATGCCCGCGCCTCGGCCACCTTCCTGACCGGCGCGCACGCGCGCAAGACGGCGGGGGCCGACATCAAGGTCGGCGTCTCGTGCGATCAAGTGGCGGCCGCGAAGATTGGCGATCAAACCCGGCTTCCTTCGTTGGAACTCGGAACCGATCGCGCGCGTCTCGCCGGCAATTGCGACTCCGGCTACAGCTGCGCCTACTCCTTTAATATTTCCTGGAAATCCGAAGCGACGCCCATGCCGCCCGAAGTCGATCCGCGGCAGGTCTTCGATCGCCTTTTTGGCAATGGCCACTCGGGCGAGGAGGGCGAAGCGCGCATCCGTCGCGAGCGCTATCAAAAGAGCGTGCTCGATTTTGCACTGGATGACGCGCGCCGTTTGAAGTCCAACCTCGGTTACACCGATCGCCGCAAGATGGACGAGTATCTCGAAGCCGTTCGCGAGCTCGAACAGCGCATCGAACGGGCCAATTCCTTCGCGGCCACGCTCCCCGATTATCAACGCCCGACCGGAGTGCCGAAGGATTACGCGGCGCACCTCCGGCTGATGTTCGACCTTCTGACCCTGGCGTTCCAGAGCGACAACACGCGCATCGCCACTTTCATCATGGCGCACGACGGCAGCAACCGGGCCTATCCCTTCATCGGGGTCTCGGAAGGCCATCACGACCTTTCGCACCACGGAAATAACGTCGAGAAAAAAGCCAAGATCGCGAAGATCAACCGCTTTCATGTCACCCAGTTCGCCTACTTCCTCGAGAAGCTGAACTCGATCCGCGAAGGCGACGGCACGCTCCTGGACAATTGCATGATCGTTTACGGCAGCGGCCTCGGCGACGGGAACCAGCATAACCACGATAATCTCCCCTGCATCCTCGCCGGCAAAGGCGGCGGGACCATCACAACGGGCCGGCATGTCCGCATGGAACGCGAGACGCCCATGACCAATCTCTTCGTCTCCATGCTCGATCGCATGGGCGTCAAAGGCGCCAGTGTCGGCGACAGCACGGGCCTAATTTCGAGCCTCGCCTGATTTCCCGCACCTGTCCCCGGCGCGCGCTGGACAACCCCATCGCCATGCCTCCGGTCCCATGAATTCCCATACGGACCAGAATCGTCGGGCTTGGAATGAACGGGTCATTCGCCGCGCGTCCCACACCGAGCCGGCCACCGACAAGGATTTTCAAAACCCGCTCCTCGCCGTGGACGATTGCGGCTGGCTGGGCGGCAACGTGCGCGGACGCCGCATCCTCTGCCTTGCGGCGGGTGGCGGCAAACATGGCCCGCTGCTCGCCGCCGCCGGCGCCGATGTCACCGTCGTCGATCTCAGTCCCGCGATGCTCGAACAGGATCGGCGCGTCGCCGCAACCCGCGGTCTCAAACTCCGAACCATCGAGGCTTCGATGGAAGACCTGTCCATGCTCCCGGCGGCCGCCTTTGAATTCGTCATCCAGCCGGTGAGCACCTGTTATGTGCCGGATGTCAGTGTCGTTTATCGGCAGATCGCGCGAGTTACGGCGCCAGGCGGCTTGTACATCAGCCAGCATAAACAACCCGCCAGCGCGCAGGCGGATCTGCTGCCGTCGGCCAATGGCAGCTATGCCGTGACGGAAAAATATTATAGGAAAGGCCCGCTGCCAGACGTGCTGGATGGCCTTCAGCATCGCGAATCGGGCACGGCGGAATTCATCCATCGCTGGAGCGAATTGATCGGCGGCCTTTGTCGCAGTGGTTTCTCCATCGAGGACCTCGAAGAGCCCTTCCACGCGCAGCTCAACGCGTCCCCCGGCACATTCGCCCATCGGTGCTGTTATCTGCCGCCATTTGTGACCATCAAAGCCCGGCGAGTGGCGAGGCCCGAAACTGCGACAAACCAGTTGTGGACGAGGTAGAGGCGGTGGACTGAAATACGGTCGCGCTCCTTTTCCGAAGCTCCCGCTTATTATTTGGCTGGGAGGGCGGATCCACCCTTCTCAGCAGATCATGGCTTGAGAACAATCTTGCCGTAAGCCCCCGGTTCCAAAACCGCGGCATGCGCCTTGGCCGCTTCCGCCAATGGCAATTGCCGGCCCACGATCGGCCGCAATGTTCCATTCTCCAAACCCGCTCCGAGCGCGACGTGTATCCCCGCCAGTTCGTCGGGCGTCGCATTGAAAAGTGTCATGCCACGGATATCCGCATCGAGGCTCATCAGATCGCGCGGCGTGATTTCCACCTTGCCACGGCTTCCGATGACAATCACCCGCCCGTTCCTCGACAGGAGCGGAAGGTCCTTTCCCAGGTTCACATTCGCCAGCATTTCCAGGAGGACATCCACGCCACGGCCGCCGGTCAGCTCCATCACTTTGTCCAAATAACCTGCCGCGCGATGATCCACGACATGATGTGCGCCGTTGTCAGCCGCCAATTGGCGTCCCGCCTCGGTGCCTGCGGAGCCGATCACCTTGAAGCCCGCCCCGCGCGCGAGTTGCGCCGCCGACAGGCCAACCCCGCCGCTCGCTCCATGAATGAATACAATTTCCCCCGCTTGCGCTCGCGCGCGGTGAAACAACGCGCGATAAGCCGTGGCATACGGGATGGCGATGGCGGCGCCCTGCTCGAAGGAAATGCCCTGCGGCAATGGATACAGCGCCCCCGGTTCGCACAGCGCGAATTCCGCATACGAACCCGTCAAGGTGGCGGACGTGTAAACCCGATCGCCCGGCTTCACGCCGGTCACGTTTTCCCCGCAGGCTTCAACAACACCGGCGGCATCCGATCCGGGTGTCCAGGGAAACTGGATGGCGGGGTTCATGCCCGATCGCTGATACGTCTCGACGGGGTTCACGCCGATGGCGATCACTTTCACGAGCACCTGCCCCCGTCCGGCGTCCGGTGTGGGCACGTCCTCCAGACGGAGCACCTCCGGACCGCCGAATTGAGAAACCCGAATGGCTTTCATCCCGTTAAAATTCAATCGAACGGCTATCGGAGCGACTCCAAAATTTTCTCGGCGGCCGCGCGCGGATTATCCGCCGCATAAATCGGCCGACCGATCACGAGCCAGTTGGCTCCGGCGTCCATTGCCTCTCGGGCGCTCAATGTGCGCTTCTGGTCGCCCGCGACATCGCCAGGGGCGCGAATGCCGGGCGTGACCAGTTGCATCGACTCCGGAAGGATCTGGCGCAACGCGGCAATTTCCAATGGGGAACAGACCAGTCCGCGCAACCCCGCCGTCGCGGCGAGAGCCGCCAGGCGTTCGACCTGTCGTCCGACGTTGGATTCATGCCCGACCGCGGCCAGTTCCGCAGCATCCATGCTGGTCAGCACCGTCACGCCCAGAATCAGCGGCGCCGGACGGCTGAGTTGCGCGGCGGTTTGCTGCGTCGATTCCTCCGCGGCTTTCATCATCGCCAGCCCGCCCGCTGCATGGATCGTCAGCATCTGCACATCCAGTCGCGTGGCGCTGGCCACCGATTTCGCCACGGTATTCGGAATGTCATGGAATTTCAGGTCCAGGAAAACCGCAGCCCCCGCTCCACGAATGCTGCGAACGATATCCGGTCCGCCCGCCGTGAACAGTTCGCTGCCAATCTTGAAGGCGCCCACGACCGGCGCCAGCAGTTCCACCAGCGCGACCGCCTTGTCCACCGTGGGCACATCCAAAGCGACGATAATTGGGTTCGGCATCGGGCCTACATTGGGACGCGCGAAGAAAAACGTAAAACGGAAAAAATGAAATCAACCCGGACCGCGGCATTTATGCCGCATCAATACAACCCCGGTTTGGAGAAAAGAACCCCCAAGCCCCACTTCCAATTAAGCGGCATAAAATCCGCGCTCCGGCGCC
>JBEEGQ010000233.1:0-14026 GCA_041166945.1 Verrucomicrobiota bacterium
GCCGCTACGAGGCCCGGCGAGGTGGTGCTCGTGGCGGAGAGCGGCATTCACACACGCGCGGATGTGACGCGCTTGATCGGCTGCGGGGCCCAAGCCGTCCTTGTGGGTGAATCGCTGATACGCGAGGGGAACATTCCTCAAAAAGTGCGAGCGCTGCTCGGAGTCTGATTCCATCCAGGCGGCTGGCCTGCGGGTAAAAAGTGGGGTGCTGAATTTCTTGCCAGCGACCCGGCAGGCCGCCAAGACTCGCGAATCAAACCATGAAAAAATCGAGCCGTCCGGGACACGCCCTGTTTCTAATTGCGATCGCCATGGCTGCATCGGGCCATGCGCAGACCGAGGCGCCGGTGGACAAGAGCCAGTTTCATCTTTTCAATCCGACCCCGACAAAACACCTGCGGGAGTTCACGACGGATCGCCCGGACAAAACCGAAAGTCCCTACACGGTGGACGCCGGGCATTTTCAATTGGAGATGGACGTGGTGAATTATACGTCCGACCACGAAACGATTGGTGGAGCGCCACACCGGGTGGCAGGCTGGGCGATTGCACCCATCAACCTGAAGGCCGGGATTTGCAACCGGCTGGATGCCCAGCTGGTGTTGCAGACTTACAACTACGTGGACGAGCATGCGGACAAGAATCGGACGAAAAGAAGCGGGTATGGCGACACGCTGTTCCGATTGAAATACAACTTCTGGGGCAACGACGGCGGCAAGACCGCTTTTGGCGCATTGCCCTTTGTGAAATTTCCAACCAGCCAGGACAGGCTCGGAAATCACAGCTACGAAGGGGGATTGATACTACCATTGGCGGTCCAGCTTCCGATGGGTTTTGGAATGGGATTCATGACGGAGATTGACGCAGCCCGGGATGAGGACGAGTCGGGCTATCACGGGGAGTTCATCAACAGTATCACTTTGAACCACGACCTGGTGGGAAGGCTGAGCGGTTACGTGGAATTTTTCAGCGCCGTGAGCGCCGAGCGCGGTGCGGCGTGGGTCGGCACGTTCGATGTCGGTTTCACTTACGGACTCGGCGCCAATGTGCAGTTCGACACGGGAGTCAACATTGGGATGACCAGGTCCGCACCTGACTGGAATCCCTTTCTCGGTGTCTCCTGGCGCTTCTAACGATTGCCATTTGGACCAGGCCGATTCGCGCGAAGGCGTCGAAACCAGCAAACGCCGCGAAAGCGGAACAGGCCGGCGGGAGGCCGCAGGCCCCCTCAATCGTGGAAGGTGCAGATGTATTCGCAGATGCCGGCTTTTACCTCGATGTGGAAGCCGCTTTTTGCCGGCACCTCGAAGGCCTGTCCGGCCGTGTAACCGGTGACGGTCGCCTGGCCATCGACCTGAACACTGCACGAGCCCGCGACGATCTCCATCCCCTCGGCTTTGTCGGTGCCGAAGTGGAACTTTCCCGGAAAAATCAAGCCGAGCGTTTTTTTCGATCCGTCCGGAAGGAGGAGCGAATGACTGACGACCTTGCCATCGAAATAAATGTTCGCCTTAGTTACGGCCGTGACGGCTTTAAGTTCGGTCGGAATGGATGCCATAGGGCGGCAAGTTTTCGGTCGCGGAAGAAAAAGTCAAGGGAGCGCTCGATACTGGATCCTTTCCGAGCACCTCCTCTCCCGCCCTTCGGGCACCCTCTCCTCTATTTCCGAAATGGAGGAGAGGGAGGGGGAGAGGAGGAGTTTCTGGTTAACGGTTACCGGGCAGGGTGGGGAAGGGACGCTCCTCCTCTCCCGCCGTTCGGGCACCCTCTCCTCCATTTCCGAAATGGAGGAGAGGGAGGGGGAGAGGCGGCGCCCATGAATCAGAGCGCTTCGTAAAGTTGCAGCACGCGTTCGAGATCCACTCCATCGGGCTGATGATCCAGGATCCATTTCAGGTCTTCGCGCGCACCGGGGATGTCCCGATTTTGAATGCGCATTCGGGCGCGCAATAACCTGTCGGCGGCCGAGTCGATGGACAACGCCACGAGGACATCGAGATAGCGCAACACATCGCGGGAGTTGCCGTCATGTTCAGCGATGCCCTGCAAGTTGTGGAGCATGCGGACGATGATTTCGCGCTTGGTGGCGGGCTTGAGTTGTGACTCGCGAAATCCTTCGCCGGTGGCCGCGAGCACCGCCTCCTGGGCCGCGCTTAACGTCACCGTTTTGCCGCCGTCAAAGACATCGATGATTTGTTCCGTCCCCTGCGTAGGGATGTATTTCACCATGAAATGCCCGGGCAACGGCAGGCCAACAACTTGTTGCAGCCCGATCTCGCGGGCCAGTTCCATGAAGACCACGGAGAGAGTGATCGGGAGCCCCTCCCGGTCGTCGAGAACCTGATCGAGGTAACTGTTGGCCCGGTGATAAAAATCGCTGCGGCTGCCGTGAAATCCATTGTCGATGAACAGATATTTTCGCAATGCCTCCAATTTGGCGATGCCGTCGCTGCCCGGGGGCAATTGCGCGGAGATCTCGCGGCCCATTTCCTTCAACTGCGCGCGGGCCGGTCCGGGATCGAGATCGGGATTATCCAATTTTGCGACGAGCAACGCGGCGTAAGCCAAATCGATCTGGTTCTCGGGAAGAGCGAGGGCACTGACCAGGTCCTGTTGGACGGCGCGACAGTGAACCCGCGCCGACAGCTCGCGCAATGTGGCCGCGTCCCGTTCCAGGAGTCGCGCCCGTTCGGCCAGTAGGATCCTGCCGGCGCTGGCGAATGGTTGAAGGGCTTCGATGAGCTCCGCGTCGGGATTCGCCGTGAGTTTTTCCACGCGCGCCCGCAAGGCCTCGGGAACCGCCGACAGCACGGGAATCGCCGCCTCGAGATTTGTGCCCACCTGAAAGTTGCGAAACTCGGCGTGCGTGTCCCGAAATTTAGCGAGTCCCACCTGTGCGCCTGGAAATTCATCGGCATCGATTTCGCACACCGATTCACCATTCACGTAACAATGTATCTTTTGGCTGTCGACCCGGACGCGCAGATGATTCCACTCCCCCGGTTTGTAGGAGGCGCAGGGGGTTTCCTTGAGAATATGCCATGCAAAAACATTGGGGCCGTCAAACCGGGTGAGCCGCATCTGTCCGGCGCTGGGATAAAACGCAAAATGCCGGTCCTGGCCGTCCGCGCCAAAAACGATTCCTGCGGCGCCGCCCTCGTCACCCAACCGGACGCTGGCGGCGATCTCGAAGGGACGCGCGGGAGGCAGCTTCGTCGCCAGGCACAACGAGCGTCCTCCGAAACCGGTCCCGGGGTTGTCCACGACAATACGCCCGGCCTTTTGGCTCCAGCGCGCGCCGAACAACGGCGTCCAGTCTCGAGGATTGAGTGCGCCCAGCGTCAGCCAGCGGTTCATGGGAATTGGATTCGGCCGCGTGATCAATGCTTTCAGATGATTCACCGGCATGGCGAAACCGAGATTGGGACTCAGGGCCGATTTCAAGGTGAGGATTCCATGCACGCGCCCTTTCATGTCGAGCAGCGGACCGCCGCTGTTGCCCGGCTCAATCGGGATGGCGAGCTGGATCATGTCGATGCCCTCGATTTCGCGGCGTGCCGACACGACGCCCTGCACAACGCTATGTTGCAGGCCAAGGGGATTGCCCAGGGCGATGACAGCTGTGCCCTGTTGCAGCAGATCGGAATCACCCAGGCGCAACGCGGGCAAATTCGTTTTGGCGATGCGCAGGATCGCCAGATCGAATTTGCGATCCGTCGCGTGGACCTCGGTCACATCCGCGCTTTGGCCATTCGCAAACTGCACGCGGATGGGACGCGCCTCGCCGATGACATGCAAACTGGTGGCGACGAGGCCATCCCTCGAGATCACAAACCCGGCGCCCACGCCATCTTCGCGTCCATCGCGTCCGTAGTGAGTGATGACCACAATGGAGTCCCGGACTTTGGCGGTGAGTTGTTCGATCGAATTGGTTTCAGCGCTGGACTGTGGCGCCAGCAAACGGACCGATGCGGTCGGCGCGGTGGCGTTGCAACCGGCCAGGAGCGCGACAGCGAGAATGGAGGCAATGACGCAAGGGAACTTCGACATTCGCCCAGTTATGTGCCGGTCAGGCGGTTGATTCAAATTGATTCGTTGCGCGGCGTAGCGCCGATTGGCAATCGGCTGTTTCGCGGAGTGACGCTCCGCCGACGCAACGCACTGCCTGAACGTCACAAGCACTGTGCCGACTCGCCATCCGAAAGTGCGTGGCTCTGCCGGTTGCCAACCGGCGAAACAGCGGACTGCCAGTCCGCGCTACGGTCGCGCCGCGCTGGCAAGCCCATCGTGGGCATCCAACGAGCAGTTTACTTATCCACGGCATTAACGCCGCCGAAATCTATTGCCTTACTTAAATCGGAGCTTGCAGTTGATAATTAGGTGTCGTAAACAGACTTGTCGAATGAACAGTATTTCTAATAATTCCGGAGTCGGGGTTTGGGCTTTCGGCTTCCTCTCACTGCCCAGCCACCGCCTAACAGAGACTCCTCCTCTCCCCATCCCTCTCCTCCATTTCGGAAATGGAGGAGAGGGTGCCCGAAGGGCGGGAGAGGAGGAGCATCCCTCCAACATCAGTTACGAGGCACAGAGCGCGCACAACCGTCCGGGCGGATCTCTCCTCCATTTCAGAAATGGAGGAGAGGGGGGTAAAGCAGGATTCGTCGGAGCGCGCGAATGTGTCGCGCGCAAAAAAGGGTTTGACCTTTTTGTGTCCGGCAGAAGAATCCCGCTTCCGTCCGGCAGTCCGGCGGCCGGTCCGGACCGAACAACGCACTAACAACCAGTTAATCGATGGCCGCCATTTTTCCCAAGTGGAGCAACCGGGTCCCTCTCGCGCTGATTTTTTGCATCGTGCTGGGGGCTTCCGGGGTTGTCGCCGGCATGTGGTATTATTTCACCCCGAAATATACGCGGGTCGGCTACAAGCCGATCCAGCCGGTCGGTTTTCCGCATTCCACCCACGTCGATCAGCTCGGCATGGATTGCCGGTATTGTCACAGTCATGTGGAGAAATCCTGGTATTCGAACATCCCGAGTTCCTCGACCTGCATGAACTGCCACAATCAGGTGCTGAAGGATGATCCGCGGCTGGCGTTGATTCGGGAGAGCGCGGCGACGGGCAAACCGGTGCCATGGGTGCAGGTTCACAAGGTGCCCGATTACGTTTATTTCAACCATTCCGTGCATGTGACCCGCGGCATTTCCTGTGTTCACTGCCATGGCGAGATCAACAAGATGGACGAAGTGCAGCATGCCAAGCCGTTGAGCATGGCGTTTTGCGTCGAGTGTCACCGTAAACCCGCCCAAAACCTGCGGCCAGCCGACAAAATCACGGATTTATCATGGAATCCGCATGAACATCTGCCGGCGAAATGGTTCACGGATACCGCCACGGACATGAAGATTGAAGCTTCGCAGAGCTGTTCCGCCTGCCACCGATGAAAACGATTCCCCCGTCCTGTCCCGAACCCGAAAGCGGCCAGAGGTACTGGCGCAGCCTGGATCAACTTGCCGAGGCGCCGGAATTTCGGCAGTGGGTCGAACGGGAGTTTCCAGCGGGAGCCAGCGAACTGGTGGACCCGGTGTCTCGTCGGCATTTCGTGAAGCTCATGTCGGCGTCCTTCGCCCTCGGTGGCTTGGGAATCCTCGGGGCCGGCTGCCGTCGGCCCGAAGAAAAGATATTGCCATTCGGCAAGGCGGCGGAGGGTTACATTCACGGCGTTCCGCAGTTCTTCGCCACAGCGATGCCGACGCGCGGAAGCGCCATTCCGTTGCTGGTGAAATCCAGCGATGGGCGTCCTACCAAGATCGAAGGCAACCCGGAGCATCCGGACAGCAATGGAGCCACAGACACGTTTGCGCAGGCTTCGATCCTTGGTCTTTACGATCCGGATCGCGCCAAAAACTTCGTCCAAAAGGGGATCACCATCTCCCGCGAGATGGCGTTGGACGCCTTGGGCAACTTTGGGAAGGGCTTCGTCAATACGCGGGGCGCCCGGCTGGCTTTCCTGATGGAACAGAGCAGTTCCCCGTCACGCCGTCGGCTGGCATTGACGATGCAATTGAAGTTTCCGGAGGCGAAATGGGCGGTTTATGAGCCTTTGGACCTGCACGCTAATCGGCGGGTCACCGGCAGTATCCCTCACTTCAAACTGGATCAGGCGAAGGTTATTCTCTCGTTGGATTGCGACTTTATCGGTACCGAATCCGATTCCCACTGTCTAATTCGCGGTTTTGCCCGCGGTCGGCGGGTTGAGAAGCCTACCGATTCGATGAACCGGCTTTACGCAGTGGAAGGGTTGATGACCCTCACAGGCATGAATGCCGACCATCGATTGCGGGTGGCGACCAGTCATGTCGTGGCGGTGGCAGCGGCCATTGCCGCGAAAATTGCCCCGCAAAACACGCAGATCACCGCATTGGTGGCGCAGACAATCCTTCCCTCGAACGTTAAACCCGAGTGGATTGCCGAGTGCGCGAAAGATCTTCAAGCCAACGCCGGCGCCTCACTGGTCCTGGCGGGTCATCGCCAGCCGCTGGCGGTTCATGTCATCGCCAATCTGCTGAATGCCGCTCTCGGCAACGTGGGGAAAACGGTGCAATACGCGGCCGTGCCCGAGACGACGACCAACAGCGACATTGCGGGATTGGTCGCGCTGTTGAATGCCGGTCAGATCGATACACTGGTTATTCTAGGAGGCAACCCGGCCTATAACGCCCCCGCAGAATTGAAATGGGCTCAGGCGCAATCCAAGGCCAAGGATGTCGTCCGCCTGGGTGCTTACGAAGACGAAACATTTGGAGCGTCGGCTCAAACGACCGCGACGCAGACCTTTTTGCAATTGCCGCAGGCGCATTACCTCGAATCGTGGGGCGATGCGGTCACCCGGGATGGAACGACCGTTCCGATCCAGCCGTTGATTGCGCCGCTCTTCGATGGATTGAACGAGCTGGAGGTTTTGGCCCGGCTGGGAGACATGGAGATCAACAAGCCCCATGAGATCGTCCGCGAGACCTTTCGCGCGGCGGCGGGGACGGGTGTTTTCGAGGAGAACTGGAAGAAATTTTTGCATGACGGCTTTCTGGCGGGCGCGAAGCCGGGGGCGGCGGATCGGCCGCTGTCGGCGGGGGAAGTCACGCAGGCTTTCGCGTCCATCTCGACGCCGGCCTTGAGCAAGGACAACCTGGAGATTGTGTTTCATCGGGATTCCCGCCTGGACGACGGGCGCTGGAGCAACAACGGAT
The DNA here is from genome assembly GCA_041166945.1 of Verrucomicrobiota bacterium. Lineage (GTDB taxonomy): Bacteria > Verrucomicrobiota > Verrucomicrobiia > Limisphaerales > JADJPG01 > DASTLJ01. The sequence continues at coordinate 7,246 of JBEEGQ010000233.1, forward strand.
GGCTGCAGGAATTTCCCGACCCCGTGACCAAGGCGACCTGGGATTGCTTGATTTTGATTAGCCGAAAGACCGCGGCGGAACTGGGCGTCGACAGCACGACGACGAACAGGACGACCTCGGATTTGGTGCGGTTGACGGTGACAGTCGGCGGCGAAACGAAGTCGATTGTCGGGCCCGTCTGGATCACGCCCGGGATGGCGGACAACTCGCTGGGGCTGGCGCTGGGTTACGGTCGGAAGCGATCGAAGACCGGCGGCACCGGGCGAATTGGCCAGGGCGTGGGGCTGTATAATGCCTACGAAATCCGGTCATCGAGCACGATGAATTTCGCCACGGGGGCCAAGCTCGAGAGGCTGGGTGAACGTTACAACCTGGCGGTGACCCAGGAGCACGGCTCGATGGAAGGCCGGCCGATTATTCGCGAGGCGAACAAGGCGCAATACGAGAAGCAGCCTGCCTTTGCGAAAAATTTCGACCTCGAAGCGCACATGGAATTCATTCCGAAGGACGAGAAGGGCCGTCCGAAGGGAATTTACGAGCATCCCTATCACGCTTACGAGACCCGCAAGTCGATGAACGGGGTGAGCCTCGAGGGGCTTCACATGAAGAGCGACATCCATCAGTGGGGGATGTCGGTCGACTTGAATCAATGTGTCGGTTGCGGAGCGTGCGTGCTCGCCTGTCAGTCCGAAAACAACGTGCCCATCGTCGGCAAGGATCAGGTGAGCCGGAATCGCGAGATGCACTGGCTGCGGATTGACCGGTATTTCAGCGGAGCGGGCGACAAGCTGGACGCGATGGTGGACGATCCGCAGGCCGTGCATCAGCCGATGATGTGCCAGCATTGCGAGAACGCGCCGTGCGAATCGGTTTGCCCGGTGAATGCGACGGTTCACGATGAGGAAGGTCTCAACGTGATGGCCTACAACCGTTGCGTCGGCACCCGTTATTGCTCCAATAACTGCGCTTACAAGGTTCGCCGTTTCAATTTCCTGGATTTCAACCGCCGCTCCCTCGATCAGCTTAAAGGACCCTTTTATTCCAGCCCCCTGGTCGGATCGACCGAAGGGGAATGGACAATGAAACGGTGGTGGAAGAATCCGGATGGCGCCATCCGGCCGCAGGACGAATGGGACATCCTCAAGCTGGTCAAGAATCCCGATGTGACAGTCCGGATGCGCGGCGTGATGGAGAAATGCACGCTCTGCGTGCAGCGGATCGAGCAGGGCAAAATCGCGCAAAAAGTAAAAGCGGGCCAGAGCGGCGACGTCCGTGTGGCCGACGGGGCGATCAAGACGGCCTGCCAGCAGGCCTGTCCGGCCGAGGCGATCGTGTTCGGCAACCAGCTCGATCCCAACAGCCGCGTGTCGCTGCTTCAGAAATCCGACCGCAACTACGAGGTGCTGGGATTCCTGGAGACACGTCCGCGCGTCACGTACCTCGCGCGCATTCGCAACCCGAATCCGAAGATGCCCGATTACTACGAGATCCCGCTGAACACCGGCGAGTATGTCAAGAAGCAGACCGCGAATCCCTACGAGCCGCACCAGGCCCATGGCGAGGGAGGCGGCGAAGCGGGCGGACACGGCGCGGAGAAGAAAGGAGCGCACTGATGTCGTCCGACGCTCCGTCGATTGAAATTCCGTTGCCGCCGAAGGAACTGCAGCGCGAGCCACTCGTCCTGCATCATCGGCCGCTGGGATGGATATCGAACCAGATCGCCTGCATCGCCGAGGGGCCCGCGCCGAAATGGTGGTGGATCGCCTTCATCCCCAGTTTCCTGATCATGTGCGTGGGCGCCGCGATGATCTCGTATCAAGTCAGCACCGGCGTCGGCGTCTGGGGCCTCATGGTCCCCGTGGCATGGGCATGGGATATCACCAACTTCGTCTGGTGGATCGGCATCGGCCATGCCGGGACGCTGATTTCAGCGATTCTTTGCCTGCTCCGCCAGCGATGGCGCACATCGATCAATCGCGCGGCCGAGGCGATGACCATTTTCGCGGTGATGTGCGCTGGCATCTTCCCGATGTTCCACGTGGGGCGCGTCTGGTTCGCCTACTGGCTGTTCCCGATTCCGAATGCCAACGGGGTTTGGCCCCAGTTTCGATCGCCGCTGTTGTGGGATGTGTTCGCCGTGTCGACTTACTTCACGGTGTCGCTGCTGTTTTGGTACATGGGAATGATACCCGACCTGGCCACGATGCGCGATCGGGCGAAGTCGAAGCTGCGGCAGATCGGTTATGGGATCGCGGCGCTGGGCTGGACCGGCTCGAACCGGCATTGGTGGAATTACGAGAAGGCTTACCTGTTGCTCGCGGGCCTGGCGACGCCGCTCGTGTTGTCCGTGCATTCCATCGTCTCGTTTGACTTCGCCGTTTCGCAGGTGCCGGGCTGGCACACGACGATCTTCCCGCCCTATTTCGTGGCGGGCGCTATCTTTTCAGGCTTCGGGATGGTGCTGACGCTGGTGTTGCCGTTGCGGGCGATTTGTAATTTGCAGGATGTGATCACGGTTCGCCACGTCGAGTTGATGTGCAAAGTGCTGCTGGCGACCGGATCCATCGTGGGCTACGCCTACGGGATGGAGTTCTTCATCGCGTGGTATGGCGGCAATCCCTACGAGCTTTACGCCTTTCAGAACCGCGCGTTTGGACCCTACTGGTGGGCTTACTGGTCCATGATCACCTGCAACGTCGTGTCGCCGCACTTTTTCTGGTTCAAACGGTTCCGGACCAATCTCTGGTTTGTTTTCGCCATCTCGATCGTGGTCAACATCGGCATGTGGTTCGAGCGGTTCGTCATCATCGTCACCTCGCTCCATCGCGATTACCTGCCGTCCAACTGGGCCTATTACATTCCGTCCTGGGTGGATATCTGGACCTACATCGGGACGATGGGATTGTTCATGACGTTTTTCCTGCTGTTCGTTCGCTTCCTGCCCTTCTGCAACATCGCGGAGGTAAAAGTCGTCTCCGAGTATGGGGATCCGCACCATTCACTCGGGGGCGCGAAAGGAGGTCATTGATGAGCGATTCCACCAATCGGTTTGGGCTCCTCGCCGAGTTTGACACTCCCGCCGAGACGATGGTCGCGGCCGCCAAGGTCCGGGATGCCGGCTTCAAGCGCTGGGATGTTTACACACCCTACCCGGTTCATGGCATGGATGCGGCCATGGGCCTTGGCAATTCGCGCGTCGGCTGGTTCACCTTTTGCCTCGGATGCACCGGCTTTACGCTGGGCATGCTGATGATCTGGTACATGAACGCCTACAACTATCCGATCACCGTGGGCGGCAAGCCGAATTTCAGTCCGATGTCGAGTTTCCCCGTCTGCTACGAGATGACCATTCTCTTTGGCGCGTTCGGCTCGCTGGGAGGCATGCTCTTTCTGAACCGGCTGCCCCGCTGGTATCATCCATTGTTCAACAGCGACCGCTTCAAGCTGGTGACGCACGACAAGTTTTACATCTGCATCGAGTCTTCGGACCCCAAATATAATGATGCCGAAACGCGCGGCCTGTTGCAGGCAGCCGGCAGCCGGCACATCGAAGAGGTGAGGGAATAATGCGCTACGTCCTCCTGATCTTCGGTCTTTCGGCAGTGCTGATCATGCTGATCGCCGGCAAACGCGGCGACATCTCGCGCCGGCCTCCCATCGAACTGTTTCCCGACATGGATCGACAGCCGAAGCTGCGTCCCCAGACCGGCAATGGAACCTTCAAGGATGGATTCAGCTCCCAGCTGCCGGTCGCCGGCACCGTGGCGCGCGGCTCGGCCTGGCAGGAAACGGCCGAAAACACCGGCAAAATCCCGGGCACCACCAACTGGGTCTCCACGATTCCGGTGCCGATCACCGCACAGCTCATGGCTCGAGGACGCCAGCGTTTCAACATTAACTGCGCCCCCTGCCATGGCGAAGCGGGCGACGGCAAGGGCATTACCACCAAATTCGGAATGACGACCATCGCCGATCTTCACGATGTGGCGACGCGTAAGGTGCCGCAGCAAACCGACGGCGAGATTTTTAACACGATCAGTTACGGAAAGGGTTTGATGCAGGGTTACGCTGCCAATGTGGCCATCCAGGATCGATGGGCCATCGTTGCCTACGTTCGCGCCCTCCAGCGCAGCCGCCTGGCTTCGCTCGACGACGTGCCGGCAGCGGAGCGGGGCACCCTGACCAAACCGCTGCCGCCCACCGCCGCAGCGGTCAAAGAGTCCAAATAATTTATGGAACCCACCGCCAAACCGCAGTCCCTCGCGACGGGCATCGACCCGAAGTGGAAGAACCTGCCCAAAATACTTATCGGGGTGGGCGCCGTGCTGGGACTGGTGGGCGTTTGCGCCCCCTCATTGCGGCAGCAATTCGCACATTCCTATCTGCTGGCGTTCGATTTTTTCCTCAGCCTTTGTCTCGGCGGATTGTTTCTCACGCTGCTGCATCATCTGTTTGACGCGAACTGGTCGGTGGCCACCCGCAGGTTGTGCGAGCATCTGGCATGGCTGTTGCCGGTGATGGGCCTGTTGTTTATCCCGATCGCCTTCCTGGCGCCGTTAAAGGTGAATCACGACGGACATTCTGCTCCCGTGTTGTACCAATGGATGCACCACAGCCGGCTCGAGGATCATGCGCTGAACGCCAAGCAACCTCTCTTCACCCTCCCAGGCTTTTATATCATCAGCATCCTGCTGTTTCTCACCTGGACGTTTCTGGCCTACAAGCTCCGCAAAAACTCGCTGGACCAGGACCGCACCGGCGCCGCAGTCCATACGTTCAACATGCGGCTGCACTCGGGGTACGGTATTTTCGTTTTCGCCTTTTCGCTGACCCTGGCGATCATCCTCTGGGTGGGCGCGCTGGAACATCAATGGTACTCCACAATGTACGGCGTCTATTATTTTGCCGAATGCGTCTGGAGCACATGCGCCACCTTGTGGGTATTGGTGGCGGTCCTGACACGGACCGGGCATCTCAAGGCGGTGGTGACGAAGAACACGATGCATTCGTTGGGATTATTGTGGTTCGCGTTCACCGTGTTTTACGCCTACATCCATTTCTCGCAGTATTTTCTTCAATGGAACGCGAACATTCCCGAGGAGACCTTCTGGTATGTGAAGCGGGAGCAGGGGACATGGTGGCAGGTCTGCATGCTGATTTTGTTTGGCCATTTCCTGCTGCCGTTTTTGACGTTGCTCCGCATCGATGCCAAATCGAATCCCACTGTGATGATTCCACTGGCCATCTGGGCGTGGCTGATGCATTTCTGCGACGCCTCGTTCAACATCATGCCGGTCATTCATCCGGAAGGGTTCGTCGTTCATTGGCTGGACCTGGCCTGCCTGGCATTTTTCGGGGGCGTGCTCTCGACCGTGTTTATTCGCTATCTGAATTCACATTCGGCCTATCCGCTGAAGGATCCGCGCCTGGGAGAATCGTTGGGCGTTCACGGGCCGCATCCGATTTACGAAACCCACTGACGAAGGCGCCATGAATCACAAAGCTGTTACCTTCCTCGCCGGGCTCGGAGCGTTCCTGGTGGTCGCCTTGCTGATTTTTGCGATGAAACATTACATCGCGCCGGCGCCCTTGAGCGCCTCCCGGTCGGCGGAACGCGCCGCCGCTCTCAAAGAGATCCGTGAATCCAGCCAGAAACTTCTCGCCACCGCCGAGGTCACGGATGCCGCCAAAGGGAATGTGCGGCTCAAGATCGAGCGCGCCATGGAATTGACCATCCAGGAGTACGGCAAGGATCCCTCGGGCGCGCGAACCAATCTCGTGGCTCGTGCCAACAAGGCCGCCGAGCCGCCCCCGAAGGCGCCTGAAGCGCCTAACAAATTCGAGTGACGCCGATGAGCGAGCCTGTCTCCACGCCGTCCCCGGGCGCGACCGCTCCGGTATGCGACGCCCGTCTGCCCGCCGCCGAGATTGATGCCTCGCTGCGCTGGCCGGTGCTGGTCCTTTTTGGAGGCGCCACCACCTGGCTGCTGGCCGGCTCGCTGCTCTGGCTCATCACCTTCATCAAGTTTGCCTGGCCGGAATTCCTTGGAGACATCTCCTGGCTGACGCTGGGACGTGTGCGCCCGGCCGCCATCAACGCCTTTCTGTATGGATGCGCCTCCCAGGCGGCGCTGGGAGTCATGCTCTGGATGCTTTGCCGGCTGGGCGGGAACCGGTTCATCCACCAGGTCCCGGTCATCATCGCGACCAAAGTTTGGAACCTGGGTGTCGCCATTGGCATCGTGGCCATTCTTGCGGGCGCTTCGACGGGTTTTGAATGGCTCGAAATGCCGCGTTATGCGGCTGCTTTTCTGTTTGTGGGTTACGTGGTGATCGCCCTGTGCGCGCTGGCCACTTTTCAGCTGCGGCGGCACTGCGAGCTTTACCCGTCCCAATGGTTTTTGCTGGCCGCTCTGTTTTGGTTTCCCTGGCTCTATTCCGCAGCCCAATATCTTCTCGTGCTCGATCCCGTCCGGGGCGCGCTGCAAGCCGTGGTCGGCGAATGGTTTACTGGAAATTTTGCGGGTCTTTGGCTCGGGCCGGTCGCGCTCGCGGGGATCTATTATTTCCTGCCACGGCTGACCGGGCGGCCGTTGTTCAGCCGCGAGCTCGCTTCGTTTGCGTTTTGGACATACCTGTTTTTCACCGCCTTTTCCGGCCTCACCGGCTTGATTGGCGCACCGGTTCCACGCTGGATGCCTGCGGTCAGCACCGTCGCCAACGTCTGCCTTCTCCTGCCGCTGGCGTGCAATAGTCTGAATTGGCACCTGACCAACTCCGG
>JBEEGQ010000234.1:0-2755 GCA_041166945.1 Verrucomicrobiota bacterium
GGCGGCAATGAAGCAGCCACAGGTGCGAAACGTCCTGCGGTCGACTTCCGATCTCTCCCGGCTGCACATTCGGCGCCAGGCCGATGCCCGACTGGGCCAGCCGGCCCGGGAGCTGACGGTGGATCTCGAGGCATTCCAACGCAGCGGCAAGTTGCAATGGGATGATCTCTGGCTTCGCAATGGCGACGTCATCGAGGTGCCGGAACGGGAACCGTGACGCGAAGCAGGGCATTCGCTACGGTCGAAACCGGGCGACGGGAATGGGGTCCGGCTTTTTTTGAAGCGGCGGGATCCGCGAGATGCGGTTCGTGGTTTTGGCGATCGCCGCCCCAAATTTCTCTTGCGCCGGACCGCGCCCCGTCCGAAAACAACTGGCGATGTTCTCCGCGATCCGCTCCGTACACTTCATAGGCATTGGAGGCACCGCCATGGCCAGCGTCGCCGCGGCGATGAAGGACAAGGGTTGCGCCGTTTCGGGCTCTGATCTGAACGTCTACCCGCCCATGAGCACGTTCCTCGCGGAGAAAAAAATCGAGGTGATGAACGGCTATGGCGAGGCCAACCTGAATCATAAGCCCGACCTCGTCGTTGTGGGCAACGCCCTTTCGCGCGGAAACCCCGAAGTCGAGGTGGTGCTAGAACGGAAGTTGCGCTACTGCTCGCTGCCCGAGTTGCTCAAGGAATATTTTATTCGCGGCCGCCGCTGCCTGGTCGTCACCGGCACTCATGGCAAAACCACCACCACCAGCCTCCTGGCGTGGGTCTTCGAGCATAATGGCCTTAACCCGTCCTTCCTCATCGGCGGGATCCCGACGAATTTCGGCCAGGGGGCGCGGTTCACTGACAGCGAATGGTTCATCATCGAAGGTGACGAATATGACACCGCGTTTTTTGACAAGCGCAGCAAGTTCGTCCATTACCTCCCGGAGGTCGCCATCGTTAACAATCTGGAATTTGATCACGCCGATATTTTTCAGGACCTGGGGGAGATCCAGACCTCCTTCCGGCGCTTCATCAATCTCATCCCGCGCAATGGACAACTGCTGGCCAATGGCGATGACCCCAATCTTGCGGGCTTGCTCAATGTCACGCATTGCCCGGTAAAGCGATTTGGCCTGGGCGAGGACAACGCCGTGCGGGCCTTCAACCTCAAGCTGGGGCCCACGGCGGCCGAATTCGAAACGCCCTCCGCGAAGTTTCACCTGAACCTGGTGGGCGAGTTGAACGTTCGCAATGCGCTGGGAGTGGTCGCCGCGGCCAAGCATTGCGGCCTCAAGAACAGCCAGATTCAAAATGCGTTTTCCACCTTCAAGGGGATCAAGCGCCGGATGGAAATTCGCGGCATCGCGGGCGGGGTGACGGTCGTCGACGATTTCGGCCATCATCCCACGGCCATTCGCGAGACGCTCAAGGCGTTGCGCCTGAAGTTTCCGAGTCAAAAGATTTGGGCGATTTTTGAGCCCCGCTCCAACACAACCCGGCGCAATGTATTTCAACAGGAGTTGGTCACCGCGTTCAACGATGCCGATTCGGTCATCGTGGCGCAGGTCGCCCGGCTCGATCAGCTGCCGGTGCACGAACGGCTCGACGCCGACAAATTGATGCAGGATTTGAAGGCGACTTCCAAGCCGACTGCTTATCTGCCGAGCGTGGAGGCCATCGTGGATCACTGCGCGCAGTCGCTGGAAGGCGGCGAAGTGATCTGCGTGTTCAGCAATGGCGGCTTTGGCAACATCCACGCCAAGCTCCTCGACCGCCTCCGCTTCCGCAAATAATCTCACGGGGTCAGTCAATAGTTTTGTACTATCCTTGATACCGGTTTCGGACTGAAATAGTACAAAACTATTGACTGACCCCGTGGCGGATCTTCAGGAAGCCGTTGGAGCCCACGAGGAATTCGAAGTCCGTCGGGATCTCCTCGAAGCTCAAGTGTTTCAAGGCGGGATCCGCGATCAGCCGGTCGACGAAGACGGAGCGGCGGGCTTCAAAGGTGACGAGCGGATACAGGCGCGCTTCACCGCGCGTGACCCTCATGATCTCCTGGAGGGAACGGCGATGGAACTCGTAATCGAGCTGATCTTCGTACGCAAAAAGCAGATAGGAAACGAGCGTCAGCTCAAACTGCCCGGTTGCGAACGGAAGTTGGGGAAGGCTTCCGGCGATGTAGGAGCCCGCGCGTCGGGCGAAGTCGGCGAGAAAAAGCCGGTCGGATTTCTGCCGCAACCGCTTCAAATCCTCCGGGGTTTTGTAGTAATCCCATTTGTAGGTCTGAAGTCCGTCGATGGCGCCGATGACGCGATCGAGGTCCGGCTCGCAATTTTGCAGGATCCGTTCCGCCGGCCATTGATAGATGGGGTCGAGGGCGGTGATTTGAAATCCGCGCGCGGAACCCTCAGCGCAAAACGAGCTGACGCCGGCGGCGACATCGAGGATGGCGCGGTTGGCCAGCGCGGCGGGTTCGAGGGCGAAATAACGCGCATACTCCTCGAATGTCCGTCCCAGCAGCACCACCTTGTCGAGGACGAGACCTTTTTTCATGCGCGCACGATACCGACGATGGAGCCGTCACGGGGTCAGTCAATGACTTTTTGTCCGCGCCCACGGCGTAACGCAGACTTCCAGTCTGCTCTGGAGTTTGGACATTTTTAGCTGGACTCAGCGCGACGCTTTTGCATAAATTGACGGCGTGAGCGCGATTTGTGTGCAAGGCCGGCTGCTGACCGAAGCAGACATCGAGAACATTCGAGAGCTGCGA
>JBEEGQ010000235.1:0-3178 GCA_041166945.1 Verrucomicrobiota bacterium
CTGTCCCCGTGCGATGAGGCAGCCTATTCAACCCTGGCCTCGGAAAAAAAACCAGAAAAGCTCTTGCGCGCCACTCCACATTGCCATCGTCAAACGCTCTTCATGAATAATTACCGAATGGCATTAGCCTTTAGGCGGTCCATGCAGCCTGAATCGCATCGGCCACCAACCGGCTAATGCCGGGACTCCGAACCCCCGAGCCGGCGCTCCGCGCCGCAGCGTAGCGCCGATTGGCAATCGGCTGTATCGCGGAGTGGCACTCCGCAGACGCGCCAATCTGGATTGCGCTCGACGACAAAATGGCATGCTTGCCTGTGCCGTGCTAATTCGGACCCCCCGCCAGTTGCCAACCGGCATCCAATGCCAGTTTTCAGAACGGTTGGGAGTTACTCCTAACCGCCCAGCGCAGCTTCGCCGACGATGCCCGCGGATTCGACCGAATCTCATCCGCGCCGGCACGCCCCACTTCTTCCGCGATGCTTTCATACGCCCCGGTGCGCGCGCCTTCCTGGAAATATTTTTTCACCCGCCGATCTTCTCCCGAATGAAATGTCAGAATCACGACCCGGCCCCCGGCCTTGAGACACTCGGGCAGGCGTCGTAGAAAAGTTTCCAGGGCACTGAACTCGTCGTTGGCCTGGATGCGCAACGCTTGAAAGACCCGCCGGATCGTGGTGCTGGTTTCGTCGCGCCCCCGCGTGCCGGGAAGCGCATCCATCGCCTCGCTGACAATTCCCGCCAGCCGGGTGGTGGTCAGAATCGGCGTCGCTTTTCTCGCCACCAAAATGGCTCGCGCCAGGTGCGCAGACTGCGGTTCGTCCGAGTTTTCCCGCAACACATCCGCCAATAAATCCTGGGTAACCGATGAGAGCCATTCCGAGACCGGTTGGCCGCGGCTCGGATTCATCCGCAAATCCAGCGGCCCCTCGCGCTTGAAAGTGAAGCCGCGCGCCGGATTGTCCATTTGCATCGACGACAGGCCGAGGTCAGCAAGAATCCGATCGGCGCCGGGGATCGCTTCACGCGCGAGAACCTGCGCCAGTCCCGCAAAATTCTGGCGTCGCACGATGAGCATCTCCGGCCCGAACCCGCGCTCCCGAAGGCGCGCCTCGCTCTTCGGCAGTTCAATCGGATCGACGTCGAGCGCCACGAGACGCCCTCCCGGCTGGATCGCACCCAATAATTCCAACGCATGACCTCCATATCCCAGCGTGCAGTCCACTGCGATGTCACCGGGCTGCGGTGCGAGCGCCTCCATTACTTCGCGCACCAAAACCGGACGATGACCGCCCGCCGGCGTCCTGCCAGTCGCCACAATGCGCGCCACGTCCGCGGCATATCGATCGGGATTATGCTCCTTGTACTTCTCGTGAAAATGCCGCGGATGCGAACCCCGATAACGCGGGCGGCGCGGTGGTTTTTCCTGTGGCGGTAAATCAGCCATGCGCCTGGCAGCGTGTCGTTGTCGGGCCCGCGGGTAAAGCGCGAACGGAATGTCCTCATTCCAGTCGAGGCTTGGCTTTGACGGACAATTGGGCCAGCCTGTCCTCGTGATGAATCCCAGGATCACGTCGAGCGCCCCCAATCGAAGGGAGTTTTTAAAAATCACAACCCGGTCGGCCGTCGCCTCTGGTTGCGCCTTCGCCGGCGCCATTTCCTTGCCGGGTGCCACGCGACGCGAGGAGATATTGTATCCCCAGGGAAAAGCGGAGCATTGTATCTTCATCTGGCTCGGCGGCGGCGCCGCTCACATCGACACATGGGATCCCAAAGGCGTCGGCGATGGAAAAAAGATTCCCGGCTCCGCTTACCCATCCATCGACACCGCCATTCCGGGGGTCCAGGTCTGCGAACACCTGAGTCATTCTGCAAAGGTGCTGGACCGCTTCGCGCTGTTGCGAACCGTCCATCATGACGTGATCGATGAACATGCGGCGGCGACCAACCGGTTGCACACGGGAAGGCCCACCAGCGGGACCGTGGTCTATCCTTCGATCGGATCCATCATCGCGCACGAACGGGGCAGTGTCGCCGACGGGGTGCCAGCCTATGTCGTCATGGGTTATCCCAACGTGACCCGCGGGCCCGGTTTTCTCGGGGCCAAACACGGCTATGTTTATCTCACCGACACCCAGGCCGGCCCCAGCGGCCTGACGCGTCCCGCCGAAGTCACCCCTGAAAGAGAGGCACGACGGGAGGCATTGCTCTCCGAAATGCGCCGCGGCTATGTCGCGTCCCGTCCCGGCGACAAACTCATCGAGAATTACGACGCGGCGATCGGCGAAAGTTTCAAGCTGGCCGGCGGCGATTTCATGAAGGCGTTTCAGCTCGACCTCGAACCGGCCCCGCTCCGCGAGGCGTACGGCAGTGAATTCGGCCAGCGATGTCTCCTCGCCCGGCGCCTCGTGGAACGTGGAGTGCGATTCATCGAAGTTTCCTTCAACCTGAATTTTATCAACGGCACCGGTTGGGACACCCACAATGAAGGTCAGAAAAATCAGCACCTGCTCATTCGAGACCTGGACCAATCGCTCGCGGCACTGGTGGTGGACCTGGAAAAACGGAGGCTCCTGGACAAAACGCTCGTGGTGGTGGCGACCGAGTTTGGGCGGCCGCCGGAGTTCGACAACGGCGGCGGGCGCGGCCACTGGGCCAAGGCCTTCAGCATCGCGATGGCGGGAGGCGGTTTGCGAACCGCTCAAGCCGTAGGAGTCACCGATGAGCTGGGCAGAAAAATCCTCGATAACCCCATCTCGGTTCCCGACCTGCACGCCACGATCCACTGCGCCCTCGGTATCAACCCCGGCAAACATCTTCGCGACGAAAACGATCGCCCGGTCCCCATCACGGACCGCGGACTGCCGGTGAAACAGTTGTTTGGATCGTGATTCGTCCTCGAAGCGGATCGGCATTCCCTCGCCCCACATGGCTCCGATCGTCAGCAGGGACGATCAGATGACCCTTTAAGAGTTCGCGACTTTTCTTGCGACACGCTGAAGCGCCATGATCGAGATTTGTCGAGGCGGGATTGAAAGGGAGAGGGGCGCGGTACCTGGGTTGATCCTCATGCGATGGGATGGGACGCCGATGTGTGAGTTGCGCCTGTCGAGGCGGGCCTTGAAACGGCTAAGAAATTCGCGACTTTTCAAAATGGATTATCAACTCGTTCTGCAATTCG
>JBEEGQ010000236.1:0-7793 GCA_041166945.1 Verrucomicrobiota bacterium
CGCGCCACGGCTGCTTCGAAAAAAAGCGGCTTCGGAAACCGTCGGCGCCGACGCCTCGGAAATTGCTGGCAAACTCGGGCGCTATCTCGATGTCTGCAAGGGCGAGATCGGCCGGCTCGATTACATCGTCACCCAATTCCTTCAGGCGATTCGTCCCACACAAGCCCAGCTCAAACCGACCTCGCTCAATGAAACCGTTCGCGAAACCCTCGACCTGCTTCGTCCCGAAATTGAAAATCGCGGCATCACGCTCCAGGAAAAGTTGACCCCGCGCCTTCCACTGGCTCCCATCGACCCCGCCCAAATCAAACAGGTGCTCGTCAATCTCATCAAGAATGCCATCCAAGCCATGAGCCGCGGCGGCACGCTGACCTTGCAAACCGATTCCGGCGTCGATGGCGTTTTGCTGATCGTCGGCGACACCGGAGGCGGCATTCCACAGGAACAAATCAACCGCATCTTCGAGCCGTTCTACACCACAAAGAAAAAGGGGAGCGGTCTGGGACTCATGATCGTTCAACGCATCGTTCGCGAGCACAAGGGCCGCATCGAACTCGAAAGTCACGTGGGTCAGGGAACCGTCTTTCGCATCTGGCTGCCGCTCCACGAAAGGCCCGTGAAACTCCTCGAGGCCCGCCACGATTGAGCGCTATTTTGGACGTGTCTTTCCGGCCCCGTTGCGCTACAAAATCGATCCGATCCCATTCTCCTGATGCGCCTTCCAAAATTCCAATGCCTTCGATTCTTTGCGCGCTCCTGGGCGACGGTCGCTCTCGCGGCCGCGAGGCTCGAGCTCGCCGCACAGGACCCGCCCCGAATGACCGACGTCCATCGCCTGCCTAACAGCCAGGAGATGGTCATCACGTTTACGGCGCCCACTGGTTTTAACTACCGCCTCGAAGCCGCCACCAATGCCGTCCTGTGGAATGCGCTCGTGACGTTGCCCGTTTCCTCCCTCAGTTCGCTTCTCCATACCGATTCCGCCGCGCCCTTTCTCGCATCCCGCGCCTACCGGGCATTGCAGCTGCCCGGGACTACAAATTTTACCGGTGACCATCTTGCCACCACCTATGGCGACATCGTGTTTCACCCCATCGGCCATGCCAGCGTGGTGATGCGTTGGAATGGAAAAACCATCTTCAACGACCCCACCAACGGCGCCCTCGCCTATCAGTCGTTTGGATCCCCCGATCTCATCCTCGTCAGTCACGATCACTCGGATCACTTCAGCAGCTCGACCATCGATGCCGTTCGTGGCGCCAACACAATTCTCGTCGTCCCCGGTTATATCTACTCAAACAGCCTGAGCGCGGCGCAGAAAGCCATTTCCGTCGTCCTCAACAATGGCGTCTCGACCAACCTGCTGGGCCTGTCCATCGAGGCAGTGCCCGCCTACAACGCCAACCATCCCCTCGGCCGCGGCAACGGATATGTGCTCGGCGTGGGCGGGCGGCGCGTTTACCTGAGCGGCGATACCGGAAACACGCCCGAGATGCGCCTGCTCTCCAACATCGACGTCGCATTCCTTTGCATGAACATTCCCTTTACCATGACGCCCGCCGAGTCGACCAATGCCGTCCGCGCGTTTCGTCCGCGCGTTGTTTACCCATACCATTACCGCGACTCGAGCGGGGCGGTCACCAACGCGGCATTCTTCAAACAAATACTCGGCACCGGGCCCGGGATCGAAGTGCGCCTTCGCAAATGGTATTGAAATGATCCAAGCTGGCACCTGCGAGCGGAGGAGGAATCGGTCAGGACGGGCAGGTGGTGACGTTCAGTCGGTGGCGCCGATCGGCTGCCTCACCGCATTCTCAATCGAAAAAACCGCTGCATTTCCGTCGTGTCCAGATCCACGCTGAATTCGCTGCCGATAATTTCTGCTTCCCATCTAGACCCGTAACGAGCCACGGAACCCCCTGCCGCTGTAGTAAGATTGCGCGCCGTTGTGATACACGAAGACATGGCCGAAGCGCCGATCACAAAAGAGGGCGCCGCCGAGTTTCCGAATATCAGCAGGTGCTTTCACCCAGCTCGACGACTTCGCATCGAAATCTCCCAATTTCTGCAGGTCCCGGTATTGGTCTTCCGTCAACAGCTCAATGCCCATGGCCGCTGCCATATCCACAGCATTATTTTTGGGTTTATGTTCTTTCCTCGAATCCAATCCTTCACGGTCGTAACAAACGCTGGTGCGGCCCTTGGGACTTTCGGCTGAACAATCAAAAAAAATGTATTCGCCCGTCTTTTTATCATGGCCAACCACATCCGGTTCACCGCCCGTCCTTTCCATTTCATTGAGTGACCACAGTTTTTCGGGCCTGGCTTCGAGCTTGGTTCTTACGGCCGCCCAATCAAGGCCTTTATGGCGGTTCATGTTTTTCTCAAAACGGTCTTTCAAGGCCCGGAGCAATTCTTCGCATCGTTCTGCCGACAACTTCTTTTTCGTCTCAACATCTTTCATATCGGTTTGCTTTCATAGATAGGCCTGCTTCTTAAGCCGGAACTCTGTGGCTCTGTGGCTCTGTGGTGAAGCAAATCGTGCAGAAATCACCACGGAGGCACAGAGGCACGGAGAAAAACAGTACCGGTGTTCGAGTGGCGAAGCGAGTAAGAAGAAATCGTGCATGACAGGCGTAGCGACCAACCCGGCCGAAGCGCCAGGATTCCAACCGGAGCGCGGTGGCCGGATTGGCGGCGCATGGCGTCCATCTCGTAATCAAAACCTCTCCGGAAAAAAAACGAGTTCTGCAGCCAAATGCGGGAATAATCTTGGGTGGCCGCCTCTTGTCGCCACGAGGTAGCGGAACAATCGCTCGAAGTGCCGCGGGTTGACCTTGCAGTCGAGTGCGTCGATCTCCTTCGCATTGTCATTCATGGCACGGTCGGCGAACCCCGCCGACCCCGCGGAATGGCTTTCCCCTTCGCTCCTGATAGATTCAGCGTAACCATTATTCGGACGGCTTTCGCTGCGTGTCCTGCGGTCAGCAGTTTTCGACGCACAATCGGCAGTTCAGCCAGCAAGTGTCCTCGGGCAACCAATGAATATTCGGAAGGCACTGAGTAGACATACAAAACCGGCTCGCCAGATAGCGGCGACACGCCCACTTCCAGCAGCTTAACAGACCCGCGGCTTTCGATTTTCTTACGCCAACTGGAACACCAATACTCGTCGCGCCAACCGAACCAAAGCGCAGCGTGTTCGAGGTGCGGAATATCAGCAAATGCCTCGGAGATGTCCTCGGCCCCGAGCGGATATGAGAAGCCCTTGGGCAACTTTTCCCTTCTGGCGGTCGGGATAAGATGCATCAGCAGCAACGACAAAAGCTTAGACGGCGGGGCCAATCGGCCGTGCACGATGGAGATGCCGGAGCACTCGAACAGAAACGCCTCCGCTGTTGTTGCGGCGACTTCCGTTAGGCGGCCGAACTCTTGTCATATAATAATAGCTCCAGTTGCTCCTATACAAACCGAGACTGGATGCACCGCCGAATCGTGTGAGCGAACAGTGACCATGACATGCCGCCCTGCTTCGCGGGCAACCGAAACAACCTCCACTACGCCTGCTGCAACCTCTGGAACGTGTCTGCGGAAGGCCGAACGCACTTCTTCGTCATGTTGTGATCTACTCATAGACTGCTCACTTCGGCGCTGGCAGTGACGGCTTGTCATACCATGCATCCCTTACGGCGTTCATCATCTCCTGGGGATCGTGAGATTCATAGTTGGTGAGAACGGCCATGACGATATTGTCGGATGGGATGATTAGAATCCAGGTTCTGGACATCCACTGCGCGCCACCGTGCATGGCGACCGGTTTGCCGTTGTAGCTCTCGAGCATCCAGCCCAAGGATTGGGGAAGCGCGGTGCCGTCGTTCAACTTCTGCGCCGTCCACATCTGCGCCAGGGTTGCTGGCGCCATCAGCTTTCCCGTCAAGAGCGCCATCCCGAAGCGGCAAAGGTCCGGCGATGTCGAGACCATTCCTCCCCCCGCCCACTTGTAGCTGACGTCGCCAAAATCGGAATTGCCCACGCTGCCGTCCGTCCGCTGCTTATATCCACGGGTACGGTGTTTGACGATGGCGCGAAGGTCCTCGAGGCCGGAGGCTTTCATTCCGGCGGGCCCGAATATTTTCTGGTCGAGATAATCCTTGAAGGTCAATCCGCTGGTTGTCTCGACAGCTCGGGCGAGAAGGCTGAAAGCGTAGGTGGAATAGGTAAACTTCTCCCCAGGCTTGTGGAGAAGCGGATCGGCGGCGAACCGCTTTAAGCCGTCCACTACCGATGCGAGGCGCGTGTAGTTCTCCGATTCATCGGGTTTGTAATGTCGGATGCCCGACGTGTGGGTGAGAATGTGACGCGCTGTGACCTTTTCGCCTTTGTCGGGGAACTCGGGGACGTGGCTGCGTATGTCGGCGTCGAGATCGATTTTCCCTGCCTCGACGAGTTGCATGACGGCGACGGCGGTTATTATTTTACTGACGGAAGCGAGGCGATTGACGGTATCCGATTGATAATACACGTCGTTCTCCAAATCGGCATAGCCGAACCCTTGCGCGAAATCGACCCTCCCATCCTGGGCGATCGCGACGGATGCGCCGGTGACTTTTTTTGCCGCCATATATTTCTCGATTGCGGCACGAACGCGCTCGTGGCGGCCGCTGGGGATGGCTTCGGCTTTTTGGCGTCCCTGCGCAGCGGGTTTGCCAGCTTGCTGTCGCGATGACTGTGGCGGTTGCGCGCAGCCAGCCAGGAGAAGCCCAACAATGATTGTGATTACGGAACGCATGACAGTGGCTGACTCAAGCTCAGCGGTGGCCTTCCGGCTATTTAAGTTCGCGCTGGACCAGTACGGCGCCGCCGGTGATGCCGGCGTCGTCGCCAAGGCCGGTGGCGACTATTTGAATGCCCTTGGCGGTGCCCGGAAGCGCATGCTGACGGGCGACCTTGTCGATGATCGGAAGCATCTCATGCTCGAGTTGCTCAATGACGCCGCCCCCGAGGACGATGATTTCGGGATTGAACAGGTTGATGAGATTGCCACACGCGATGCCCGTGTATTCGGCGGCTTGATCGATAATCTGCTCCACAAATTTGTCGCCGCGTCGAATGGCTTTGCGGAGATCCCCGCTGCGCAGGTCAGCGAGGTCGGGTCCCAGCATGTCGGTGAGGAGGGTGGATTGCCCTTTTTTAACTGCTTGCTGGATATCGCGAAAAATGGCCCGCCGGCTGGCGAGCGCTTCGAAGCAGCCGCGGTTGCCGCAGCCGCATTCCGGTCCGTGGATGTCGAGGACCATGTGGCCTATTTCGCCAGCGGTGCCGTTGAACCCGGAGTAAGGGCGTCCATCGATGAAAATACCGGCGCCGATGCCGGTGCCGAGGAAAATGCCGATGAGATTTCGAGGTTTGGCTTTGTGTTCCGCCTCGAAGACGCCGAGGGCATGAAGCTTGCAATCATTTTCAACGAACGTGGGGATGCCGAGGAGTTTCTCGAGATCGGCCTTCAGCGGGACATCCTTCCAGCCGAGGTTCGGCGCGAAAATGACACGGCCATCAGCCGTATTGACCGCTCCAGGAGCGCCGATGCCGAGGCCGCTGATCTGCTTGAGCGTCATGTCACATTCATCCACGGCATCGCGGACGCAACGGGCAACCCGTTCGATGACAGCGTCGAAACCGCGCTCGGGTTTGGTGCGGAGTTTGGCCTGGCCGATGCAGTTGAATGTGGAATCAAAAACGCCGGCGAGAATTTTGGTCCCGCCCAGATCGACACCGAGGGTGAAGGGTGGACGCGGGGCGGGCATGATTCAGGCGCGGGACGCGGCGATGGATTCAGCTGGCGGCAAGGACGGCTTCGATTCTCCGCTGCAATTCGCGATTGATGTCATCGGCAGGCCGATCGCCTTCAATGATATGGAAGCCGTAAGCGGTCTGAAGCCGGTGAAATTGTTTGGCCATGAGGGATTGGTACCGCATGAAGCTGTCGAACATGTCACGGGAGAAACCGAGGTCCATTCCGCTCTCCCAGTAATCGAGCGCATAATCCTTGGCAAAGTTACGCTGAACCAGAGTTTCGGGGTCCACCTTCAGGTAAAAGACCGCATCGGGAACCAAAGCCATGCCGTAGAGATTCTTGAGCCAGCGCATGTCCATGCCCCGGACGAGATCGCGGGCCATGAGAGTATAGATATAGCGGTCGGCGAGAACGATGAAGCCGGCCTTGAGCGCGGGAAGGATCGAATTTTCAAGCTGATCGGCAAAATCGGTGGCGTAAAAGAGGCTGAAGGTTGTGCGGCTGAGAATATTGCCCTTCTTGGCCTGCTCAAGTTCCTCGCTCACGAGGGTGGACCGTTTCAAGCCGACCTGTGCGGTGGCATGGCCGTTGCCTTCGAGCCACGAGACCAGGTGCTGGATCTGGGTGGAACGGCCCGAACCGTCGGCGCCTTCGACAACGATGAGGCGGCCGGCGAGGCGCTTTAGATCAACATTGGGCAGGCCATGGCCGTAAAACCTGCGCGAGGTGCGCAGCGGAACGACGATGCGATTCCGGTTGGGACGCCGCGACCCGCGGGAGTGATGAGCGGTGATCATGATTAGCGGGCGGCAGCGAACGCCCTGGGATGAGTGGGATCGGCGGCGAATCCCTGGAGCTTGAGACGTTGATGGATGATTTCGCGGAGGATGCTCTGCTGGGCTTCGATGGGCTGGTTGGCGTCGAGGGTGATGAAATTGAATTCCGAAGCCATCGCGAGGTATTGTTCGAGCAACCGACCCTGGAAGATTCGAAAGCTCTCGTAAGGATCGGGCGACAGCCGAAGATCCATTCCCGCCTCGAAGTATTTCAATTGCGGACGCCCATCGAGGATGCGCTGGAGCGAGACTTCGAGGTCCGCACGGAAGAAAAATGTCAGGTCGGGCAGAGCGGCGAAACTGTAATTGCCGCGCACCCATTCGGGCTGACAACCGCGGACGACGTCGCGGGCGTAAGCGGTAAAAATGTAGCGGTCACACAGAACGAGGTATCCGGCCCGCAAAAGCGGAACGAGCTGGCGTTCATAGCGGTCGGCGAAGTCCGTGGCATGAATCAGGCTGAAGGTGGCGGGGGTAAGGAGCTCGCGCTTTTTGCCTTTGCTGGTGGCGACCTTGACGATCTCGGAGGAATTCCATTCGCTGAAAAAGACTTTGAGATGCTGGGTTTCGAGCCAGCGCTTGAGCAAATAGATCTGCGTGGATTTCCCGGAGCCATCGAGTCCCTCGACCGCGATGAGGCGGCCGGGAAATTTTAATTCGGCGAACGTCTTGGTCATCGCCCCCGAAAGGTAGGGAGTAAGCAGTGGAAAACAATTCTTTTTGACGGGACCCTGACGCGAGGCAACGCCATGGCTCTGCCGGTTGCCAACCGGCGATAAAGCGGACTGCCAGTCCGCGCTACGAACGCGGCGTGGCGCCTGGCGAGCCATGACGCATGCTGGACACTGCGGCGGGCTCATGTTTAAAAAGCACGGCATTGCATGGACAAGGCATTCATTTATATGGCGGTGGCGTTTGGCAGCGCGCTCGGGGGCGCGGGACGATTCTGGCTCTACAACGTGATGCGCCAGCGTTTTGGGGAAGTGATCCCCACCCTCGCGGTCAACGTGAGCGGTTCGTTTGTGATCGGGTTTGTCGCGGCGGTGACAGGGCCGGAGGGTCGCTGGGCCGGACGGACAGGCATGAGAACGTTTTTCGCGGCCGGATTATGCGGTGGTTATACAACCTTTTCGGCGTTCAGCCTGCAGACCCTGCAACTGGCG
>JBEEGQ010000237.1:0-7034 GCA_041166945.1 Verrucomicrobiota bacterium
CGTTCTGGTGGAAGGTCTCCTCCGAGTCGGGCGGCGATTACCTGAGGCTCTATCTGAACGGCACCAAACAGACCGAGATCTCCGGTGAAGTCGACTGGCAGCTCGTCTCCTATCCGCTGGGCGCTGGCACCCAGACGCTCGAATGGCGTTACAAGAAAAATGGGAGTGTGGCCGCCGGACAGGATCGGGGCTGGGTGGATCAAGTCACGTTCGGTCCGTCGGCGCCGGTCATCACAACCCAGCCGCTATCGCAAAGTGTCAGCGCGGGTTCGACCGTTTCATTCAATGTGGTCGCGACCGGAACGGCGCCGCTGGTTTATCAATGGCGTCTTGCCGGGGTTAACCTGGCCGATGGCCCCAATGTCACCGGCGCCAACACGGCGAACCTGAGTCTGCCCAACGTGCAGCTTTCACAGGCCGGCAATTATTCCGTCGTCGTGAGCAGCGGCTCGTCGGGCACCACGAGCTCCAATGCGGCGCTCACCGTTGTGCCCGTGATCTCGCTGTCCGATTCGCTCGACGGGGCCAACCTGGTGTGGAGCACCGGCGGGAGCGTCTCGTCCTGGACCGGTCAGACCGCCGTGCGACATGACGGCGTGGACGCTGCGCAAAGCGGCAGCGTGGCCGACAGCCAGTATACATTCATCAAGACGACCGTGACCGGCCCCGGCGTGGTTTCGTTCTGGTGGAAAGTTTCGTCGGAAGCGAACCGCGACCTGTTGCGTTTCATGCTCAATGGAGTGGATCAATTTAGCATTTCCGGCGAGGTCGAATGGGAGTTTCGCACCTTCGCGGTTCCTGCCAGCGCGCAGGAACTTCAATGGCGTTATTCAAAAAACAGCAGCGTCGCGGGCGGCCAGGATCGCGCCTGGGTGGATGAGGTTTCGTACGTTCCCGATGCAGGAGCTTTGCCGCTTCCGTCAATCCCGTCGCTGCCCGCCTCGGGGCCCGGTCCAACACCCGCGCCGCCGGGAAGTTCGCCGGCGCCCGTCGTGTCGAAAATCGAAGTCAACGGCACCCGAACGGTGCTCACCTGGGACGCGCGGCCCAACAGGATTTACCAGGTGGTTTACAAGGATGACCTCGCCGACACGGAATGGACGATCCTGGATGGCGAGATATTGATCCGTTGGAAGATTGTGGACGACACCGTCGTGAGCGATTCCGTTATCGCCAGCATGGAGGACATCCTCGCGGGCAAAACGCGCTACTACCGCGTCATCGAATACTGATCCCGCCCCAGCCTTCGGAATCGGGGGCACATTCGGCCGTCTCCATTGCTCTCACATCCGCGCCCGCCGGCGCCTTCCTTGGAACCTCCCGACCCGCGGAAGGGGCGTCGAGAAACAACGGGAGGAATTTCGAGCAGGATCCTCCGCGCCGGCGCGATGACAGCGTGATTTGATGAGGATTTTAAGCCGCGCCAGCTCCGGAATGGAGAGGCAGCGGCCGCCACTCGGTTTTTCAAACGGCAATCAGTGCTAAACAAGGTCCGCAAGTGAGACGACAACCCTTTAGTCGAGAACGGGTTCGCCGCCGGGTTTCACCACCCCCGGCAGCGTCCTGCTCGCTTGTTTATCCGTGTAACACTGAAGCCATCATGAAATTACTCACTGCGAAATCGTTGCGACAATGGGGGGTCAACGGCCGTCCCGCCTGCCGCCTCCTTCAGGGCTGGGGCCGATGCGCCGTCGTCTTCTGGCTCGCCCACAACCTCGCGTCGGCCGCCGACACCAATGTTCCCGGCTGGATCACCAAACCGTTGACGCTCGCCGAGGCCCTGAAATTGTCGTTGCTCCAGAATGGCGCTCTCTTGAAGGCCGAAAGCGATCTCGAAGTCGCCCAGGGAATCATCCTGCAGACACGTTCCATCGCCTTTCCCAAGGTGCGCGGCGCGGCGGGTTATGAACGAACGGAAGCCGTCGAGAAAGTGCCGTTTGATTCCGAGGGCCGCGTCGATCCGCAGCGTGATCAATGGAGCGGTGGCATTCGCATTGTTCAATCGATCTATGAAGGAGGGCGCATTCGCTCGGCGCTTCGCACGGCCCGCCTGACGCGCGAGCAGGCTCTGTTGCAATACCAGACCATTGTCGCCAACACATTGCTGGATGTTCGGACTGCCTACTACGACACGCTCCTGGCCGCCCAACAAATCGTCGTGCAGGAGGCGTCGGTCAAACTGTTGGCGGAGCAATTGGCGAACACAAAACGCCGGTTCGATGCCGGGGCGGTGCCGCGGTTCGATGTGTTGCAGGGCGAAGTCGAACTGGCCAATGCCCAACCGCGTCTCATTCGCGCCCGCAACGCCCATCGCATCGCCAAAAATAATCTCGCCACCGAACTTGGCTATTCCGTTCCCATCAATATCTGGGAGGACATCCCGCTGACGCTCGTCGACAAACTCGAAGCGGAGCCCTACACGATCGATCTATCGACGGCGCTCGCCCGGGCTGCGGAGCGCCGGCCCGAGCTGGGCGTGCTGCGGAAGGAGGAGGCGCTGCGCAAGGAGGCCATCATCGCCGCCCGTGCGGAGATCAAACCCTCGCTCGGGATTTACGCGGGATACGGCGCTCATAACAGCCGGTTCAGCGATGACTTCGCGCGGGACGTCGCCGGGCCAACGGCCGGGATCGCCCTGAGCTGGAATATTTGGGATGGCAACCTGACGCGCGGCCGCGTGATGGAAGCCGCCGCGCGGCTCAAGGGGGTCGAGGTGGATCTGGACGAGCGAAATCGACGTGTCGCATTGCAGGTGCGCACCGCGTTCTCGGGGTTCATCGAAGCGCGGGAAGTGATCGAGTCCCAGAAAAAAGTTCAGGAGCAGGCGGAAGAGGCGCTGCGGCTCGCCGCCTCCCGTTACGAAGCCGGCAGCAGCACGCAACTCGATCTGCTCAATGCGCAAACCTCGTTGACCGAGGCGCGCACGACACAGATTCAAGCCCTGCACGGATACGCCATTGCGGTCGCCCGCCTCGAGCATGCCATCGGACTCGACATCTCCCTCGAGCATGCCGCGCGGGACAGGGTGCCCGATTTAAAACCTTGATCGAATCCTGATGAGCCCGTTCCTCACGCGCATGGCCCTGGTGGTCGCTGTCATCAGCGGCACGATGGCGGCGCGCGGGGATGAATATGATGCGCTGCGCCTGAAATGGCGGGACACGCTCACGCAGGGAACCAATGCGAACCCGGCGGACCCGCTTTATACGGCGTGGATCGCCTCGGTGGGCTCCGACGCCCAGCGGTTCTGGAGCACCATGACCACCGCGCCGGGACGGACGTTTCTTTGGAGCGACAAAAACCGGCTGGCGAGCAATTCGCTCGATATCACCACGACCTACGGAAGACTTCGGTCCATGGCGCTCGGCTATTCGGTGCGCGGATCCGTCGTCGAAACCAACCCAGCCCTGGCATCGGCGTTGTTGGGTGGATTGGATTGGATGTACGCCAATTATTACAACGAGCGCGTCACCAACGAATATGACAACTGGTTCGACTGGGAGATCGGCACGCCGCTCAATCTGAATGACATCACTGTCCTGATGTATTCCAGCCTGAGCGCGAGCCAGTTGAGCAATTACATGAACGCCGTGAATTGGTTCACGCCTGTTCCCAACCTCACCGGCGCCAATGAAGTCTGGAAGGCCTCCATCGTTGCCCTGCGCGGCGCCATCGTCAAAAGCAGCTCCAAACTTCTCGCCGGGCGCCAGGCACTTAGCGATGTGTTTCCCTATGTCAATGGCGGCGATGGCTTCTATACCGACGGCTCCTTCGTCTTTCACACGCTGCATCCGTATAATGGCGGCTATGGCGCGGAGTTAATCGGCACCATGGGACCGCTCAAACAGTGGCTCGCCGGATCCGCCTGGGAAGTCAGCGATCCGGCCCAGACGAACCTGTATCGCTGGATCTACGATTCCTTTCAGCCACTGGTCTACCGGGGAGCGCGAATGCAAATGGTGAGCGGCCGTTATTATACCCGCAATGGGGACGACCACTTTGCGGGCCATGATGTGATCGCGTCGATCCTCCGCATCGCCCAATACGCGCCGGCCGCAGACGCCGCCGCATTCAAGAGCATGGTGAAGGCGTGGGTGACCGACGATGCCGTTCGTGACTTCATCGCCACCCAGCCGCCTCCCTACAATGTGTGGGCGCAGGCCGTTTTGAATGATGCGACAGTGGTTCCCCGTCCTGAACTGGTCGCTCACTACCAGTTCCCGCACATGGATCGCGTCGCCCACCTGAGGCCAGGCTGGGGGTTTGCGGTGGCCATGTCCTCCAGTCGCATTGGGAATTACGAATCCATCCGGGGTGAGAACCTGCGCGGCTGGTATACCGGCGAAGGGATGACCTATCTCTACGGCAGCGATCTCAACCAATACGCGGATGGTTTCTGGCAGACCATCGACCCTTATCGGCTACCCGGAACGACGGTGGATACGCACTCGAGGACGAACAGCTCCGGTGAGAGCTACACGAGTCCCAACAACTGGACGGGCGGGGCTTCGCTGCTGGGGCTTTACGGAGTTTCCGGCATGCATCTCAATGCCTGGAACAGCACCCTCAGCGCGCGAAAATCCTGGTTCATGTTCGACAACGAAGTGGTCTGCCTCGGCGCCGGGATCAGCAGCACCGACAATCGGATCATTGAAACCACCATCGAAAACCGGCGGCTCTCCGGGTACGGAAACAATTCGTTCACCGTCAATGGCATCATCCGTCCCAGCAATGTCGGCTGGGCCGAGACCCTGACCAATGTTTCCTGGACGCACCTGGCCGGCAATATTCCGGGCTCGGACATCGGCCTTTTTTTCCCGCAATCGACCCGGGTGAATGCGTTGCGCGAGGCGCGCGGTGGATCGCTGTATGACCTCAACACGACGTACGGATCCACCAACCGCCTGGTCCGGAATTTTTTAACGCTCTGGATCGATCACGGCATGAATCCGTCCAACGGTGCCTACGCCTGCGTCCTGCTGCCCGGCCGCAGCCCCGAGCAGGTCGCCAGTTATGCCGCCAGCCCGGAAGTCATTGTGATCGAGAACACGACCCGCGCCCAGGCGGTGCGCGAATCCAGCCTCGGCATCACTGCGGTCAACTTCTGGCGCGACGGCAGCAACAAGGTGGGCGGGATCACCGTGGACAAAAAGGCGTCTGTAATTTTTCGGAATGACGGAACGCTCCTCGACCTCGGGGTGTCGGATCCCACCCAGACCAATGCCGGCATTTTGAACCTCGAAATAGCCGTGTCGACCGCCACTGTTTTTTCAGCGGACCCTGCCATCTCGGTGGTGCAGATGACACCGACGCTCAAGCTTTCCATCAACCTGGCCGGCTCCGGCGGGCGAACATTGTCGGCCCGCTTTTTTTCCGGGCCAGTGCAGGTCGTGGCCTTGTCCCCGGTGGCGGATGCCTACGTTCAAAATGGCGACCAAACAAATGTGAACTTTGGGACCGCCGTGTCCTTGGGCGTGAAAGCGTCCGGCGCGACGCTGGCGCGCGAGAGCTATTTCCGTTTTGACATCTCCACCAGCCCGGGATTGCTGTTCGATGCCGCGCTGCGGCTGGTCCCCAATTCAGCGCAGGATGCGCTCTATCACGCGATCGCGCGCGTCCCGGACAATACATGGACGGAAGGAGGGCTGACCTGGAACAACAAACCGCCGTCGGATTCGGAATTTGCACGATGGCTGGTTCAATCGCCCAACATTCCCGCGCTCATCCCGATCCGCGGCCTTGTGGATCAGGCGGGCTCGTTGGACGGAAAACTTTCCCTCCGCGTTTACAGCACCGGCACGCCGCCCGCCACCAACGGCGGTTATATTTCCTATGCGTCACGGGAGAATGGTTCCATCGCCAACCGGCCGCAGCTCCTCCTGAGCCTGGGACGTTTTCCTCCGTCGGTGACGGTTTCCACACCCTCCCCCGGCGCGTTGTTTGACGCGCCCGCGGAAGTCCTCGTCGGAGCCGACGCCCAGGATCCCGATGGAACGATCGTGGCGGTGGAATTCTTCAGTGGCACGACGAAACTGGCGCGGATCACCACCCCGCCGTATCGCACTGTCCTTTCACACCTGTCCGCGGGGGCTTACAACGTCAATGCCGTCGCGATCGACAATTCCGGAGCGATGTCCACGAGCGCTCCCGTCGCGTTCGCCGTGTATCTTCCGGAGCCGCAGGGGCGGGGCACAGGATTGTTGGGGGAATACTACACGGCTCAGGATCTCACGGGGCTCGCGCTGTTGCGCACCGATTCCACGGTGAATTTCAATTGGTCAACTTCGGCGCCGGTCGCGCAGCTGACGGCCGATCATTTCTCGGTGCGCTGGACAGGCAAGCTGCAGGCGCGGCACGCGGGAACGCATCTCTTCCATACCGTGTCCGACGAGGGGGTGCGCTTATGGGTCGACGGACGCCTGCTCATTGATCATTGGAACGCGCACACATTGGATGAAGATTCAGGCTCCATTCCGCTGTTGCCAGGGCGGTATTACGACATCGTGATGGAGCACTATGAGGACACAGGGGATGCCGCCGCCCAGTTATACTGGACGCAACCGGGCGTGCCGAGGGAGATCATCCCGCAATCCCAGCTGTATTCGGCCAACACGGGACTCCGGGCCACCTATTTTTCGGGGACCAACCTTTTGACGACCTTGATCACGCGGATTGATCATACGGTGAATTTTTCCTGGACGAATTCCTCTCCCGATCCGGTGCTCCTGCCGGGCCCCTTTTCGGTGCGTTGGACAGGAAAGGTCCGGGCGAAACAGGGGGGCGTCTATTCCTTTTCCACGCTGAGTGACGATGGCGTCCGGCTATGGATCGGGGGCCAAAGTCTTGTGAACAATTGGACCGTTCATCCGGCTGTTTTGAACACGAGCAATATCACGCTGGCGACGGGACAGCTTTACAGCGTGACGCTGGAGTATTTCGACGTGGGAGGCGACGCGGCCATGGTATTGATGTGGACACCGCCCGGTGAGCAGCAGCAGGTCATTCCTGAATCAAACCTCACGCCGTTTCAGAAT
>JBEEGQ010000238.1:0-6210 GCA_041166945.1 Verrucomicrobiota bacterium
CAGCAGACCATCAAAGAAATGCAGCGGCTCTCGCGCTGCATTCTTTTCGGAACCCTGCCTCACCCACCTCGTCGCAAGAAGCTCGGCAAGAAAGTTTTAGGCCTTATCTAAGCGCCATTCGGGTCAGTCCCTACTATTTGAACTAATTTGATTTTTGCGGGCGAGGAGGATGCCGGGCTTGGCATGGGCACGGCGCGGGCCTGGGCGCGCAACGGGATCACTCGTAGCGCAGCGACTCGATGGGATCCAGATTTGCGGCGCGGACGGCGGGGTAAGTTCCGAACACGATGCCGACGACGGAACAGAGCAGGAGGCCGACGGCGATCCAATCAAATGGGATGGTGGGCGGGACCTTGAGGAAAACGGCGGTGGCATTGCCGACAAGGATACCCAGGACGACCCCGATGGCTCCGCCGATTTCGCACAGGACGATCGCTTCGAGGATGAACTGGGTGATGATATTGCGTTTCTTGGCGCCGACGGCCCGGCGAATGCCGATCTCGCGGGTGCGTTCGGTGACACTGACGAGCATGATGTTCATGATGCCGATGCCGGCCGCCAGGAGCGCGATGGAACTGACGATGGCGACGCCCCAACGTACGGTGGCGGTGAACGACTGGAACTGGGCGATGAGCGAGTCATTGGAAAAAATCTCGAAATCATCCTCCTTGCCGGGGGGAACTTTGCGAAGCGCCCGCAGGATCCCGCGAACCTGTTCCATGGTGTCGTCATAACTGGCGGCATCGCGGGACTGAACGAGTATGGCGACACTTCGGCCGACACTGCCGAAACGGTTGAGGCCAGTGGTTAATGGGATGACGGCGAAGTTATCCTGATCACTTCCCTGTGAGGCGCCGCGCGGTTCAAGAACGCCCACGATGACGTAATTGATCCCGTCCAACTTGACGGTGTCTCCGAGGGGCGATCCGTAAGGGAAGAGGGTGCGGGCGAGACCGCTGCCGAGAACGCAGACGTTGTGAGCGCCGTCGACGTCGCTTTCGGTGAGTTGCCGGCCGTCGGCGACGGTCCAGTTGCGGGCGGGGAAAGTGCCGGGAGTCACGCCGAAGAGCTGGACGCCGGGGGGAGATTTGTCGAAACGCGAGGAGGCTTCACCGGCCCAAAAATTGCGTTCGACCCCGACATGCCATGCGAGGGTGGCCCGTTCCTGGACCTGGTAGCCTTGAGCGAGGGTCAACTGCGGCCGGCGCCAGAATTTTTCGAATCCCTCGGGCCCGCCGAAATAAGCGCCCGGCCATTTTTGAACCTGGAATGTGTGCCCGCCCAGGCCGCTGAGTTCGCGCTCGATGTTCTGTTGAAGAACGCGCATGGCGGTCATCACGACGATGATCGAAAATACGCCGACGAGCACTCCGAGCAGCGTGAGCGCGGATCGGAGCTTGTGCGCGACGAGCGCGCTGAGAGCCATTAGAAAGCTCTCTTTGATTTCACCGAAGGACATGAGGCAAATGAAAATTCAAAATTCAAAATTCAAAAACTCCAGGAACCGGAGGAGGCAAGGGATTTTGGCCGGTTGCGCTCATTCATTTCTGAGGGCATCGACGGGATTCAAACGCGCGGCGCGCCAGGCGGGAAGGAATCCGGAGACGACCCCCGTGATGAGCGAGACCGTCAGGGCGATGGCGACAGCGGGCAACGAGAGGGTGGCGGGCAACACTTTTTGGAGGAGCCATGTGAGAGGCCAGGCGAGGAGAACGCCGAGGAGTCCGCCCAGGAAACAAATCCCGGCGGCCTCGATAAGGAATTGGAGAAGAATCGTGCGACGGCGGGCGCCGATGGCTTTGCGAATCCCGATCTCGCGCGTCCGTTCGGCAACGGAAACGAACATGATGTTCATAATCCCGATGCCGCCGACGAAGAGCGAGAGGCCCGTGATGAAAAGTCCGACGGCAGCGATCGTGCCGGCGATTCGATGAAAGGTGGAGATCAAGGTTTCCTGCTGGTTGATGGCGAAGTCATCCTCGTCGGCGGCCGGGACGCGGCGGATCTTGCGGAGCACGCCGCGCAATTCCTCCTTGGTTTCGTCGAGGTCCGCGGGGGATCGGGCCTTGACCTGGATTTGGCAGGAAGGCTCGTCCCAGAAACGGGCAACGAGCTGTTGGACAGGAATGATCACCTGGTTGTCCAGGCTGAACGCGCCCAGGAAACTTCCCTGGGGCGCCAGTGTTCCGATGACCTCGAAGATGGCGTCTCCGACGCGCACTTTGCTGCCGAGCGGCGAGTCGTTCAGGAAAAGATTTGTGACGACCTTCACGCCGAGGACGCAAACGGGCCGCGCGCCCTTGACCTCCTCGGCCGAGAGGAAACGGCCCTGGGCGATGCTGGCGCTGCCGGTGAAGAGGAATTGTTCGGTGGTACCGATGACCGCGACGTTTGAGGAGCGGCGATTTTTGTAGAACATGGGAGCGCGGATCTCGACGTAGGGCGCGACGGCGCGTGCGAGAGTCATCTGGCGTTCGACTTCGCGGACCTGCGACAGGGTGAGGTTGGGACGGTTCTGGCCCTTGAGCCATTCCTGCCGCGAGTGGGTGAACCAGGCGAACCGATCGACGTGAAGCACGTCGGCGCCGAGGCCGGAGATGCTGCGGAGGAAAGCGGCATTCAATCCCTCGATGGCGGTGCCCATCAGCGTGACGGTGACCACGCCAATAACGAGGCCGAGCGTGGTGAGGATGGATCGAAGCTTGTTCGCGCGAATCGCGTCGAAGGCGATGACGAGTCCCTCGCGGATTTCAGACGTGAACTTCATGAGGGCCGCCGATGCGCTCGTCACTGGCGATGAGACCGTCGCGAATGCGGAGGATGCGACGCGCATGCCGGGCGACCTCCTCCTCGTGGGTGACCACGATCATGGTGTTGCCGCGGCTCCAGAGCGTGTGAAAGAGCGCGAGGATTTCGTCACCGGTCCTGGAATCCAGGTTGCCCGTGGGCTCATCGGCGAGGAGGATGGAAGGATTGGTGACGAGCGCGCGGGCGACGGCAACGCGCTGTCGCTGGCCGCCGGACATCTCGTTGGGTTTGTGGTGAACGCGATCGGCGAGGCCGACCTGTGTCAGCGCCTCGAGGGCCTTCTCATGTCGCTCGGCCGAGGGCATGCCCGAATAAATCAGCGGCAGCTCGACGTTGCGCAATGCTGACGCGCGCGGGAGCAGGTTGAATGTCTGGAAGACAAATCCAATCTCGCGGTTGCGGACATCGGCGAGCTCGTTGTCGTCCATGCCGCCGACCTGGACCCCGTTTAATTCGTACGTGCCGGACGTGGGCGTGTCGAGGCAGCCCACCACATTCATGAGGGTGGACTTGCCGGAGCCGGAAGGTCCCATGATGGCGACATATTCGCCGCGTTCGATGGTGGCGGTGACCTCGCGCAAGGCGTGGATCGTCTCAGTGCCCATCTGATAGCGACGGGTGATGTTTTGCAGGCGGATGAGCGACACGGGAGGATTAGCGTGCCGCCTTGGATGGGGGGGCGCCGTCCTTTTTGACGCGTTTGCCGTCCTCGAGATCGCGGTTGATGGCTTTGTAGCCTCCCGAGACAATTTCCTGGCCCTCGGTCAATCCGGCGAGGATCTCGGTAAAATTTTCGTCGCTGATGCCGCGCGTGACGGGGAGGGCCTTGACCTGGTCGGCTTCCAACACGAACACGACCTCGATGGGACGGCCCGCTTCACGGGCTTTAACGTCGGCCCGGCTCATGCCATTGGAGGATGCGCTCGACGAGGCGACGGCGTTGGTGGGAACGGCGTTGGTGTTTTTGGGGAGACGGGTGGTGACGCTTTGGAAAGGGACCGTCAATACATTGGTGCGGGATCGGGTTTCGATGGAGGCATTGACGGTCATTCCGGGGCGGAATGCCTCCTTTTCGGAGATCCTTATTTTGACCTCGAACCGCGTGGCGTCCTGGGACTGGCCTCCGTTGCCATTGTTGCCGCCGGGCTGGCCGAGGCCCTTGGAGGAGTTGGCGATTTCGGTGACGACGCCGGAGAATTTCCGGTCCCGAAACGCATCGACTTCGAGCCGGGCGATCTGGCCAGTGGCGATGAGAACCACATCGATCTCGCCGATGTCGACCCGGGCTTCCATGTCGTCGAGGTTGGCGATGGTCATGACCTCGGTGCCGGTCATCATGGCGGTGCCGACGACTCGTTCGCCCGACTGGGAGGTGAGTTTGCTGACCGTTCCGTTGATGGGCGAAAAGATGGTGGTCTTGGCGAGCTCCTCCTCGGCGCGGGCGAGGGCGGCGCGGGCGACCTCGACCTGCTGGCGGGCGGCTTGGAACGAGGCTTCAGCGACCTCGAGGGTCGTCTTGACTTCGAGAAAAACTGAATCGGAAACGAGCTTGCTGCGAAAGAGATCCTCGTTGCGCCGGGATTCGATCCCGGCCTTGGAACGGTTCGCCGCGGCGAGAATGCAACCGGATTCAGCGGCCTTGAAGCTGGCTTCGGCGGAGCGGCAGCTCGCCTTGTAAAAATCGGGCTTGATGCGCAATAACAGGTCCCCTTTTTTCACCGCCTGGCCCTCCTTTACAGGCAGGTCAATGATTTCGCCGCTGACCTCGGGGCTGATTTTAACCTGCAACACCGGCTGAATGCGTCCGTTGGCAACGACCAGTTCGGTGAGCTGACGTCGCGCGACCTTGTCGGTCTGGATGCCGAGAGGCGTGTCGCGGCGATGCAGGTAAAACCCGCGTCCTGACACCGCCACCACGATAAGGATAAGGGTTGCGAGGATCAGCTTTCGGCGCGATTTCTTTTTTGTTTTTGGTTCGGTCATGACGATTTTTTCAAAATGCCCGCACCATGGCTCTGATTCGAAACCAATGGACGATCCAGTCGGGACTGGTTCCAGGCCACGTGTCCGCCTGTGGATGCCGCATTTTGAAAGTCCGGAATGGATTGGACAACACAACAGGGTCCGCCGTCACGCGCGAATCTCAGCGGGCCGGGTGGCGCCGGCCGGGATGAATTTCCAATTTGTCCCGCAGAAATTGGATGGCATCGGCGGCTCGCGACTCGTCCACGCCGTGAAGTATCAACGGTCCTTCGAAGCCCGCCTTCCTCAAGAGGCCGATGTAACGATCCCAATCCAGCGCGCCCTCGCCGGGCGCCGGGGGAGGCGCGGTTGTCGCGACAGCCAGTTCCTTGGCGTGCGCGAGGGCCAGGTCCACGCCCAGCAAATCGAACGCTTCGTCGAGCACCTCATCCATGCGCGCCACGTCGTTCGCATGAAACAAGTTGGCGGGATCCATGATGATTTTAAGCCGCGGAGATTTCATTTCGTCGAGCAGACGCCGGGCGTGGCGCGCGGAGCTGACGACATTGCCGGTCTCCGGTTCGATGCCGAGGACCACTCCATGCTTGTCCGCGATGGTGAGCGCCTTGGTGAGAGTGACAAGGAGGTCGCTCCATGCCTCGGGCGATTGATTTGCCGGATGAGAGCGCCACATGTCCGCGGGATCGCGGGTGCCGGTGCAAAGGGTGATGACCGGGGCGCCCAACTGGACGCAGGCCCCCGCGAGGATCTCCAGGCCGCGCAATCCGGCGCGGCGTTGCGCGACATCGGGATGGATCATGTTGAAGGTGCCGGAAACGGCGGCGAGAATGATGCGTCGATCGGCTGCGGCACGGCGGATGCGTCGGAGCAATGCCGCATCGATTTCATCGGGCAGAGTAGGCAAGCCGGCGCTCGAGAAGTTGAATTGCACACACCGCAAATGATGCCGCGCGACGGCCTCAAAAACCTCCTCGATGGAAGGCCTGACAAAAGTTTTGGCAAAGATGCCGAGGGTCACGGGCGGCATCCTTCTACAACTTTTCCCGGCGCGCAACTCCACGCCGCCGGCAACTCGGCGCTGGGCAATCCGGCGGGGCGGCCTTACAACAGGGGCATCTCATCATGAAAAAGCCGCTGTCGATTTTGCTCTGGCTCACGGTGGCGGTGCTGGGCGTGCTGGCCTATGTCACGATCGCGCTGCGCCGCGGCGAGCCGATCAATTCAGCCTATATCCTGACGGCGGCGATCTGCTCGTACGCCCTCGGGTACCGATTTTATTCGAAATGGATCGCCGCGCGGATCCTGGCGCTCGACGACCGGCGGGCGACGCCGTGCGAGGTTCACGAGGATGGGAAGGATTTTGTAAAGACGAACAAATGGATCGTGTTCGGGCATCATTTTGCGGCGATCTCGGGGCCG
>JBEEGQ010000239.1:0-3255 GCA_041166945.1 Verrucomicrobiota bacterium
GGAAGGAGCGTTCCTTCCAAAACAGGCGTTACGAATCCAGACAATGGCGGACGGCAAAAGCCAGCCGGGAGCCGTCGAACGGTTTTTGTAGAAAGTTCAATCCATCCATCACGGCATAACCGCGTCCGGCGACATGAAGGCTGTAGCCGCTGATGAACATCACCTTGAGCGAAGGCCGTTGCGCGGAGAATTTCTCGGCAAGCTCCTGCCCGTTGAGGCCGGCGGGCATCACCATGTCGGTGAGCAGCAGATCAATTTCTCCCTGATGCTGACGCCAGAGCGAGAGGGCCTCGACGCCATTGCCGGCCTCGATGATTCGGTAGCCGTATTTTTCGAGGACATCCTTGATCACCCAGCGCACGGGCGCTTCATCTTCCACCACCAGGATTGTTTCGGTTCCCTTAGGCAGCTGCGGCTCGGGCGCGCGCGGATCGGCGGCGACAGAATTGCCGGCAGGTGGCAGAAAAACCTTGAAGGTCGAGCCCTGTCCCGGATGGCTCTGCGCTTCGATCCAGCCATGATGTTGTTTCACGATTCCATAAGCTGTGGCCAGGCCCAGGCCGCTGCCTTTCCCGAATTCCTTGGTCGTAAAAAATGGCTCGAAGATATGACTCAGGGTCTGGGAGTCCATCCCGCAGCCGGTATCCGTGACGCTGAAAGAGGCAAATCGACCCGGCCGGGCGTCGGCGGGGTGTCGTTCCACATAGGCGGCATCGATGTCTGGGGCGGAGGTCGAGAGAAGGAGCTGGCCTCCCGAGGGCATCGCATCGCGGGCGTTGGCGGCAAGGTTCATCACCACCTGTTCGATCATCGCTGGATCCACAAATATCATCGGAAGCTCGGACGCGTAGGCAAACTGGCAATGGATATCCTCGCCGAGCGTGCGGCGGAGAAGTTCGCTCAGGTTTGTCAGGAGCTCGTTGAGTTGAACCCTTTGGGGCGCGATGACCCGTCGACGCGAGAACGCGAGAAGTTGTCCGGTGAATTTGGCCGCGCGTTCGGCGGCGCGCGCGATTTGCTGGACCGATTCGTGAGCCGCCTTGCTGAGTGTCGCATCGGAGCGCAGCAGGGTGGCGTGGCCTTGGATGACGGTGAGCAGGTTGTTGAAGTCGTGGCCGATCCCTGCCGCCAGCCGCCCGATGGCTTCCAGCTTCTGGGCGTGCCGCAATCGGGCTTCGAGGTTTTGAGCGGAGCCCGGGGGCGGCGGCGCGCCGGTATTGTTGTCTGGCGCGGGAACGCTCATGCTCGTGCCCTACGGATGGGGCGCCAGGGGCCTATCGGCCGGGTGGTCGAGGTGCGCCAGTTCCAGTTGAATGCGTTTCTCCAAATCTGTGACCGCGGGAACATTGCGCCGCCCCGGCGGCAAAGTGTTCAGCGCCGCCAGCGCATCGGCATAAGCCTTTCGCGCTTCCGGAGCTCGCCCCGCTTGCAGCAGAATTTCGCCTTTGCGCGCCAGCCAGCTTTCCTTGCGGGGTGAACGCGCCAGCACCGTATCCACGCGCGCGAGCGCCCCATCATGATTGTTGCGTCGCAACTCGAGGTCGATCGCCGTGAGTTGCAGGGTCACCAACGGCCCCATCCGTTGCACCCCGTCATCGATCCCCTTCAAGGCCTCTTCGATCTGCTCGGTCCCCGCGCTCGCCAGCGTCAGCGCGCGCTCGATGTAAAGATCGGGCGCCCCTTCGGGCGTCACCGCGATGGCTCGCGACAGATCCTGCGCCGCGAACAATGGCTGCCCCAGCCGGGTCCATGCCTGGCTGCGCAAAACTAGCGCATCGAGGTGCCGCGGAAAACCGGCCAGGAAACGGTCCAGGTGCGCCCGCGCGGACAGCGGCCACCCGGTGTCCAACAGCAGCCGGGCGCGGGCGACATCCAGGATCGGAAGCGATGGCGCCAGCTTTTCAGCCGTCGCGATATCCGCCCGGGCAGGGTCATACTGCTGATGAATTCGAAACAGCTCGGCGCGCCGCAAATAGAGCTCGGGATTCTTTGGGTCCTTGGCAATGTCGGCATCCGCCGCCTGGATAACCGAATGAAAATCTCCATGCGCAAAAACGGCCGGCGCCGAGACCAGGAGAATCCCGACGATGATTCCCGACAGCCATGTGGAGGTGGTGTGCACTTTTCCGCGCATCTTCGTGCATTAACGCATCCTTTCCGGCGCGCTGCAACAGCGGAACGGCGGCAATGGTGGGGAGTGACGAGTGGCTAGTGACGAGTGACGAGTTGGGGAAAGGACGGATAACGAATGACGAATGGTGGGCGTGGCAGTAGTAGTCGGTGACGAGACGCATGCTTTCTCGGGCGAGGGCATGAATGCCGTGCGCAGGCTGCGGGGGCGCTCAGTTCGCCGTTGCCTGATGGCGGGGCGGCGTTAAACTGGGCGCCGATGAAACATCAGCTCGACTTCGAAAAGCCGATTGCCGAACTCCAGCGCAAACTCGAGGAATTGGGCAAACATCGGGAGGATCACAGCCTCTCCGTGGACATCGAGGGCGATATTGCGCGCATCGAGCGGAAGATTGCCGAGACCCGGAAGGAGATTTTTTCGAACCTGACCGCTTGGCAGCGGGTCCAACTGGCTCGGCATCCGAAACGGCCTTTTACGCTCGATTATTTTGCGTCGACCTTCGCTGATTTCCAGGAGATCCATGGCGACCGCCTGTTCGCCGAGGACCGCGCCATCGTGGGGGGCTTCGCCAGGTTGGGTGACCATAAGGTCATCGCGCTGGGGACGCAAAAAGGGCGGGATACGAAGGAGAATATCCGGCGCAACTTTGGTTCCGCGCACCCCGAGGGTTATCGCAAGGCGCTTCGCCTGATGCGCCTCGCCGACAAATTCAACCTGCCCATCATCACGGTCATCGACACCGCCGGCGCCTATCCGGGAATTGGCGCCGAGGAACGGCACATCGCCGAGGCCATTGCCGTCAACCTGCGCGAGATGATGTTGTTCGAGGTGCCGATTATCGCCGTGGTCATTGGAGAAGGCGGCTCGGGAGGCGCCCTCGGGATCGGCGTGGCGGACCGCGTCCTCATCCTGGAGAACGCTTATTATTCGGTCATCAGCCCCGAGGGCTGCGCGGCGATTTTATGGAAGGATCGCGCTGCTGCCTCCAAGGCGGCCGAAGCGCTCAAGATTACCGCGAAGGATTTGCTGGAGCTCAAGCTCGCCGACGAGGTCATTCCCGAACCGCTCGGTGGCGCTCACCAGGACCCCGTGGGCACGGCCGCGACACTCAAGCAATATCTGCT
>JBEEGQ010000240.1:0-4033 GCA_041166945.1 Verrucomicrobiota bacterium
ATTGATGGATCAACTCCTCCATGCTCGTCATCACACGGTCCTTCGACGGCAACACGGTCTTGCCATCCGGAATGTTGATGGGCTCCTTCGCCGCGTTATCCGCGCCACCCGGAAGTTGATCCAGGCACTGGACCAGGATTCGCACGCTCTGCCGCATCTCTTCCATGCGCACCAGATACCGATCGTAACAGTCGCCCACGGACCCGCGAGGGATGTCGAACTGCATCCGGTCATAAACCAGATACGGATGGGCCTTCCGCAAATCGTAATCCACGCCGCTGCCGCGGAGGTTCGGGCCCGACAGACCGTAATCGATGGCATCCTCCTTCGAGATCACGCCGACGTTGCGGGTGCGATCCACGAAGATGCGATTGCGCGTCAGGAGCTTTTCGGATTCATCAAAGTTAACGGCCACTTCCTTGAGAAAAACCCGGAGCTTGTCCACCCAGCCGATTGGCAGGTCGCGTGACAGCCCGCCGATGCGCGTGTAGCTGGTGGTGAAACGCGCGCCGGTCAGCCATTCAATGAGATTATAAATCTTCTCCCGCTCGGTGAACGTGTGCATGAACACGGTCAGCGCCCCCACATCCATCGCGAAGGCGCCAAGCCCGAGGAGATGCGCGGAAATGCGGGCAAGCTCGCAGCAGATGACCCGGATGTATTGGCAACGGGCCGGCAACTGGCGATCGATGCCCATCAGTTTTTCCACCGCCAGGGCATAGGCGACGTTGGTCGCCAGCGGCGCCAGATAATCCAGCCGATCCGTGTACGGGATGAACTGGGTGTAGGTCATGCTCTCGGCGATTTTTTCATCACCGCGATGCAGGAAACCGACATCGGGCATCGCGCGCGTGATGATTTCGCCGTCCAACTCGAGCTGAACCCGCAACACCCCGTGCGTGGATGGGTGTGACGGGCCCATGTTGAGCACCATTTTCTCGCCTTCGAGATCCTGCAGTTCGTCGGAAGGCGGAATGAGTGCCGACACGCGCGCGCTGGCATCACGAAATTGGATTTCCTGGGTCGTGGGCATCAGGATGAAGTCTCCGGTGTGCGCACGCGCGGCTCGCGCTCGATGGCGCTCTTGCCGCCCGCGACTGTCACAAACGGCCCGCCTTCCATCGGTGCCGTTTTTGAAAAAGCCACGTCAGGCAGCTCTGTCGGCCTGCCTGCCAGCGGGAAATCCTTGCGCAAGGGAAAATAGGGATAGCCTTCCCACATGAGGATTCGGCGCAGGTCGGGGTGTCCGCGAAAGCGAACGCCCATCATGTCGTAGATCTCCCGCTCGTGCCAGTCGGCTCCGCGCCACACGGTCGTCACGGTGGGCAGTTCGGATTTCTCCTCGCTCACGTGGGTCTTCACGCGGAGATGACACCGATGGCCGTAACCGTAGAGTTCGTAGACGAGGGTCCAGCGGGGATCTGCGCCGTAGTCGTCGACGCTGGAGATGTCGATCAGGTAATCGAAGCCCAGGGATTGTTTTGCGAACGCGCAGATTTCGGCGATGCGTTCGGGGTCCGAGAGGGTGAGGGTGATTTCGTCGCGAAATTCGGCCGGTTCGGAAAAGGCGTCACCGAACTGGGCCGTTAACTTTAAGGCTGAATCAAGAGCGGTCACTGCGAAGATACAATTGATGGCGGCTATTGGCTATTGGCGATTGGATATTGGGTTATCGGCTATCGGCTATCGGCTATCGGCTATCGGCTATCGGCTATCGGCTATCGGCTATTCCGGCTTCGAAATCTTCCTGGAATGGAACATGGCAGAGATCTCCAACTCGCTGACAACAGGCTCCTTCGCGACTTTTCCCTGCAATTTGATCAGCGCATCCAGCAGCGCCTCCGGCCGCGGCGGGCACCCCGCCACATACACATCCACCGGCACAATCGTGTCCACCCCCTGAACCACCGCATAGCTCCGATACATCCCGCCCGTCGACGCGCACGCGCCCATCGCAATCACCCACTTGGGGCTTGTCATCTGATCATAGATACGCCGCAACGCGAGCGCCATCTTATATGTGACCGTGCCGGCGACGATCATGACGTCCGATTGGCGCGGTGAAAACCGCATGACCTCAGACCCAAACCGCGCGATGTCAAACCGGCTGGCCCCGGCGGCCATGAGTTCGATCGCGCAACACGCCAGGCCCATCGGCATCGGCCACAGGGAATTCTTACGAAACCAATTGAGAGCGGCATCCACCCGGGTGACCACGACATCTCCCTCGATCTTCGAGTTGTAGCCCAGTTCGGTGGTGGTCTGCATAATCGGCGGCGACCTTTGCAAAGTCGCGGTCCGGCACGCTAATCGCCGCCTAAAACCCTCGCAAGGCTAATTTGTGAATTTTTTCACAAGCGACGAGGTCGGACGGGCACTTCGTCCTCCGCCTATGTTAACGCCGTCCTGGTTGATCCGATCGGAAGAAGCAATTCCTCTGTGTCTCCGTGCCACGGTGGTTTGCCTGTCCGATTTCTTGTTTCACCCCAGAGACACGGAGACACAGAGTTGGAGGGTTTTGAATAAGGGGCTTTTGCGGCTGGGCCGGCGCCCGGCTGCATTGGCTTCGTAAGGGCGGGTTTTCAACTGTGGGCCTCACCACGCTTCGTTGGGAACATCTTTCTACTCGGTCCGAAACTTGGGCCGCGTCTTGCTAGCTCCTTCCCGGCAGTTCACCTCAAAAAGATGACCTACAAAAACGAAAAACCGCGAACGACGCCGCGCGCAAAGGCTCCCCTGCGATCAGAGATAACTCGATGTGTCCAGAACTCACCCAACTGTCGTTGGATTTTTGGACACGACCGGGCGCGATGGCCAATTTTGCCAATCCTCGTGTGCCTGTTTTGGGGGAGCGTCGTTGCGTTTTCCGCCCGCGCCGCGTCTCAGTTGCCGGTCATCAGCGTTCAACCGCAGGGACAAACCGCAGCGGCCGGCACGCCGGTCACGCTAAGCGTCGCGGTTGCGGACGAGCAGGGCGTGACCTACGAATGGTGGAACGAATTCGGACCGCTCTATCCCTCCCAAACCAATGCTCTGTTGAACCTGCCCGCAGTCGATCCCGGGTATTCCGGCTCCTACAAGGTACAGGTTCGAAATCATGCCGGCACAGTGACGAGCGCGTCGGCGACCCTTACGGTGACTTCGGGCGATGTGGAAAATGTGCTGGTGGCGCGCAGCGGGATTGGCACGGGAATCGATCCGGGAGGCAACCTCGACCTGGACGCCGCGGGGAATGTTTACGCCGCAGGTGCATTTTCGGGATCGGTGACGTTCGGGTCCTTCACATTGAACAGCGCCGGCGGCACCGAT
This sequence comes from Verrucomicrobiota bacterium, assembly GCA_041166945.1. Classification (GTDB taxonomy): domain Bacteria; phylum Verrucomicrobiota; class Verrucomicrobiia; order Limisphaerales; family JADJPG01; genus DASTLJ01. The sequence continues at coordinate 3,310 of JBEEGQ010000240.1, forward strand.
GCGTTCATCGTCAAGATCGATCGCAGCGGCAGCGTCGTGTGGGCGCGGCGAGCGGGCGGAGCGGGCAACGACACCGCCGCGGGAGTGGCTGTCGATCGCATGGGGAATGTCCACATCACAGGCAGCTTCACCGGCAACGCGGATTTTGGAGGGCAAACGGTCATCGGCGGAGCGGCGCAGCGAGCGTTCGCGGCGATGTTCGATCGAAATGGGAATTTGTTGTGGGTCCGTCCCATGGGGGGCACGGGGACCAGTCGCGGCGGCCGAATCGCGTCCGATGCGGCAGGCAATTCGGTTGTCCTGGGTGCCTTCACAGGCAGCGCGTCGCTCGGAGGAACCACTCTGGCCAGCGCCGGAGGCCCGGATGTTTTCATCGCAAAATTCAGCGCCAGCGGAACGCCACTGTGGACCCGACGCTTTGGGGGGCCGGGCATCGAGCAGGGGACCGGTCTGTCGTTGGATCCCGCCGGGAATGCCCTGGTCACCGGGAGCTTCCAGGAAACCGCGGGCTTCGGCGCGTTCAGCTTGAGCAGCGAATTGGAGACGCAAACATTCATCGTCAAATGCGATCGCGCCGGGGCCGTCCTCTGGGTGCGGAACATTGCCGGCGTCGATAGTGCCGCAGGCACGACGGTGGTCGCGGAAGAGGATGGGAGTTCTGATTTGACGGGGACTTTTTCGGGGACGACGACGATCGGGACGACGTCACTGACAAATCGCGAGG
>JBEEGQ010000241.1:0-6962 GCA_041166945.1 Verrucomicrobiota bacterium
GAAATCGAAAAATGCGCACCAAGCCGCTTCCCGCACACAGGGCCGGATTCTTTTGCTGCCGTGGCTGATGATGATGCCGACCATGTATATTGCCGACAGCCTGTTCGATATTTCGAATTTCTTTTCGTGGTGGCTCGCCTGCTGGGTGTTTTGGAGCGTTGTCATCGACATTGTTTTTGCCGGGAAAGCGCATCGGTGCTTGAGGACGTCGCTGCGGGAGGCGGCGCTCGAACGTTACGCGGCGGCTCCAGCTGGCGCGGGTGGCCGGCTTCAGGAAATGGCGCGCGGCCTGGCTCGATTTTTGGGACGCCGCAAAGCCCGATGAAAGGAGCGCGCCATTTATGCCGCTTTAAGGTGGAACGTGGGCAGCGGGTGGAATTTTAAGGAGACGCGAGCTGTGAATTGGCGCTCGGCATTGGCTTATGAATCCGCGGCTCGCCAATCGAGCACCTTCAGCTGCACGCTGGTCGTGCCGTTGAAATCGTTCAGTTGCGGCACGAACGCCAGGTCGAATTTGCCAACGGGCAGCGAGCCATCGCCGCAATTCCACAGGATCGCCTCCCGTGTCTGGCGCCCATCGGTTATCCAGAGCTTTGCATGTTTTTTTTCCGCGCCCATCCGGAGCAGGGGGCGGGCATGGGTCACGTTGCGCAGCACGCAATGCACGGCGGGATTGCCCATGCCGGTTTGCTGCAACTGCTGAAGTTCCGTGAGCCTCTCGAATGTCAGTTCGCTGGCGGTCACCTCCGCATCGAGGCGCAGCAATGGCTGAAACTGCTCGGGCTTCAACGAACGGCGCGCGAGATCATTGAGACGCGCCCGAAGCTCATCGATTTTGTCGCGTTTCACAGTGACACCGGCCGCCATGGAATGGCCTCCATGGCGCACGAGCAGATCGTCGCAAGCCCGCAAGGCGCCCGCGAGATCGAAGCCTTCAATGCTGCGGCCCGACCCTCGCCATTCCTCGCCTTCGCCGCCGATGATGATGGTGGGCCGGTAAAACTCGTTCAGCACGCGCGAGGCGACGATGCCCACCACTCCGATGTGCCAGAGGAGCTGGCCTTCGACAATCACATGATCGCGGGCCGGGTCGAACCGGACCCGAAGCGCGCCAAGAATTTCGTCGGCGATGCTGCGCTCGATCTTTTGACGTTCGCGATTGCGGAGATCGAGGCTGAGCGCGAGCGGCTCGGCGGAGATTCCATCCGGGGCCCGCAGGAGCTGCACGGCCTCCTCGGCGGTCTCGAGGCGCCCGGCGGCGTTGAGGCGCGGCCCCAGCTGGAATCCGACTTCATAGCCGCCGACCTTCCCGGTGATACCCGCGACTTTTTTTAATGCCACCAGGCCGGGGCGTTGGGTCACGTTGAGTCGTTCGAGACCGGCGCTGACGAGAATTCGGTTTTCGCCTGTCAACGGTACCAGGTCGGCGATCGTCCCGAGAGCCACCAGATCGAGAAATGGACGCAGATCGAACGTGTCCGCTCCGGGCAATCCCGTCACGCGCCCATGCTTCACGATCGCGTGAGCCAGCTTGAACGCCAGACCGGCCGAACAAAGCTCTCGAAACCGGGACCCGCCCTCATCGCTGTCAGCGGGCGCCTGATGTGGATTGACCAATGCGACTGCATCGGGCGGCGGGATGCTGACCTGATGATGATCGAGGACAATCACATCCACGCCGCGTTCGCGCAGGAGACGGATCGACTCGACGGCGGTCGAGCCGCAATCGACGGCGAGGAGCAATTTGACGGGAAACTTTTCCAGGCAATTTTCGACACCGGCCTGGCTGAGCCCGTAACCTTCGTCCATGCGATGGGGCAGATAACATTCGATGCGCCATCCCAGCGCCGTCAGCACCTCGACGAGCAGCGTGGCGGACGTGACGCCGTCCACGTCGTAATCGCCGAAGATGACGACCGGCTCGGCGAGCTGGCGCGCGACGAACAGGCGTTCGACGGCGGCGCGCATGTTGGGGATGAGAAACGGATCGGCAAGGTCCTTGAGACGCGGCTGTAGAAAACGGGTGATGGGCGCCGGTTCGCTGAAGCCCCGGTTGAGGAGGCACTGCGCGAGGAGCGTCGAGATGCCCAGTTCCTTCGCCAGAAACGCCGTCAGCACGGGCTGAGCGGGGGCGATGGACCAGCGATATTTCATTGGAGCCAGTGTTGAACGGCGTGCAGGAACTTCATAAAAACAATCTTCAATCCCTCGGCAACAAGGAAAAGATAAATCGTTGTGCCAACACTCATCGCGTAGCCGGCCCAGATCATGAGACCGTCCTCTTCCATCGTGCTGACGGCGATCAAGATTAACGCATAACAGGGCAGGGCATTGGTCAAGGGAGGGAACGGGGGGAACGGCAGGGCCAGGAGCAATCCCATGAAAGTCATCAGCAGGGCATTGGCGCTGATGGCCCAACGGCTGGCGAGCCATCGGGTCCGGCGCGGCTTCACCCCTTTCTCGATGAAACGCAGGAACTTCACGCTGCCGCCGAGGATTTTTTCCCGGAACGCGGGCGACAGCTTGCGGCCGCCCATGAACCGGGGAAGCCGCGCCGACTTTCCCAGCGCCAGCCGCAGGGTGAGTGTGGCGATCGTCAGGCCGAGAATTGTGCTGACGCCGGGGATCGAGACCGGCACGATAAACGGCAGCGAGAGGAGAATAATGACGAGGTAAAACCCGCGGCCCTGCGTCCGCTCCATCAGTTCATTCAGGGTGATGCCCGTGGCGGAATCCTGGTGCTTGACGATCTGGGCAAGTTTCACGGACAGCGGTTCGTGCATGGCATCAGTCGCCGGGCGGCGGCGGAGCGGACTCGCGTTTCGAAACGAAAAGCGAAGCCAGCATGGAGAGAAGGATGATGACCGCCACGATCACCAACGAAAGATTGGGCGGGATGGGGCGCAGTTTTTCACCCAGCATTTTCAACCCGACGAACACGAGCACCAGGGCCAGTCCATACTTGAGATGCCGGAAGTATTTCAACGCGCCCACCAGCACGAAATAGAGCGAGCGCAGGCCGAGGATGGCGAACATGTTTGAGGTAAAAATAATAAACGGCTTTTTTGTGATCGAAAAGATCGCGGGAATGGAATCAATGGCGAACACGAGGTCCGCGCTCTCGACGGCTATCAGCACGATCGCCAGCGGGGTCAGGGCAAACCGGCCGTCCAGCCGCGTGAAAAAACGCGGCCCTTCGAAGGCCGGCGCGACGGGAAAAATGCGCCGCGCCAGGCGTATCAACAGGTTTTTGTCGGGCTCCACCCCCTCCTGCTTGGAGGTGATCATTTTGATGCCGCTGAAGATCAGGAATCCGCCCATGGCATACAGGATCCAGTGGAACCACCCCACCACCACCATCCCGATGGCGATGAACGCCCCGCGCATCACCAGCGCATCGATGAAGCCGAAGAAGAGGACCCGGTGCTGGTATTCTGCTGGAACCCGGAAGTAGGCGAAGATGAGGGCGATCACGAAGACGTTGTCCATCGAGAGGCTCAATTCGATGACGTAGCCCGTGAGAAACTCAGTGGCTTCAACGCGACCCCGCCATGGGATGAGGAAGCCGGCAAAACCGAGGGCGAGAACGACGGTGACCAGGGTCCAGAAGAGCGCATTGCGCATGGTCACCGGGCGGGCGCCGCGGTGAAACACAAACAGGTCCAGGAGGACAAACGCCAGGACCCCGCCGATGAACGCCCCCCACTGCCAGACAGGAACGGCAGCCGCAGGAGGCATGAGTAACCCCGCAGTTTAGCTGCGGACCGCCGCGGTCGCGCGCACGGCTGTCCCCGCCTCGACGCCCACTCCGCCGCCGAGCGTTGGACGCTGGCCTTTGTGCCACCAAAGCACCAGGGCGCTGGCGATGTAGATCGACGAGTAGGTGCCGGTGAGAACGCCCACGAGGAATGTGAAGGAGAAATCGTTAATCATGCCGCCGCCGAAAATGTAGAGCGACATCGTGGCCAGGAATACCGTGCCGGAAGTGATCAGCGTCCGGCTCAGCGTCCGGTTCAGCGCGTGATTCATCATCTCGCGAAAACTCCCGCGAACCCCCATCCGCAGATCTTCCCGGATACGGTCAAAGATCACGACCGTGTCATTGATGGAAAACCCGATGATCGTGAGCATGGCCGCCACGAAGGTGCTGCTCATTTCGCGGCCGGTCAGGAAAAACCAGCCGGAGGTCATTAGCAGATCGTGCAGAATGGCGACGACCGCGCCGACGGCGAACGAGAACTCGTAGCGGAACGCGACGTAAACCAGGATGAAAAACATGGCCATGAGCGAAGCGATGACCGCGCTGCGCTGGATTTCCTTGCCGACAGTCGGCCCGATGTGATCGGTGCCCAACGACGTAAAGCCGGCTTCGGGAAATTGTTTTTGCAGCAGGACGAGGACGCGCTGCGGAACTTCCGAGGCTTTTTCATCCACAACACGCGTTGTGATGCGAAGCGATTCCCCCTTGCCGGTGATGTCGCGCTGATATTGGACGACCGGCTCGCCGACATTGAGAGTTTTGATCGCCTCGGTGATCCGGGCCTGATCAATCTTTTTGGTGAACCCGAGCGTCTGGTTGTTGCCGCCGGAAAATTCCACGCCCAGCACGTCCTTGCCCCGGACAAAAATGCCGTAGCCGTTGCCGATCAGGATGAGAAGCCAGGAGGCTGCGAATGCGGGCAATGCCCAGCGCATGAAATCAAACTTCGTCCCCTTAATCAGGTGCATCATCTTGAGGCTGGTGACCCAGCCTTTGGAAATCATGAAATCAAAAATCAAGCGCGTGACGACCAGCGCGGTGAACAGGCTCAGCGCGACGCCGACGGTCAGGGTGACACCGAAGCCCTTGACGGATCCTGTGCCCATGAAGATCAGGATGACGGCGGCGATTAACGTGGTGAGATGCGAGTCGAAGATTGTTCCGAATGCCTTGTCATAGCCGGCCGACAATGCGCCCCGCAGGGTTTTGCCCGCTGCCAGTTCCTCGCGAATGCGCTCGTAAATAAGCACGTTCGCATCCACGGCCATGCCGATCGTCAGCACGATGCCGGCGATGCCCGGCATGGTCAGGGTCGTTTCGAGCGCGCACAACACGCCGAGGGTCACGATGATGTTGAGCATCAGCGCGATGTTCGCCACCAGTCCGGCGAACATATAATAGATCAGCATGAAGCCGGCGACTGCGAGGGTGCCGATGAGCGCGGCCCGGTATCCCTTTTTCACCGTGTCAGCGCCGAGGCCGGGATCGACCGATTGTTCGTACATGATCTTCACGGGCGCCTCGAGAGGGTTCTCGAGGGTGCTCTGGAGGTCGGCGGCCTCCTTGTAATCGAAATCGCCAGAGATTTCGCCCTGTCCATTGGGGATGACGCCTTTGATGACCGGCGCCGAACGCAGCTCGCCATCCAACACGATGGCCAGGCGAAACTCGCGGTTGCCCTTGGGCTGCCATTCTGTGGTGATCTCCTTGAATTTGGCCGCGCCTTCCTTGTCGAACTCGAACGTGATCTTGGGTTTGTTGCTGATCTGATCCCGGATGACACCGGCCCGGGTGACATATTTGCCGGTCAAATCGCGCTCCGGCTTTTTGTTGACCATCAACTGGGTGATCGATTTTTCTTCACGTCCATTTTTCTTGGAGCGTTGTTCCAGCTTCATCACCTCGTAACCGACATCGACGAGGCCTGAGGCGATGAGTTGCTCGCTCTCAGGATGAACCATCCGGAATTCGAGGAAGGCGGCCTTTTCGATCAGGGATCGGGCGCGTTCCTTGTCCGCCTCGGAGAGGCCGGGCAGTTGGACGTCGATTTGGTCCTCGCCGAGGGCCTGGATGATGGGCTCGGCGACGCCGAGGGTGTCGACACGGCGGCGGATGACCTCGACACCCTTCGACAGGGCGGCGCCGCGGTCGGAATTGGTGTTGAGTTTGGTGGTGTCCATGCGGACGACGTAACGGGTGCCGCCCTGGAGATCGAGGCCCAGGCGGATTTTGCCCGCGGAATCCCGTTGCAGCCGGTTGAGGATGTAACCGTTGGGATCCTTCTCGTTTTTCGCGGCGGCATAGCCGGGAAAATACTTCATCAGATCATTCGTGCCGATGGCGTCCTTGAGATTTCCGTAAGTGCGATTGACGTTGGATTTCTGCATCGCGTCGAAGGTGACGACGATATTGGAGAACGCGGCATCGCGATTTCGGGCCCGGGCCATGAAATCCTTCGTGAAATCAGTTCCCGTGGGCGGGAAGATGAAAGGCACGAACAGCAGCAGGACGATGATGGTGGCGATGAGCTGGTAAACGTTCTTGCGAGTCATGGAATGAAATCAGGATTTGGCTTCGGCGATTTCGCCCTTGCGCTCCAGCACTTCGGATATCGCGCTCTTGAGCACCTCAACCTTGCTCTCCTCGGAACGCAGGCTGACCGTGCGCTCCTTCACGGTCACCACCACGCCGATGATGCCGCTGCTGGTGGCCACTTTGTCGCCGGCTTTGATCGTCTTGAGCATCTCGGTGTGCTGCTTGGCGCGCTTCTGCTGCGGCCGCATGAAGAGGAAATAGAGCACAAAAAGCATCAGCAGGACCGGAAACATCTGCCAAATTCCCTGTCCGGGCGCTGGTTTCGAGGCGTCCGCACCCGCGGCCGCCCCTAGAATGGGTGCAAAGCTCATGCTCATAGTCAAATAGAGCGGCACAATCTAGGGAGGCCAACCGGTTTGGCAAGCCTAACCTTGACACACCAAACCATGCCGGTCTCCCGGCACCGGTCCGAGCCACAGCCGGACTCGACTTTGCTGGTTCCATCTGCTTCAAGCTCTTGTGCTATCGGCTCGGGCGTTGAAACCGTAAGGCCGGCGCTTTCCGGCGACACCCGAATTGAACGGTTTCCCCTTTTGCTCCCCGCTGGAGCGTCTAAAGTCCCGGCATATCTTTGTGTGTCCTGTATGACCAAAAACAGACTCGCTGT
>JBEEGQ010000242.1:0-15503 GCA_041166945.1 Verrucomicrobiota bacterium
ACGATGCGCCATGTGAAAGTGCGTGGCTCTGCCGGTTGCCAACCGGCGAAACAGCGGACTGCCAGTCCGCGCTACGGTATTTGATTAGCGCCAAAGGCGCGGCTCCATATCAGCCTGGGGCACCGCCCTAGGAAACCAGTTGTTTATCACCGCAAGCGCTGAAGGGCGCGTTTCATTGCCGATAGAATCGGTTCATCGGAACGATAGGCCGGGCTTTCAGCCCTAACTCCTCTGGTTTGTGCCTTTTCCTGGGGCGCTGCCCCCAGGCTGGTATAAATTCGCGCCTTTGGCGCTAAACAAATGCCCGCCCAACCGGAGGAGAGAACCCCCCGGACTTTATGCGCGCATTGCGCTCCGTAACGCCCGTCGGGAGGGATGCTCCTCCTCTCCCACCCTTCGGGCACCCTCTCCTCCATTTCCGAAATGGAGGAGAGGGAGGGGGAGAGGAGGCGTTTCTGTTCGGCGGTTACTGGGCAGAGTGCCCGAAGGACGGGCGAGGAGGCCTCGCTATTTACCGGCTTCCACCGAACCGGCTTGCGCCGCCGCCTCAAGGCACACTTCCTCCCGTCGGGCTGACTCTTGAGTGCCTTGAACTCGCCGCCACAAGGCCAGGGCGTGCAGAGAGAGACCGCGGATGGCGCAGACGGCCAGCAGGGCAAAGAAAAGTCCAAACACCAGGTGAAGCATCTGCAGCATGGCATAAACCACGGCCACCGAAAAACCGAACAACGCCTGACGCATGGGATTCAAAGGCGTCGTAGCCGGATCCGGGATCATGTAAAGCGTGAACAGGATGAATGCCGCGCTGGTCATGGGCATCAGCGGGACAAAAAAGGGCGTGCCGGACAGGTGGGCGCGGAACAGGGCCTGCAATATAAAGCCGCCCACCCAGGCGGCCACCAGCGGCAGGCGCCCGGTGAACAGGGCGTGAATGATGATCCCGGTGATCAGCACGAGCATGGGGAGTCCCCAATCCCAGAAGCCCGTGATGTTCTCGGTGAAATGGTACGGGGGTGCGAAGCCCACCTCGGGGAAAAGCACCAGCGTCACGGCGACGCCGAGATTGGAAGGATTAAAAATATGCTGCGTGCGACCGTTGCCCACAGGTGCCCGTAAAATTAATTTGGACCCGATGGAAAGGACGACGGCGAACACGACGGGCCATAGGCGTTCATTGGAGTAAAGCAACATCCCACACGCAAAGCCCGGGATGAGGCACGCCGGCAGAAAATTGAGGAATCCCGACAGCCCACCCGTAAAGCGCAACTCGCGGTTGTTGGCGCGGGCATCGACCCAATCCAGGAACATGGAAACGAGGATCGCCGTGGCGATCGCGGTCAATGGTGTGGCCCATGATTGCTCGAATCCCAACACGAGGTGTCCGAGCAAATTCCAGACGATGAGCAACGTCGTGAAATACCAAAGGGCGAAAAGCCGCAGCTGGATGTTCCTGTTCGGATAGAACAGAACGGTCGTATTGAAGGCTTTTGTTTTCAATCGAGGTTAATGGCCGGCGGAAATCAAGCGGCCCCCGGAACGGTCGGCAGCGACAGCGCCATCCGCCGCATCGGTGCGCAACGCGATCGAATGCCACCCGGGAATTAATTGCAGCGATTTCTGTTGGACTCTGCCTTTTCTGTCGCGCCATTGGAGCGCCACGGACAACGGCTGCGATTTATTCCACGCCCCCAGTCCGAAATGAATGTCAGGGCTGCGCCGTCCGGAATGTCCGTTGCCGCCATCGACCTGGCCGATGAGCTTTCGCCCGTCCGCCAGGGTGACGCGCGCCGTGGCCCCGACGGCCGGGGAGCCATTTCCGTGGGTCAGACGCAACCCCAGGAACGCGCCGGGGTGCGGCGATTCATTTTTAAAAAAATAGGAATTTCCCCATTGATTGGCCGTCACGAAATCCAACCGTCCATCGCCGTCGACATCCGCGATGGCGATGCCCCGGCTGACCATCGGCTCCGCCAGCCCGAGACTCCGGGCAATGTCATGGTAACGGCCGTCGGAGCCGCGCACGAAGAAGGGATTCCCGTCGTGCCCGCTCAAATCGGCCCCGGGCTTGAAGGAGGGCCAAAGGCGCGGGTTGTGGACGATCTGATCATTGCTCGTTCCCAGCGCCTGCAACTCAGGCCAGCGATTAATTTTGCCCTGGATGAACCCGCAAGCCTGGATGGCTTCCAACCCGCCGTCATTGTCGAAGTCCGCCAGGCGCGCGTCCCACGCAAAGCCGCTGCGGGACAGCCCGAGACGTTCGCTGCCATTGGCAAAGGGAGCCGCGCCGCGTTTCATGCTGCCGGTGTCGCCGGTGCTCAACCATAAAAAGTGACTTTCGGTCAGCCCAAATTTCGTCGCGATGTTGCTGACATAAATATCGGGAATGCCGTCGCCATTCACATCGGCGAAGTCCACACCCATTCCCTTGAACGAATCCCGGCCCAGCACGCAGGATTTTGGTGTCAGGAGATCGCGCCGGCCTTCGAGCAGCGCAAATTTGAGATCCCCGGGAGTCGAGCGGTTGTGAAGCAGGCGGTCCGGGCCAAAATCATTGGCCAGGTAAAGCTCGGGCAACAGGTCGCCATCGAGGTCCGCAGCGCCCATGGCCAGCGTCCAGCCGCGGGCGATTTCCTCGCTGAAAACATTTTTTATTTCCTGGTACGTCACCGAAGGCGCGGGGCCGTTTGTGGCTGCCTGCCAGAGAAAGACGTGCTTGTGCCCGCCATTGAGCGCCCTCGACTTGCCTTCGTGCATGACAACCGTTCCGCCGGCCCTAGCGTCGAGGATTTGAGCGCCGTCCTGGAAATAACCGCCGATCAACAAATCGATGTGGCCGTCGCCATCGAGATCCGCCTGGAGGGCACAATTGGAAAACCAGCGTTCCCCCGAGTCGCTGAGTTCACGCGGCGCGAACGACTCCGCGGTGAGTTTCATCGCGGATGATGCCGTGCCGTCTCGTGCGCCATCCGGTTTGCGCAGGTAAAGCACAGGAGTGCGGCCCCAGAAATAGATCATCAAATCGAGCCATCCGTCCTCGTTGAAATCGCCGGCCACGCTGCCCATCGGGGCGATGGTGGCGGGGTCGTAGGAATTATTGGCCCAGAAGGAGGAGTCGATGGCAAAGGGGGCGTAGCGCTCGCCTGTTCCCGGAACCGGCGTCACCGTGACAAGGTCGGTGCGGGGGTCGACGTAGATCAAATCATTCGGCAGTCCGTCACCGTCGAGATCGGCGAGAGTGGCGGCGGCGCCGAGGGACGAGACCCAGGCCGAAATCCGTTCGAGGCTGGGATGAACGTGGCGTACGAACTTGTAAGGCGGATGGTCCTGGATTTCCGGGAGTGAAAACCGTTTGAAACTAAAGCGGCCCGCCAGCGACGACATCTCCGCCGGATCCAGGCGGGGCAATCGGGCGAGGACGTAGCCAAATGCCACCAGGAGAATTGCGGCAAAGCAACTAAGGCGCTTCTTGAGGCTTCCCATTCCTTCGTCCTTGAAGCAAATCCTGTTTCAATATGTGTACGGAACCCAAATTCGCATGTCAGGCGGATGTTCGCTGGGGCGGAGTCGGTTCGGCCCACGGGTCCGCTGGGCGGCGATCCTTGTCACGGCGCGCCAGGAAAACAACCCGGATCAACGAAAAGAACCGGGTCACTGAAAGTTTGATGAGCCGCTTCCATTTGAAATCCATGCAGTAGCCCAGCGTATCGAGCACTTTTCCACTGTAAACGTAATCTGTGGACCGCATCGCTTGAACTCCGGATCCGCCATTCCATGTGTTGTAGAACTGGAAAACGGAGGCCACCGTGAGCGCGTCGTAAATGGCCTCCTCGCTCCAACCCACAGCCTTCAGCCTGGCAATATCCGAGGCGCTGACGCGCGAGGCGTTGCCTGCCAGTTTGGAGAGGTAACGGAAAAGCTCCTTGTGCGGCAAGTCGAGGCGGGAATTTTCGAAATTCGACAACACTTCATCGACCAGATCCGGTTCGAGGAATTGCGACGCAGCGGCTGCATGGGCGTCGCTGCAAAATGAGCACTGATTTTTTCGTGAAATGAATGCGCCGATTAATTCACGGATTCCCGGCGAAAGCGGCGAGGGGCCGCGCATGACCTCTTCGGTGAAACGAACCAGATGATCGGTGCTGCGTGTCTTGAAACGGAACAGATGCAGAATGTCCGGGACGGCCTCGCCGGTGTCCCGCAATGTCTTGAAGGCGATTTTGGTCATGCCCCCAGCCGGTCGATTCTCGATGTCTTTGAGGAACATGGAAGATCTCAGCGCGCCGAAGCGGAGGGGCATGGGGCTGCCATGTGGAGTTGCCTGGGGTTCACGACCCAAATTCTTACTCGATCCGCCCCCCTTTGTCCGAAGATTGGGGATGACGTGCCGCGGGGGAGTGGCGAGTGGGTGGGGAGGAGTGGCGAGTGGTCTAACGAGTGACGAGTGACGAGTGACGAGTGACGAGTGACGAGTGACGAGTGACGAAGTGACGAGTGCGGGAATGACAAATGACGAATGACGAATGGTTAGGGGGAGTCAAATTGGAAAAACTGGCCTTGGAGTCGGTTCTTGCTAATATGACGGGCAGGCATGACGGGCAGGCGCGCGACATTCATGCCGCTTCAAGGTCATTCTGGATTGGGCTCTCGAATTTTTGGGCCTGGGACCGGGGTGCCCGAGAGGGCATCAGGCTGGAGTCAACGCGCTGAAGTTCAAGGGCCCGCCCGCAGAACGCCGTTTTCATGAGCCGTACCGTCCGCTTGTTCACCATGGTTGCCGTGCTGTGCCTCACTCTGTGCGGCCGGGCGGCGGACTCGACGGCTTTGGTGACTTACCGGGATTTCGATGCGCCACCGCACAACTATCGCGCTCGAAATCCGCGCGATCGATTTACCAGCAGCATGGGAACGCTGGAGACCGATTCGCGGCTGGATCGTTCGGGTGAAAAGGCTTTCCTGATCAGTCTTCTGAAGATTTTTGACGTTCCACTCTCCTCGCAACTGCTGGTCTTCTCGACCACCAGTCTGCAACTTCGGTTCATCTCGCCTTCCAATCCCCGGGCGATTTATTTCAACGAGGACATTTACGTGGGTTACATCCCGGGAGGACGCATCGAGGTGCTCGCTCTGGATCCTCAATTGGGCGCGATCTTTTATATCTTCGACATTCCGCGCGACAACGGCGCCATTCACTTTGAGCGCTCGGAACGGTGCATGAATTGTCATGTGAGCGATGACACGGGACATGTTCCCGGCCTCGTGATCAAATCCGTCATGCCAGGGCCCGGCGGCGGCAGCCTGGATGCGTTTCGCGGGGGCCAGAGCGGTCATGGAATTCCGTTTTCAGAACGCTTCGGCGGATGGCATGTCACAGGCAAACACGGCATTACGAACCATTGGGGCAATCTCACGGGACGTTACGTTGCGGGCGTCATCAATACTTTCCCGAATCCTCCGGGGGAACGCTTCACTTTTTCCAAGTATGCGGCCGGGACCAGCGACATTTTCGCCCACCTGGTTCATGAACATCAGGCGGGATTCGTCAACCGGGTGGTCGAGGCGGGTTATCGCGCGCGCACGGCGCTGTTTGTCAGCGACGGAAAACTCTCACCGCGTCAATCGGCCGAGCTCGATGAGCAGGCACTCATCGTGACGCGTTATCTGTTGTTCGCCGACGAGGCGCCTTTGCCGGCGGGCGGGCTCGAGCCGGACCCGGCGTATCGGGCTGATTTCCTCCACACGCGTCGCGCGACGGCGGAAGGCTTATCGTTGAAGGACCTCGATCTCACCACACGCCTTTTTCAACATCGATGCAGCTACATGATTTACAGCCCGGTTTTCGAGGGATTGCCGGGCGTTATGAAAACCCGCATTTACGAACGCTTGGGGAAGGCGTTAAAAGCCGGGAGCGGTGACAGGGATTTCGTTTATCTGCCTACGTCTGAAAAAATGGCCATTCGCAATATTCTCAAGGCGACACTGACGGATCTGCCGTCCTCATGGTGATCCGGCTCCTTTGGGGTTCATCGGACGAATAAAAAAAACGCGGGCACTCGATCGTTCGAGTGCCCGCGTGAGGTTTAAAAATGTCCGGGGGAGAATTATTTTTCCAGTTTCTGGCCGGCTTCCTTCCAGCCGGTGATTCCAGCTGACATGTGTTTCACGTTTTTGTAGCCGAGCTTGGTGGCTGCCTTGGCCGCTGCCTGGTAGGCCATGCACTTGGGTCCGCCGCAATAGGCCACCACGAGGGCATCCTTGTCGGAGGGAAGTTTGGCGGACAAGGAATCCTTGATGGCATCATAATTAAGGGCGCCCGGAATGTGGCCTTTGTTGTAGGACTCGGTGCCGTTGACATCGATGATGACCGCCTTTTTGGATTTCGTGAGGGAGTTGACCTCCTTGATGCTGATGTCCTGGAATTCGCCGGCGAACGCCGACACTGCCAATGCCATCACGGCAAGAACCGCGCTTAATTTCTTCATTTATATGTCTGTTGGTTGTTGCGGTTCGATTTTCCCAAGCCTCGGGGGAGGCCAGCCTATCCCTCGAACCGGTTGTGGGAGGCCAAGCTGACAAATTGGACTCCATTTCATCCGAGGTATTCGATGAAGGACTCTCTCCGCGCGGCATGAATCGCGCCTTCAGCTCTCGGGAAGGCCAACGGCCTGGTTCCTGGGGCGTTGCCCTCGGGCTGGAATAAATCCGCGCCGTTGGTGCTAAACGGAGGCAGCGAGAGGAGAGGGCCGCGGAAACCCCATCCTTCTCCCCGTCCGACGGATAGGGCTAATTGGCGAGCAGTTCGCTGACGGAGGAGAGCGAGGGAACGCGGTCGCAAACGACTTTGATCGAAACGAGGATCGGCACCGACAGCAAGGCGCCGGGCACCCCCCACAGCCAGGTCCAGAAGATGAGTGAAACGAAGATGATGACCGGATTGAGCGTGAGACGGCGGCCGAGCACCACGGGCGTGATGAGATTGGCTTCGAGCAGGTGGAGCAACAGATACCACGCAGGAGGCAGGAGGCCTTTCCATAGTGTTTCAAAAGAGAGCAGTCCCACCGCGCTCAACAGGACGATGCCCGCCACGGGTCCGAAATAGGGGACGAAGTTCAACACCGCCACGAGCAGCCCCCACATGGCGGCGTTAGGCACTCCAAAAAAATAGAGGCCGCCGCTGACGATGACGCCGAGGCCGATGTTCACGAGTGTTACGGCGAAGAGATAATTGGAGATGTTTTGTTGAATCTCGTGGCTGATCTCCACGGCGCGTTTTTTATCCTTCATGGTGGGCATCACGTGAACGAGCTTTTGGAGAAACAAATCGCCCGAGGCCAGGAGGAGGTAGAGCAGGACGATTGTTTCGCCCACCATGGCGAGGAAGGTGCCGGTCCAGTTGATGCGGGACCAGTTGACGAAGGCGCCGCGGCTGGCTTTCAGCTCGGTGATGGCGGCCTTTTTTTGGTCCTCGTCGGTGGTGCCCAGCGCGGTGACTGCGGCAGCGGTCTGGTTGAGCCATGCGGCGTGTTTGAAGATTCCCTGCAACCGTTCCCTCAGCTTCTCCATGTGTTCCGGCGCCTCATTCACCCACGCCACGGCGGGCCGGCCCAGTTGCACGGAGCCCACGGACACGCCCGCAACGAGGATGCCCAAAACGATCGCGGCGCCGAGCACCGGCGGAATGCGGCAGCACGACAACCAGCGGATGACTGGTTTCAAGGTCGCGCCAGCGACACACGCCATCACGATGGGCAGCGCCACCGGCCGCGCGAAATAGAGAAAGGCAACCCCGGCCGCTGCCATCATCACCAGTTGTGGCGGGGTGAACCGAAACGCCGGCGCGGGAGCGGGTGGAACGGACGCGGGCTGTGCAAGGGACGGATCACTGCGCGCCTCCGCGGAAGCCGGCTCAGGCAGCGTGGCCTGGTCGAGGGGCATCGATTTGAGAAGCAGTCTGGGGAACCGGGTTTACTTGGCGTCCCCACTGTGGCCGTTGGCGCGGAAGGCCAGTCCAACAGACGCCGCGAGGCGCACGCCTTTGAGAATGGTGTCGGTCCAGGACGGAATCGGCTTTCCGTTGGCCGGCGAGGGGAAGCCCCTTCCGCAGGTGGCCAGACCCGTCAACAGGGATGCCGCCGAGGACGCCATTGAGCTGAAGGATTGGGCGCGCACGGCGAAAAGGCGAACGGGGTTGGTCATCGAATCCCAGGCGCCGATCAATTGGGCACGGTTCAACGCGCTTTCCGCTATCAACAATCGTTTCCGCAATTCAAGCGCCGTTACGTGAGGCTTTTTTCCAGACATGCATGATCCTGTTTAAGTTGGTCGAGGGTGGCGGGAAAACTTTCCCAGTCGCGGATCAGGCAGCTCAGCCGCCGGTAAAGGGCAATCGCAGTGCCGCCATAAAGGGCGGTCATGCTGAGGAGCACGAGCGCGGGTGAGACACCTCCCAGGAGCACCACGAGTGCGCCCGTGAGGGTGAGGGCTGCGAGCAGGCCGAGCGTTGCGGTGCCGAGCGCCAGCAGGATGGAACGCAGGAGGCGCTCGCGCTCCTCCTGCATTTCGAGCATCAACAACTCGAGCCGGTTCTCCCCGATCGTCAGAAGCCGGCGCGCGAAGTGTTTCGACAAGTCGGCGAATGGCGGGGCGCTATCGGTGGCCTGTTCCATGGAATCAATCGTTGCGCGAACAACGGCGGGCCATCAGATAACCGAGCAGCGCGCCCAAACCGAGGGCGACGCCAATGGCTTGATAGGGATGTTCCCTCACCGATTGATCGGCGGCTTTGGCGCCTTCGACCGCCCGCTCGCGCACACGGCCGTAGAGTTCCTTGCCGCTTTCGAGCGCAGCTCCCAGCCGCTTCCGCGCTTCCGCCACTTTTTCACCAGCCACATCGGCGGTGGCGGCCATCAGGGCGCGCGCGTCTTCGGCGAGGATGCCGACGTCATTGCTGATTGCTTGCATTTCTTTGTTCATAGGATCGTGATCTTTATTGGTTAATGTTTTTCAGGGGCAAATGTTCGTCATCGCGGAGATGGATTGCGGCCGGGGTGGCGATCACCCGGGCGCCGGGCTTCTTCTGCGGAAAGGATTGGTTCTTGTTGTGTTTCGTCGCGGTAAATTTTCGGATCGATTCAGACAGGTTCACGAAAGCGCGGGGGTTTTGCTTTAGCCCGCCATCGCGGTGAAACTAGAGCGCCAGGCGCCAGAGGCTCGTACGGGACGCGCGCGGTTCCTGGCTTCGGCTTCTTTGGGCGCAGGATCGGACTCGCCCACTTCACCTGCGGCAAGCGCTTCGTTATTGCTGCGAGACCGGGCGAGTTCGCTGAGCGCGTGGTTCGCAGCCTTTTCTTCGACGAGAATTTCCTGCAGCAGGCCGGCGGCGTCCACATTGCCCAACAGGCGCGCCCAACCGCGAAGGCAGCCGTAAGTCGCGATTTCGTAATGTTCCAGTTTCTGTGCGACGGAGATAAGCGCGGCATTCAGCGCGGGACATCCCTTGTTGTCCGCTGCGATTTCATCGCCCTCCTTCAAAAGTCCGATCGTGGCCTCGCATTTCTTAAGACACGGTTTTACCCCAAACAATCGGAACACCCTCTCCAAGGTGCGGACATGACCCGCAGTTTCCTTGAGATGCGACCGGAGCAACTTTTGCAAATGCGTGCAGGTGGCGGCCTTGATCATTTTGGGCATCGCGATGACGAGCCGCTTTTCGGCATCGTAACGGTCGGCCAGTTCGTCCATGAACAGATCTTGCAGTGTTCTCATGATCATTTTGTGATTTTAAAAGCCGTTCCGGGAAAAATTCTTATGGTTCTCACCCCGAAAGGGTAGGGGCTCCTTTCGGGTGATGCTATGGGGTATTACCCGAAGCCATTTTATTCGGTGTTCAAGGGCTTATTCACTTTCCCTCGTAGTTGCGGGGGTTTCTCAGGCGATCCAGGCGTTCGGCTTCCAGCTCGCGACGCTGGAGCGCCTCGAATCTTCCGGAAGCCCTCCGGGCCGTTTCGGCTTTGGAAACGAAAAGACCCCCGATGCCGTGCGCCGTCCGCCGAATCAGTGCTTCAAGTTGTACGCCGGCACCGAGCAGTTTTTGGAAAATGGGAGTCATCGTTCATTCCATGAACTGGAGTGATGCGCAGGTGGCGCCAGCCGGGGGGCAGGCGGCGAATGTCGGAACGGCACTTTGCGAAGGTCGAACGTAAGGCCGGTGCGGACGCCCTTGTTGCAGGAAGACCAGGAACGCCTGCAAATCCGCCGAGTCCGGCGGGGGTCGCTGTTCGGAGCCGAACGGATTGGATGGGAAGCTGGTGACCAACAACTGTGGCGCGTGGATGAGGGCCGCTTGAATTGGCAGGGGATGAATGGTTTTCAATAGGGTGACTTTATGTCAGACGACCGCGCTAGTGCCATGGGGTGTTCCACCCATACGGACGACCTCATCGTTGGGCCGATGACGCTTTTCCCGACCACTGCCAGTCGCGAATTTCCGGCAGATCTTCCCCGTGCCTGGCGATGTAGGTTTTGTGCTCCGCCAGCTTGTTCTGAATGACCTGCCGCACGGCCGCCGCACCGGGTCCGATGTGTGGCACGCGCTCAATGACATCGGCGACAAGGTGAAAACGGTCGAGGTCATTCAGCACCACCATGTCAAACGGAGTCGAGGTGGTGCCCTCCTCCTTGTAGCCGCGCACGTGCAGGTTCTTGTGGCCGGCGCGGCGATAAGTAAGCCGGTGGATCAGCCAGGGATAACCGTGATAGGCGAAGATAATCGGCTTGTCGCGGGTGAAGAGCTCATCGAATTCAAGATCGCTCAAGCCATGTGGATGTTCGTTGCGGGGCTGGAGTTTCATCAGGTCCACGATGTTGACCACGCGGACTTTTAATTTTGGAAAGAATTTCCGCAACAACTCGACTGCCGCGAGAGTTTCCAGAGTGGGAACGTCGCCGCAGCAGGCCATGACGACGTCCGGAGCGACGCTTGCGCCGCTGCCGGCCCACGGCCAGATGCCGATGCCGGCGCCGCAATGCTGGAGGGCGGCGTCCATGTCCAGCCACTGGGGGGACGGTTGTTTTCCAGCCACGATCACATTGACGTAATTGCGGCTGCGCAGGCAATGGTCGGTCACGGAGAGGAGCGTGTTAGCGTCGGGCGGCAGATAGACCCGGATGATCTCCGCCTTTTTGTTGACCACATGATCGATGAAGCCGGGATCCTGATGACTGAAGCCATTATGATCCTGGCGCCAGACATGGGAGGAGAGCAGGTAGTTCAGCGAGGCGATGGGCTGACGCCAGGGAATGCGGCTGGCCACCTTGAGCCATTTGGCGTGCTGATTGAACATCGAATCCACGATGTGAATGAACGCTTCGTAGGAGGAAAAAAATCCGTGGCGTCCCGAGAGCAGATAACCCTCCAGCCAGCCTTCGCACTGGTGCTCGCTCAACATCTCCATGACGCGTCCATCCGGCGCCACGCACTCATCCAATTTCGTCGTCTCCGCCGTCGAACAACGGTTCGTCACTTCAAAGACCGCGCCCCACCGGTTGGAGGCGGTTTCGTCGGGACTGAAGACTCGGAAGTTTTTTGGATTTCGCTGGATCACATCGCGGATGAATTGGCCCTGAACGCGAGTGGCCTCGCAGCTTACCGATCCCGGCTTCGGCACATTCACGGCGTAATCGCGGAAATCTGGCAGATGCAATGCGTGCAACAGAAGTCCGCCGTTGGCGTGCGGATTGGCGCTCATGCGCCGCCTTCCCTTTGGAGCGAGATCGGCTAGTTCCGGACGGAGCTTGCCGGCGGCGTCGAACAATTCCCGGGGACGATAACTGTTCATCCACTTTTCAAGAGCCTTCACATGCCCGGGATGGCTCATGTCGCCCATCGGCACCTGGTGCGATCGAAACGTGCCTTCGGCGCGTTTCCCATCCACAACGCTCGGGCCGGTCCAGCCTTTTGGGGAGCGCAGGACGATCATGGGCCACCGGGGTCGTTTCTTGAATCCTTTCGCACGGGCGTCGCGCTGGATGCGGCGGATGTCGGCCGCGATGACATCCAGTGTGGCAGCCATCCGCCGGTGCATGGTCATCGGATCATCGCCTTCCACGAAGTGCGGCCTGTAACCGTATCCACGAAAAAGCGCTTCCAATTCGTCGTGCGGAATCCGCGCGAGCACGGTGGGGCCGGCAATCTTGTAGCCATTCAGATGCAGGATGGGCAGCACGGCTCCGTCGTGGACCGGGTTGAGGAATTTGTTCGAATGCCAGCTCGTCGCCAGCGGGCCCGTCTCCGCTTCGCCATCCCCCACGACGCACGCCACGAGCAGGTCGGGATTATCGAATGCCGCGCCGAAAGCGTGTGACAGCGAATAACCCAACTCGCCGCCCTCATGGATGGAACCGGGCGTCTCGGGCGACACGTGGCTCGGAATGCCGCCGGGGAAGGAGAACTGTTTGAACAGTCGCTGCATGCCATCGGCATCGGGGGAAATATGCGGATAAACTTCGCTGTAGGTGCCCTCAAGGTAGGCGTTCGCCACCATCGCGGGACCGCCATGGCCGGGCCCGATGATGCTGATGACATTCAGATCCTGCTCCACAATCACGCGGTTTAAGTGCACGTGGATGAAATTTAATCCCGGCGTCGTGCCCCAATGCCCGAGGAGGCGCGGCTTGATGTGCGTCAGCTGAAGCGGCTTATTCAGAAGCGGATTGTCGTAGAGATAGATTTGTCCGACCGACAGGTAATTTGCCGCGCGCCAATAGGCGTCGATATTCCTCAACAATTTTGGGTTCAACGCCTTTTTCTTCATGGATGATGTCGCCGCCAGCCTGGGCCGGATGATGGAACGCGCGATTTGTCCCCGCCAGTCCAATGCGATCCAGCTTCCCTTCGAGTGTTCGCTTCAGGGGATTTCCTGTCTGATGTCGGGCGAATCCCGGCGTCTGGAAGGGAAAGCCCTGCGCCCGACTCTCGGCGCGCGCAGGGTTTATGTTCGGCGGTTAGGTCCGAGCGGCTTGGGGTTGCCTGGGAGGGGATCTTCGGTTGCTCGGTTGCCGTGGGGTCCCTGGCTGAAGTTGATTCGCCGCGCGCGCAGATTTGCCGCGCCCTGGTTTTATGGACGGCGCTTTCCCGTCGGGCAATCTGGTCCAGATTCCACGCGTGAATTGTTTCCATTTCGGATGCAGATCAAGCATGACGACACAAACTATCGGCGAAAGCCGGGCATGTGCGCCATGGGGTGTTCACCCCATGCTCGGAGATCCGCTTGCCCCACGCGGACAAGGTGGAAACTGTCGCGCTGCGACAACACAACATTCGCGGAGGTATTGGAGTGCAATCGTGGCGCGGACTGGCAGTCCGCTGTTTCGCCGGTTGGCAACCGGCAGAGCGACGCACTTACCAATCGTGAGCCGCATTTCGTTGCGTCGCTGACACCAAGCCGGCGCGCTTGCGGAGTGCCACTCCGCGAAACAGCCGATTGCCAATCGGCGCTACGCAGCGACTGTAGCGCGGACTGGCAGTCCGCTGTATCGCCGGTTGGCAACCGGCAGAGCGACGCACTTGCCAATCGTGAGCCGCATTTCGATGCGTCGCTGGCACCAGGCCGGCGCGTTTGCGGAGTGCCACTCCGCGAAACAGCCGATTGCCAATCGGCGCTACGCCGGCGCCGGTCCAGGATGCGTCGCAGCGTGACAAGTGCCACCCGCGCTCCGCGCGACTCAGTTCAACCGGATTGCCGTCGCGCCGTCGAGGCGCTTCGAGAGGTCAACAGGATCGCCCACGGAAACCTGCTGCGGATCCACTTGATAAGCCCAGACCTCAAAGTGAACCAGTGTCGCTTCGCCGTATATCGTTGCAAACGCCCCATCCACCGCGTCCGCGCCGTGGGCGACTTTGACGCGGCCGATGCGGGGAACATTGTAGCGAGGATCGAACGTGAGCCAGTCCTGCCCGAGGTGCACTTCGCAATAGGCATGAAAATCCATCGGCGATCCAGGATCGATGTAGCCGATGTCCGGCAGATGTCCCGTGATGTAACGGGCAGGCAGATTGAACGCGCGACAGAGGGCGATCGCCACATGGGCGAAATCGCGGCAAACGCCGAAGCGCCGCTCGATGACTTCCGAGGCGGAGAGGTCGGGCCGTCCGGATCCGAAGCGGTATTCGATGTTGTGATGAACCCAATTGCAGATGGCCTGCACCCGGGCAGGGCCATGCGGGACCTGGCCGAATTGGTTCCAGGCGAAGTTCAGCAATTTATCCGAATCGCAATACCGGCTGGGAAGTGTGTATCGCAACAATTCGCAAGGGAGTTCTCCCACCGGCACGAGCGGGCCCGTGATCTCACGGCTGTCTGGGGTCGAGGAGACGGCGACCAATGCGTCGTGCCGGATTTCGTTGCGGCCAGGCAGAAGGAGGGCTCGGTAGGTGCTGTTGCCATGCGAGTCCTGGAACTCATAGGACGGCTGGGCAATGCCGAAGGAGAGTTTCTCCTGCATCACCAGCACGCGCCCCTCGAGTCGTGGTCTCAGGACGAACAGTACGGGCGTCGGGACGGTGGTTTCATAGGCGAGGCGGCACCCCACCCGGACAGTGAGATTGAGGGGAGTCCAATTCATGGTGACTGTTGAATCATTCGGTTTTGGCAGGAGCGAATTTTAAATCTTCGAGCGCGCCGAGGATGCTTTTTTGCACCGCTGGATTGAACAGGTTACCCAGGTGCCCGCCATTCTGGAAGACCGTGAGTTGATCCGGGGTGAATGTGGCGCCGAGCCACGCCAGGTCTTCCGGGGTGAGAAGAAAATCGTTTCGATTGACGATGATGCGGATGCCAGGACGCGCGCGCAGCGGGGCTTCATAAGTGCGCAGATCCCCGGCCTGCTCCAGGGCGCTCGAAATCGGCGCAGCGATGCCGTGGGTTTCATAATAGGGGATCACAAACTTTTCGAAATAATCCTGGTACGAATATTGAAGGATCTCCTGATAAAGAGGCCCGCGGCGGAGGGTGCGGATGGAATGTTTCAGCACACCCTGGTTATGGCGGCGCTGGCTGGTGTAGATGATGTCCCGCAGGGTCCACCGAAAGGCCAGGCCGACGAGGAATTTCGATTCCGTGCCGCTGAAAGGCAGGGTGCTTTCGGATCGCTGGCCGCTCTTGCTGAGAGCGGCGATCTTGAGAAACGTGTTTTCGAGGTGGTCAGCGCGTTCGGCGACCGGCCAGTCGAGCGGCGCCCTGTAAAACTCATCGAGCTTCGACATGCCGTGAACCATTCGAACCGGTGTGTTGATGGCGACGTAACGGTCAAATTCGAGCAACGGCCGGCGACCCGCGCCGTCGCGAGCCGCCGGCAGCGAATTCGTCGGATGGGAGGCCGCGATGAACAAAGAATGAAGGGCCCCCATCGAGTAGCCCATCAGCGCCCTTTTGCCGAACCGATGCGGATAAAGCTTCTCCAGGCGCGCATCGATTTCGGTCAATGCGACATGAACATCATGACCGTCC